>NZ_JAFMPZ010000223.1 GCF_017353455.1 Streptomyces laculatispora
CCCGGGCGGCCTGCGGGGGCTACATCTGCTTCGAGGACCACCGGGTTGCCGTCGGGGTCCTGGATGTGGGCGACGCGCTGTCCCCACGGCATGTCGTTGGGGCCGCCGCGGACCGAGCCGCCCAGCGCCGCCACCCGGCCGAGCGTCTCGTCGACGTCGTCGACACCGATGCTGAGCAGGATCCGCGACGCCGCCCCGGTCCCCGGGTTCGCCTTGGCCACCAGCCCGAGGTCGGTGTCGCCGATGCGCAAGCCGAGGTAGAAGGCCGGGCCTTCCTCCGGTGCCCGGAAGATCTCCTCAGCGCCGAACAATTTCGTATAGAAGCCGAGCAGAACGTCCTGGTCGGCAGTCAAGATCACCGGCTGGATGGTGGACATGGCACTCCTGTCGAGAACGGTCGTGTCGCTGGGTAGACCGATTGAGGACGGTGAACTCATCGGCAAACCACCCCGTCGGACGATCTACAACACAGACTGCCGCCCACAACCAGCACGAGCACCCCGAAACCAGGTCACGCCACCCCGCTGACCAGCCACTTCAAGATGGCGGAGCTTGTTTCACTGGTCTCCGGGCCGATGTGATCGCCGAGCTCATCGCTGAGGTTGGCCCGTTGTGGCATGCGCGCCGCCACGCCACGCTGGCCTCTCGGCCGCGTAGCGGGCCGTGGGAGCCGGCGCGAAGCATGGCTGGTGTTCGTTGACCGGCTCTGGCCACCCTCATCCATCTCCGTCACGGGGCCACTCACGAAGTGCTGGCCTGTTGGTTCGGAGTGGCCCGCTCCTCCATCACCCGGGCCATCGGCAAGATCAAGATACGGCCTTTGCTCGCGGAGCACGGGTGCACGATCGATCCCGGCGTCCGGAATTCCGAGGTGCCCATGGCGAAGACCGCAAGGCGAGCAGATAGAGCACGAAAGGCTATCGAGTGGCTCCGAGCACATCGCAACAAAGCAGTCCAGCCGTGCGCCCTGATCCAGTACCCAACCGGCCACTCGCCGTGCCTCCCAAAGGGTGTCTCCAGTGATGGATGCTTCCGGTCAGGCTGGTGGCTTTTTCTGGGAGTGGGGTTTGGCCCGGATGTGCATGCGTTCTCCTTGGGGGCCGAAGAGGTTGAGGATTTCCACGGGGGAGTCTTCGGCGGGGCCGAACCAGTGCGGCAGGCGGGTGTCGAACTCGGCTGCCTCGCCCGGCCCCAGGATCAGGTCGTGGTCGGCCAGGACGAGCCGCAGCCGTCCGGACAGCACGTACAGCCACTCGTATCCCTCGTGCGTGACCGGCTCGGGCTGGTTCTGGTTGGCGGGGATGATCGATTTCCAGGCCTGTACGCCCCCGGTCTGGGCCGAGAGCGGGATCACCGTGCGGCCCTTGTGGACCCTGGGCCGGACGCGGATCCGCGGATCTCCCACCTCGGGTGCCCCGATGAGTTCGTCCAGGGGTACCTGGTGGGCCTGTGCGATGGGCAGCAGCAGTTCCAGGCTCGGGCGGCGCTGGCCGGACTCGAGCCTGGACAGTGTGCTCCTGGAGATGCCGGTGGCCTCGGCCAGTGCCGACAGGGTCACGCCGCGCTGGTCGCGGACGCGCCTGAGACGGGGGCCGACCTGGGCCAGCGTGGCGGCGATCGGTGATTGTTCGTCCATACCCCCATTCCACCTCGTGCGTCCCAGAAATGGCAACGAGGGTTGTCGTGTCAGTGCCGGGCGCGCACGATCGCTGCAGGAGGTTGTTCCCATGGTCGAAACGACGAACGACAAGAACAGCAGGGCACTACGCAGCAACGCCGACGAGGTCCACGATGTGGTGGTGGTCGGCGCCGGAGCGGCCGGTCTGAGCGCGGCCCTGCTCCTGGGCCGTGCTCGCCGCAAGGTAGTGGTGATCGATGCCGGCGAGCCACGCAACGCGCCTGCCGCGCATATGCATGGCTTCCTGTCCCGCGACGGCCTGCCCCCCGGGACCCTGCTCGAACTCGGGCGGGCGGAAATCGTCGGCTACGACGTCCCGGTCCTTCAGGGCCGGGTGGAACAGATCGACCACGGCTACTACGTCCGCATGGCGGGCGGGGCGGTGCTCAAGGCCCGTCGCGTCCTGATCGCGACCGGGCTGCGCGACGAACTGCCCGACATCCCCGGCGTCCGCGAACGATGGGGGAGGGACGTCCTGCACTGCCCGTACTGCCACGCCCATGAAGTCCGCGACCAACCCCTCGTCGTCCTCGGCACCCACCCAGGCGCGGTCCACCAGGCGCTGCTCCTGCGCCAGTGGAGCGACGACATCGTCTTCCTCCCGCACACCCTGGACCTGACCGCGCAGGACCGGGCACAGGTGGAGGCACGCGGTCTGCACCTGATCGAGGGCAAGATCAAGCATCTCGTCGTCGACGATGACCGGCTACGTGGCATCGAACTCGCCGATGGCCACGTCGTGCCCCGTGCAGCCGCTTTCCTCTTCCCGCGTCCTGTCCCGCACGACGAGTTGCTGACCCGGCTGGGATGCGACAAGAACGACGCCGGCTGGGTCGTCACCGACCGCACCGGCCGCACGAGCGTCGCGGGCGTCTGGGCCGCCGGCAACGTCGTCGACCCGCGTGCGCAGGTCGTGGCCGCAGCCGGCACGGGATCCAGCGCCGCCTTCGCCATCAACACCGATCTCCTGGACGAGGATGTCGACCGCGCCGTCGAACAGCACCGCCAGGCAGCCGCCGCCGTCCGGTAGCCCACAGCACGGCAACGCCTGACAGTGAGGATTGACCATGGCATCGCCCGGAGGTCTGACTCTCCGCCTGACTGACGCTTCGGTTGTCCTTGTGGGGAATCGTCGGCCTGCCGGGCGATGCCGTCCGGCGCGTGGCCGGTCGGGCTTCTGTGACTTCATAGGAGCCTGGCCAGAGGTCTCATCACTGTCTTGTCCGTCTGCCCGACCGGCTCGCGCCCTCCCACCGGTGAGCGTCGGAAGGGCAGCACACACCAGCATGGCAGACGAGATAACGGTGGTCGGCGGGATCGACACCCACACCGACCTCCACCAAGCCGCGGTCATCGACAGCATCGGCCGACACCTGGCCACCGAGCAGTTCGAGACCACCCCGGCCGGTTACCAGCGGCTGCTGAACTGGCTCCAGTCCCATGGCGAGGTCCTCGCAGTGGGGATCGAGGGAACCGGTGCCTACGGAGCCGAGATCGCCCGGTTCCTCACAGCGAACAGCGTCACCGTGGTGGAGGTGGACCGGCCGGACCGCAAGGCGAGGCGGGACAAAGGCAAGTCCGACCCGATCGACGCCTACGGGGCCGCGACCGCGGTCCTGTCCGGCCGGGCCGGCGGGACACCCAAGGCACGCAACGGGATCGTGGAGGCGATTCGGGCTCTGCGGGTCGTCCGCAAAAGCGCGGTCAAGGCCCGTACCCAGACCATCAACCAGATCCGCACCCTCATCGTCACCGCGCCGTCCGTAGTGCGGGACAAGCTGCGAGGGCTGTCCACGCGGGAGCTGGTCGACGCCCTGGCCCGCTCCCGCCCCGGCAGCGAGTTCGACGACCCTGCCTGCGCGGTGAGGATCGCTCTGCGACGGTTCGCTCGCCGCTACCAGGCACTCGCCGAGGAGATCAAGGACGCGGACAAGGAGATCGGACCACTGGTCACCCATACGGCCCCAAGGCTGATCGCCCTGCCGGGCGTTGGTCCCGAGACTGCCAGCCAGCTGCTGACGAGCGCGGGCGACAACCCTGACCGGCTCCGATCCGAAGCAGCCTTCGCCCACCTCTGCGGAGCCGCCCCGGTCCCGGCCTCCTCCGGCCGCACCAACCGCCACCGCCTCAACCGAGGAGGTGACCGCGCAGCCAACAACGCGCTCCACACCATCGTCCTGGTCCGCATGAAGTACGACCGGCGCACCCAGGAATACGTCGCCCGACGCACCGCCCAAGGCATGACCAAGAAGGACGTCATCCGCTGCCTGAAACGGTTCGTCGCCCGCGAGATCTTCCGCCACCTACCCCATGTGATCCACACCACTCAACCGCTCCCACAGACCGCTTGACGATCTATAGGAGCTTCCTCAAATTTTCACTCGTACAAGACAGGAATCCCTCGTATGACCGCAGATGCCCCACCCTCGGTGGACAGCGTCACCGAGCAGACGTTCATCGCACGCGTCCTAGGGGCGGATCGCTCCGCCCTGGAGGCGAAGGGGACGGCGGGGTTGCGGTCCGAGCTCATGCGTGTCCTGCGCGAGGCCGTGCGGATGGGGAGGCTGGCCCCTGGCGTCCGGTTGCCGTCCTCTCGCAGCCTCGCTGCCGATCTCGGTCTCGCCCGGAATACTGTTGCCGACGCGTATGCGGAGCTCGTGGCCGAGGGCTGGTTCATCGCCAGGCAGGGATCGGGCACCCGGGTGGCACAGAGGGCCGAGCTGCCGCGTGCCGAGTCGCGTCGGGCGACGGGCCTGGCGCCGCTCCGTACGGTGCGCCCGCGACCCGCGCACAACCTGATGCCCGGCTTGCCGGACCTCTCCACCTTCCCGCGCGCAGACTGGCTCAAGTCGTCCCGTCGGGCCCTCGCTGCCGCCCCCAACGATGCGCTCGGGTACGGGGATCCGCGCGGCCGCGTGGAGCTGCGTACCGCGCTCGCCGACTATCTGGCCCGCGCCCGCAGGGTGTATACGCACCCTGAACACATCGTGATCTGCGCCGGTTTCACCCAGGCGCTGAAACTGGTCGGGGAGGTGCTGCGCAGGCGCCAGGCGCGGGAGGTGGCCGTCGAGTCGTACGGGCTGGACGTGCACTGGCGACTGCTTGCCGACGCCGGGCTGCATATGCCCTGCCTGCCGGTCGACGGATCCGGGGCCAGGACCGGCAACCTCGCCGGGATGCGCGGTGTGGGAGCCGTGTTGCTGACACCGGCTCACCAGTTCCCTACGGGCGCACTGCTCCATCCCGACCGGCGGGCTGCGGCGGTCGACTGGGCGCGTAGTACGGGCGGGCTGATCCTGGAGGACGACTACGACGGCGAGTTCCGCTACGACCGGCATCCGGTCGGTGCCTTGCAGGGAATCGATCCTGAACGTGTCGTACACCTGGGTACGACGAGCAAGTCCCTGGCACCCGGGCTGCGGCTGGGGTGGATGGTGCTGCCGGAGAGCCTGGTGACCGAGGTCGTCGAGACGAAGGGCATCAGCGACTGGTCGGCGAGCGCTCTGGAGCAGCTGTCGCTCGCGGAGTTCATCGAGTCCGGTGCATACGACCGCCATGTGCGCTCGATGCGGCTGCGCTACCGGCGCCGACGTGACCAACTTGTCGCGGTCCTCGCGGAACGAGCCCCCGAGGTCCGGGTCAGCGGCGTGCCTGCCGGCCTGCACGCCATGCTCGAACTCCCCAAGGGAGGCGAAGCGTTGGCGCTGCGCGCGGCGGCGTGGCAGGGATTGGCGCTGGAGGGGTTCTCGCGATTTCGTCACCCGGACGAGGCACCGGGCCGTGACGCCCTGGTCATCGGCTACGGGGCGCCGACCGACAGTGCCTGGGCGGGCGCGTTGGAAGCACTCTGCCGGGTGCTCACGCAGATGCCCTGACGGCACGCGCGCTGCCGGTCGGCCAGGAGGCTCCGGGGGGAGGCTCGGCCAGTCGTGCTGGTCCACGCCGGTCCGTTCCAGTTCGGAATTGCCCCGACACCGGCCCTGTCGTGCTGGGTCGGAACGGTCCGAGGTGTCATCATCCGCTGCGACGACGCCCGCGAGGGCCGATGCATCCGCATCCACAAGAGCTGCTCAGTCATAGCAAGAAAGTAGGCATTGTTCGGATTGGCCCGTGTAGAACGAGTCATTGTCAGTGCCTGTCTGACAGGAGTGGCCTGCCAGTAGGGCAGCGTTCGGCTCAGTGGGAGCAGGCGCGTGCTGGCCAGGGGCGGGCTGTCGTGCCTGGCGCCGCAGAAGGTGAAGCTGACCGGGGCAATCTCAGGGCGCCGAAGTCGCCGAGATATCCTCCTCCACTGCCTTCGCCAGCTGCAACACAGCAGGTCACGGCCTCCAGGCGAGGTAGTCGACGTCATCCGCCGTGACGGCGGCGTCATCATCGACGGCTTCCTCAAGCCGTCCGCTCTCGCCGAGCTGCACCGGCAGCTGGAGCCGGTCCTCGACCAGACCCGGTGCGGCGACGACGCGTACTTCGCCGGGACGAAGACCCGACGTGCCGACGGACTGTTCGGCCGACTGGACCTGATGCCGGATATCGCCCTCCACCCCCTGTACTACGGAGCCGCCAAGAAGATCCTCCAGAAGCCCGTGCCGATCTGGGCCGGTGACGACCGGGTCGAGATCGTCCCGGACATCCAGGTCGGTGTCACCCAGGCCATCCAGATCCAGCCCGGGCAGGATGACCAACGGCTGCACCGCGACGACTCGAGCTTCCTCTGGCGGCACCCGGACTATGGCCGCGAGGGGCGGGTGCAGATCATGGTCGCCGTCAGCGATTTCTCCGAGGAGAACGGAGGAACCCTGGTCATCCCCGGCAGCCACCTGTGGGACGACGAGCGCGGGCCCAGGCGTGAGGAGGCAGTCTCCACGTGCATGCGCGCGGGGTCGGCGCTGATCTGGATCGGGTCGACCTACCACGGCGGTGGTGACAACTCGTCCGATGCGGCCCGGACCGGTCTGACCATGGCGTTCGACCTCGCCTGTCTGCGCCAGGAGGAGAACCAGTTCCTGTCGATACCGCGCGACAAGCTGCTCGGCCTGTCCGAGGAGATCCAGCGGCTGTTGGGGTGGGGGTCCGGAGAGAACCTGATGGGCTATGTCGAACGCGACGGCCAGATGGTCGACGCCCACGTCCTGCTCGAAAAACGCAGTCGACCTGCCCACCGTGCGCTGACCGAGGGCCGAACCCGGGAGCGCCCCCACGTTTCCCTGCAGGGGAGTCTTCCCTTGAACCGCCCCCGTGGCGGATGCAGGACGCGGGAGGACTCCCACCGCTGAGTCAGTCGCAGCTGGCGAGGCCCGATTCGGCGGGTGATGGAGTGCCACGCGATGAATGTGCAGAGCCGACCAGTCTTTCGCAGCCTCGTGTGGATCACCGAAGTACCGGGACGAACCGCGGCACAGCGCTCGGCGTCCCTCGAAGTGACCAACTATTTGGGAGAGTGCAACGTGCGGATCTACATCAGCGCCGACATGGAGGGCATCACCGGACTCGTCGACGCCGACGACGTCCAGCCCAGCGGCAGGGACTACGAACACGGGCGAATGATGATGACCGAGGACGTCAACGCGGCGGTCCGTGGCGCCCTCACCGCCGGTGCCACCACGGTCACCGTCAACGACGCGCACGGGCCCATGCGCAATCTGCTCCCCGAGCTACTGCACCCAGCCGCCCGCCTGGTCCGCGGCAAGCCCAAGAACATGATCATGCTCGAAGGGCTCGATGCCACCTACGACGCGGTGCTTTGCGTCGGCTTCCACTCCCGCGCCGGCACCCTGGGCGTCATGAGTCATAGCTTCATGGGCCACGAGATCGAGGACATGTGGCTCGAAGACCGGCCCGTCGGCGAAATCGGACTCGCTCACGCCACCGCCGCGGCGCTCGGAGTCCCGGTCGTGATGCTGTCCGGTGACGACACTGCCTGTGCAGAGATGACCGACTGGGATCCCGCTGTCACCTGCGTCGCCGTCAAACACGCAGGCGGCCGATTCGCTGCTGAGCTACCCCCACTCGCCGAAGCGCGCCAAGCCATCGAGACAGCGGTCGCCAGCAGCCTCACCACCCGGCAGGCGGCAGCCCTCACGGCTCACTGCGGCACGTCCACTCTCACCGTCCGCTGGCAGTCGGCGTCGGTTGCCTCCACACTGCTCGGCATACCGGGTGTCACCTCAGCCGACAGTCGCACGGTCCAGGCCAGCGGCCCCCTGCCCGACCTCTACCGGCTGTTCGGCGTTTGGACGCGTGTAGCCACCGCTCTCACCAACCAGGCGCCCTATTGCTGAACTCTCTAACCTCAATACCAGTGACTTAAGGGCCTGGGCTGGTAGTGTGGCGTCCAGGAGGTGCGTGGATGCCACGACCGGGGCAGGTCAAGCCGGAGACGGATGAGCGGTTGTCGGACCGGATCGCGGTCGGGCTGCTGACGCGTACGTTTCCGCCGGAGCTGGTGGACCGGGTGGTCGCCGGGTGCGGCCGTTCTGGCCTGCGCACTCGGCTGCTGCCGCCGCGGGTGGTGGTCTATTTCGTGCTGGCGATGTGCCTGTTTTCGGGGCAGGGCTATGAGGAGGTCGCGCGGCTGCTCACGCAGGGTCTGACCTGGGCGAAGCGGTGGTCGGGCTCGTGGCAGGTGCCGAGTACGGCGGCGATCTCGCGGGCGCGGGTGAAGCTGGGGCCGGAACCTTTGAAGGCGCTGTTCGCCGAGGTTGCCCGGCCGTTGGCGACCGGGGAGACCCGGGGTGCCCGCTATGGGCGGTGGCGGCTGGTGGCGATCGACGGCACGGTCTTCGATGTGCCGGACAGCGAGCAGAACGCGGCGTACTTCGGGCGGCCGAAGACGCATCGCACCGAGCGGTGCGCGTATCCGCAGGTGCGGATGGTGGCGCTGGCCGAGTGTGGCACCCACGCCATCACCGCCGCCGCCCTGGGGCCGCTGTCGTCCTCCGAACCGGCCCTGGCTCGTGGGCTGTTCGGTCGACTGGGCGAGGGTGATCTGTTGCTGGCCGACCGTGGGTTCACCGGGGTGGAGCTGTGGCGGGCGGCCTCGGCCGGCGGCGCGGACCTGCTGTGGCGGATCCGCTCGCATCAGATCCTGCCGGTGTGCGAGGAACTTCCCGACGGCTCTTATCTGTCGGAGATCGTCATCGCGAAGGACCGTGAGCGCGCCGACCCCACGCCCGTGCGGGTCGTCGAGTACACACTTCACGGCGCAGGCTTTCCCGAACAGGACGCCCCCTACCGGCTGATCACCACGATCCTCGACCCCGAGGCCGCCCCGGCCGCCGACCTGGCCGTCCTCTATCACGAGCGGTGGGAGATCGAGACCACACTGGACGAGCTGAAGACCCACCAGCGCGGTCCCGCCCAGGTCCTGCGCTCCCGCTCGCCCGACGGCGTCGAGCAGGAAGTCTGGGGCCACCTGCTGGTCCACTACGCCATCCGCAGCCTGATGCACGCCACCGCAGACGCCGCCCAACTCGACGCCGACCGGCTCTCCTTCACCCGCAGTCTCCGCCTCGCCCGCCGCCAGGTCACCGCGCAGGCGGCCTTTTCCCCCTGACTGCCTGGCCACAGCCCTCGCCGAAGGCCTGCGGGAGATAACCCGGCATCTGCTGCCCGCCCGCCGCAGACGCTTCAACCCCCGCGTCATCAAACGCAAGATGTCCGGCTTCGGCGTCAAACGCGACGAACGTCGACACCCACCGCAACCCGACCAGAGCCCAGCCGAGGCCGTCACCATCGCCCCGCACTGGCGCACAGCCTCAATCAACCCACCGACGAAGGTCCCACGAAGCTGGGACGCGATCCCTTAAGTCACTGGTATTGTCTCTAACCTCGATCTTTCATGACGGTCCGTCGGTTTCTTCGGCGGGCCGTCTCGGCTGTTCGGGCTGGTGGCGGCCAGGCTGATGGCTCGGTTGTCGCGTCGGGTGGGCGCCGGGTTCCACGGCTCCGGTCGGGTGGTGAGGCTTGCAGGGACGGGAACGTGCTGGTCAGCCGGGGTTCGGGAGAGCTTCGAGCCGTGCCAGGGCGTCGGTGATCACGTCGGTCCAGGGCCAGTGGCGGGCGAACCGCAGATACCGGCGGCGGGCGGTCGTAACCAGGTCGTAACCAGCTGGGCGGCGGCGGAGAAGAGGCGGATCCTCAGGCGACGGGGTTCCCACCTGCGGGTTTCGCCGGTCAGGGCGAGCATGGGCATCCATGCGATCAGGTCGAGGGCGATCTGGACGATCTCCAGCCAGATCTGGTTCTGCGCAGTGTCGTGCAGGGGCAGGTTGCGCAGGCCGGTGGCGCGGGCGGCCCGGATGCGGTCCTCGGCCCGTGCCCGCTGGCGGTGTCGCAGCTCCAGTGCCGCGATCGGCATGTCGGTGGTGTTGGTGGCGAAGCAGGTCAGCCATAGTCCGTAGGCGTCGGTGATCCGCAACTGGGCGCCGGGGTGTGTGTGGCCGTTCCTTCCGCACGATCAGCCGCATCCCCTCGGCCAGCCCTTGAGGCAGTCGCCGGTGATCTCGGCGACCCAGGCACCGTCACGGATGTCGCCGCCGGGCTCGACCGCTGCCGTCCAGGCCGGGGCGGGGACTTTGAGCACGGCCTGGTGAATCTGCTCAGTGATGGTCATGCCGACCGAGTACGACAGCCACCGTCCGCGCTGGGCGAGCCAGGCTGTGAACTCATGCGTTCCGCCCCCGGAGTCGGTACGAATCAGAGTCCGGCGTCCACGCCTGTACTTCTTCGGCAGTTGCGCCAGGGCGAGTTGGGCCGTGGCGATGTGATCGGCGGCGGTGTTGCTGCCCGCGTTGCCGGGCCTGAGCAGGCCGGCCACCGGCTCCCCGCTCCCACCGCTTCCGTGATCGACGAACCCCATCAGCGGATGGTGTCCGAAGGTCTTCTTCCAGGTCGCGGCAGCGTCCTGCTTCTCGGAGTGGGCCAGCACGAGCACCCCGTCCAGGTCCACGGTCACCTGGCCTGAGGCGTCCGGGGCCGCGTTCTTGGCCACGTTCCAGACGCGTTCGCGTGCTTCGGCCCACGCGGCCCGTATCGCGGAGAGGGCCTTCGGGCCAGCCGCGGCAAGGGTGTCGATGAGGCGGGAGACTGTCGGGTCGGAGGCCACCGGCCCGAACACGGCCGGCTCGCCCCGCAACATCCCGACATCCGCCAGGCAGTCCCCGCCCAGGGCGACCGTGAGGGCCACGTCCAGCAGGATCTTGCCCGGATCGTGCACTGCCCGAGGACGCCGCAACGGCGCAAGCGCAGTCGATATCGCCTGGTCCAGCCCGGCCTTGCGGACGGTCTCGACCAGCAGAACGCCCCCGGCCTGGGACAACACCCCGCGGACACTGCCTCGATGCGGACGCGTGAATAGGACCCGATACGCTTCTTCACCTGAGAAGTGCCTCCGACGGTGGCAGGAACAAGGACCTCGACAATCCTCATTGTTGCTGGTCAGAGGCATTTTTCGCTTACGGGGCCACCCGTCGGACAGCCCATTTCGTGAAAGCACGAGGTTGACAGCCAGAGCGACCATGCTGAGGAGACCAACAGCGACGACCAGGGCCATTGTCCATTGCCAATTCAGCTGGTTGCTGATGAGCATCCCGACCGGCACTCCAGCGACTGTTCCGGTGGACAGCCCGAAGGTCACCAATGGCCATGGCGCGACCTCTTTCATGGTCGGCGACCATGGCGGCGGCAGCTGCGGTTGCCACCGCGGTGAGCACGCCGGCGCCGGCGCCTGCAATCACCCGCGAGGCAAGAAACACCTTGGTTCCCGACGAAACCACGGTGACGAGGTTGCCGAGAACACACCCAGCGCGATGAGTAGCGCCCTGGCGGTACTCCCACGGATCAGCATTCCTGACAGCAACGGCCCCGCCAGAGCGTATGCCGCAGTGAAGGCTGTCACACCCAGATCAACCGCCGCGGCCGTCGTGGCGAGCGCATCAGCGATCGAGGGCAGCACCCCGGCGAGAACATAGGCATCGATACCCAGCGCGCTCGCGGCCGCGACAAGCGGCCAGACGCGGCGGATCATGCGTCCTCCTTCGCGGGGGCGGCCTCCTGATACCCGTTGAGGACAGTGCTGATCAGGCCGGGGAACCGCGCCTCCAGGTCATCGCGGCGCAGCTGGATCATGCGCTTGCGTCCTTCAGCGCGGACGAACACCACCCCGGATTCCCGCAGGAGGCTGGTGTGATGTGTGAGCGTCGACCGTGGCAGGTCCGGCCCCAGCTCGATGCTGTCCACCTCACCGCGCTCAGAGCGTTCGCCCCGGCCGAGAGCGGTCGGGGAACTCTGCCCCCGGTGTCGATCACGTGCGCCTCCGGCCGAACCCGCCCGTCCTCGCCTCCGGCCAAGCGCTTGGCCAGTCGGGAGCGGCGGTCTGCGGTGCCGAGGGGTTGGTGCCCCGGCGGTAGAGATGGGCGGCGAGGGCGATGGCTGTGTGAGTGGCGGGGTGGGCGTCGTG
>NZ_JAFMPZ010000575.1 GCF_017353455.1 Streptomyces laculatispora
GCCGGTACCGGCCGCTGGACACCGGGCGCGCCAGGGTGGGGAGAGCCGGCTGGCCCTTCCTGCCGCCATGCCGTCGGTGAACGCCGTGGAGTCCCAGGGCCCTGCGGCCTTCTCCGCTCTCGACGAGGCCGCCCGGCCGCAGGCGTCGGCTCAGGAGGCCCGTACGGCCGCGCCCGCTCCGGAATCCGCGCCCGTACCCGCGCGGCAGCAGCCGACCGGGCGACGGGCCCGGCGCGCGCTCTCCGTCGCACAGGACCGGGCCGCCCAGGCCGAAC
The DNA here is from genome assembly GCF_017353455.1 of Streptomyces laculatispora. Lineage (GTDB taxonomy): Bacteria > Actinomycetota > Actinomycetes > Streptomycetales > Streptomycetaceae > Streptomyces > Streptomyces laculatispora. The sequence continues at coordinate 276 of NZ_JAFMPZ010000575.1, forward strand.
CGACGGGGCCTCGGGTCCCCTTCGCCCTGCCGCCCGCCGCCGCCGACCGGCTGCCGCCGACCGCCGCCGACCAGATGCCGCCCGTCGCCGAGGCCGACGCCTCGCTGCCGGGGCGTCACGACGCGGTGTCCGGTCCGCCGGACCTCGACCACACCCCGCCACAGGCACACCCGCTGCCGACCGGACGGCGCCGGGCCCGGCACGCGGACGCGCAGGCGGCCCCGCCGCAGCAGCCGCCCGGGGCATCGGGGCTGCCCGGGACGGCTCCCTCCGCTCTGCCCGAGCATGGCGCCCCGTCCGCACCCGCTGCCCCGTCCACGCAGCCGGCACCGGCCGCAGCGCAGGACGGTGGCTGGGAACAGGACAATGGCTGGGAGCAGGAAGGCGGCTGGGAGCAGGGCGGCGTACCGGGCCAGGGCCAGGTCCAGGTCCAGGGTTCGGCTGCTGCGGCCGGGGCTCCCGGGGAGCAGCCCGACGGCGACTCGGAGTGGCCCGGGGCGGGCCGCACCACGCACACCACCGGCACGACCCCGGCCGGCAACGCCCGCGGCCCCGCAGACCCCGACGGTCCCACCGGACCCGACGAGACCCGCCCGCGGACCCTCGTGCCCGGACCGGACGCACGGAGGCAGCCGCTGCCCGCCGAGGCGCCCATGCCCGGTGAGTCCTCGGACTCGACGCACGGGCGCGCGTTCAGCGTGCGGACGCTCGGGCAGGGCGTGCCGTTCGCCCAGCACATCGCGCACCAGCAGAACCAGACACTCGGCGGCGCAGGCCGGCGCCGCAAGCTCGCCGCACCGCCCGAGAGCGACCCGGCCGACCAGGCCGCCCTTCCGGCGCCCGCTGCCGCTGCACCGCAGCCGACGAACGCGCAGCCCGGTGCCGGCGGCCCCGGCCCCGGCGGCACAAGCGGCACGGTGCAGGGCTCGGGCTCCGGGCCGCTGCTGCCCGCTCCGGCGGCCGAAGGACGCGCGTACGCCATTGGGGCACCCGACGAGGGGGCCGCCGAGGGACCGGAGCCGCTGGACGGCCCCGGTGGCGCGGTCGAGGTCGCCAACCGCCCCTCCCCGCAGCCCGTGGACGACGAACTGCCCCCGGAGCCGCTGGACAACCCGCGCCGGCTGCTCGTCTGGCCGGCGCCCGATGTCTCCACCCAGCAGGCGTTGAGCGACCGCGGCTACCGGCCGGTGATCGTGCACTCGCGCGAGGAGGTCGACGCACAGATCGCGGCGTTCCCCGCCGCGCTCTTCGTGGACCCGCTGACCGGTCCCATCACCCGCAAGGCACTTCAGTCGCTGCGCCAGGCGGCGGTGGCGGCCGAGGTACCCGTACTGGTGACGGCCGGTCTGGGGCAGGCCTCGCGGGAGGCGGCATACGGCGCCGACCCGGCCGTACTCCTGAAGGCGCTCGCCCCGCGCGACAGCGAACAGCACCCGTCCCGGGTCCTCCTGATCGAGGAGCACGAGGACATCGCGCACGCGCTGACGCAGACGCTGGAGCGCCGCGGTATGCAGGTCGCGTGCGCCGCGACCGACAGCGAGGCGGTCTCGCTCGCGACCCGGATGCGGCCGAACCTGGTGGTGATGGACCTGATGCAGGTACGCCGCCGCCGGGCCGGGATCGTCGACTGGCTGCGCGCCAACGGCCAGCTGAACCGCACCCCGCTGGTCGTCTACACCTCGGCCGACATGAGCCAGTCGGACCTGCCGAAGCTGAGTTCGGGCGAGACCGTGCTCTTCCTCGCGGAGCGTTCGACGAGCGACGAGGTGCAGGCACGCATCGTCGACCTGCTCGCGAAGATCGGCACGAACTGACCGCGGAGAGCGGCAGCAGTAGCAGCGGCAGCGGCAGCGGCAGCGGCAGCGGCAGCGGCGCGAACGGGCCGGACCTGATGCGCTGGGCCGAGCGGACCGGACGGACCGAACAGGACAGGACGAGGGCGGGTACGGGAGAGATCCCGTACCCGCCCTCGTCCTGTACCCGGCCGTCGGCCGTCGGCCACCGGTCTCCGGCTCAGAGCTGGGTGATGTCCAGCTCGCCCTCCGCGTACTGCTTGCGGATCACTTTCTTCAAGGACTTCCATGAACAACGGCAGTAACACTGCTAGCGTCCTAGAGATCGTCCGTGGTGATCTGGGGAGGCCAGCCACGATGGCTCTACGACTCGGGGGATACGCACGCATCAGCCTCGACAAAGAGGATGACGAGAAGGGCGTTGACCGTCAGCGGGAGGACTACGAGCGGCACGCCGCCATCCGTCCCGGGTGGAGGGTTGTCCGCCACTACATCGACAACGACCTGTCCGCGTACAAGAAGAACGTCGTCCGCCCCGAGTTCGAGCAGCTGCTCAAAGACCTCCGTGAAGGGGTCCTTGACGGTCTCATCGCGTACGACCTCGACCGTCTGGCCCGTCAGCCTCGGGACCTTGAACGGCTCATCGACATCTACGAGGACCGCCCGAACCTGATCTTCGCGACAGTCACCAACGACATCAACCTCTCGTCGCCGGACGGCCGGACCATGGCCCGAGTCATGGTGACCATGGCCAACAAGGCGTCTGCTGACGCGTCCCGCCGGATCGCGCGAAAGCATCGGCAGCTTGCCGACGACGGGAAGAACGGCGGCGGGCACCGCGCGTTCGGCTGGAAGGAAGACCGCATCATGGTCGATCCGCACGAGGCGGAACTCATCCTCAAGGCACATGAAGGTCTGTTGGCGGGGACACGTCTCAACACGATCCTTCGCGAGTGGCAGGCGCTCAAGGTCAAGACGGCCCGCAACACAGAGGCACCCATCTCGCGCACGGCCATCAAGGCCATCCTGGTCAACCCCCGTCTCTGTGGATACCGGGCCGTGAAGGGTGAGATCCACTACGGCGCCGACGGCAAGCCGGTGATCGGGGAGTGGGAGCCGATTACCACCCCGGAAAAGCTTGAGGCAGTGCGCGAGGTACTGGCAGGCATCGCCCAGCGCTACAAGGAGCGGACGAAGAACGACACCAACGCGTACCGGTACCTCCTGTCCGGCATCCTCAGGTGCTCCGAGTGCGGCAGCAGAATGGTGCCGAACATGCGGAGTACATGGAAACCGGGCAGCAAGGGCAGCCGGTATTCCTACCGGTGTCCTGCGTCCACAGACGGTGGGTGCGGGAAGGTCAGCCGCGCTGGTGAGCCACTGGACGGTCACGTCATCAACCTCATCCACGACGCAGAGGCGCGACTGGCTGACGCCCCCCGCGCGGAGCTCCCCGAGGAGTGGCCTGGTGCGGCGAGGCTGGTAGAGATCGAATCGGAGATCGCCGAATACGTACGGGCCAAGAAGGAGAAGCGCATCACGGCCCCGACGCTGATCGCACTCCTTGAGCCGCTGGAAACCGAAGGCGAAGAGCTCAAGCACGAACGTACGCAGTTCATCGTGCAGAAGGCCAAGGCGGCAGACACCGGCGACACGCCCGAGGAGTTCGAGCGACTGCCGATCGAACGACAGCGGGCCATCGTGATGAAGCACATCAAGGCGGTGATCGTCAGCCCGGCCGGGCAGGGTGCTCGCAAGTTCAACCCGGACCTCTTGGAGGTCGTGTGGAACACGAACACGTGACGTCCGGGCAGTGATGAGAAGGTCCTCTCCCAGGTGGAGAGGCCCTTCTCGATTTGGCTACTTGGTGCGGAACCCATACAGCCGGTACCTGAGGGTCAAGAGGCCCCAGTTGCGACAACGGGAAACGGGCGGATGCCGCATCGGCGGTCGGTGGGCCATCTCGTCAGCCTGAGGCACGCAGACAGCGTGAGCGTCCCCTGACGGCAGAAGGAGGAGCATGGACATCGTCGCGATCATGACCACGCTGGCAGAGCAAGGCGTAACAGTGATCTTCAAGGCTGACAGCGAGCGTATGGCCGAGGGAGGCAGGTCTTGGACGTTCGTTGCGACCGGTGAGCCCCTTCGAGGGGAGATCGTGCGGACGGATGCCGCCTCGGTCGAACGCTGCCTTGCGATCGTCTTGCCGCGTCTGCGCTCGCTGGGAGTGTCGGTCCCGGAGTGATCCTTACCCGTGACTCAGCAGTGTGCCTACAGGCGCAGACGAGACCCCGACCCAACCAGGGGTCTCGTCTGGTCAGATGACTCTGTCAGGCCCCGGTCGACGTCTCTTCACCCTTACTGACCTGCGAAGTTAGGTAAGTGACGTCCAGTGCCCCAGACTTGTGCAGTTCGCGCAAATACTTCTTGTCGAACTTGCCGACGCTGGTCTTCGGTACGGACACGATGACCGACCAGCGCTCAGGCAGCTGCCACTTGGCAATGCCCTGCTCCGCGAGAAAAGCCCTCAGCGCCTGGTAGTCGGCGCTCGCGCCCTCCTTGAGGACCACGGTCGCCAGCGGACGCTCGCCCCACCTGTCGTCCGGGACGGCCACGACCGCCGCCTCGGCCACATCCGGGTGCCCCATCAGTACGTTTTCGAGCTCGACACTCGAGATCCACTCGCCGCCGGACTTGATGACGTCCTTGGCGCGGTCGGTGAGCGTGAGGAAGCCGTCGTCGCTGATCACCCCGACGTCACCGGTCTTCAGCCAGCCGTCCTCGCTGAACTTGTCCTCGGGCCGCAGCGCCTCGCCGTCCGCACCGCCGTAGTACGCACCGGCGATCCAGGAGCCGCGCACCTCCAGCTCACCGGCCGACTCGCCGTCCCACGGCAGGTGTTCGCCGCCGGGTCCGACCAGCCGTGCCTCGACACCGGCGGGGAAGCGGCCCTGGGTGATGCGGTAGGGCCACGCCTGCTCCTCGGTCAGTCCGGCGGGCGGGTTGGCCATGGTGCCGAGCGGCGAGGTCTCCGTCATGCCCCAGGCATGACAGAGACGGACACCGAGCTTGTCGTACGCCTCCATGAGGGAGGGCGGGCAGGCGGCGCCGCCGATGGTGACACGCGCCATGGAGGTGAGGTCGCGCGGATTGGCGATGACCTCGGCCAGCAGGCCCTGCCAGATGGTGGGAACGGCGGCGGCGTGGGTCGGCCTCTCCCGCTCGATCATGTCGGCCAGCGGGACGGGCTGCAGGAAGCGGTCCGGCATCAGCATGTTGACACCGGCCATGAACGTCGCGTGCGGCAGACCCCAGGCGTTGACATGGAACTGGGGGACGACCACCAGGGTGGTGTCCTTGTCGGTCAGGCCCATCGACTCGGACATGTTGACCTGCATGGAGTGCAGGTAGATCGAACGGTGGGAGTAGACGACGCCCTTGGGGTCCCCGGTGGTGCCGGAGGTGTAGCACATGGCGGCGGCCTGGCGTTCGTCCAGCTCGGGCCAGTCGTAGCTGGTGGCCCGGCCGGCGATCAGCTCCTCGTAGTCGTGCACCCGGGGCACGGCGCCGTCGAGGACGGAACGGTCACCGGCTCCCGCGACGACCACGTGTTCCAGCGACGTCAGCTGGGGGAGCAGCGGCGCGAGGAGGGGCAGCACGGAGCCATTGACGATGAGGACCTTGTCGTCGGCGTGCTTGACGATCCAGACCAGCTGTTCGGCGGGGAGCCGGAGGTTGAGGGTGTGGAGCACGGCGCCCATGGACGGGATGGCGAGGTAGGCCTCCACGTGCTCGGCGTTGTTCCACATCAGCGTCGCGACGCGCTGGTCCCCGTCGATCCCGAGCTCGTCACGCAGGGCGTGGGCGAGCTGGGTGGCCCGCCTGCCGATCTCGGCGAAACTGCGCCGCTGCGGCTCGGGCTCTCCGGTCCAGGTCGTGACCTGCGACTTCCCGTGAATGGTCATCCCATGGCTCAGGATGCGGGTGACGGTCAGCGGTACGTCCTGCATGGTGCTGAGCACGGCGTCCTCCCGGTGGGCGCTACGCGGCAGTAAGGTTCCGCTGATTCTGCGCACATACCGAGCGGTATGTCACTAGTCCCGGGCGTACGAATCGGTGCCGTCCGGCAAAATCACACCTTCCGTGCGCAATGGCCGCACCCTTCTCAGGCATGTCCATGACCAGGCCCGACGTGGCCTCGCCAGCCATGTCCATGGCCGGGGACACCGCCGAGGACATGACCGTCCGGGGACATCGGCGGGCCCGCCGCCTCGCTTCCCGGCCGGAGTCGCCGCCTCATCTGACCGGTGCCAGCTCCGGGTCCTGACGCAGCTTGCCGAGCGCCCGGGACACGGCACTCTTGACCGTGCCGACGGACACGCCCAGCACTTCGGCCGTCTGCGCCTCGCTGAGGTCCTCGTAGTAGCGCAGGACGACCATCGCCCGCTGACGGTCGGGGAGTCTCAGCACGGCCCGCCACATGGCGTCGTGCAGCGACTGCTGCTCGGCGGGGTCGGGCCCCGGCACCGTCTCCTGCTCGGGCACCTCGTCGCAGGCGAACTCGTCGACCTTGCGCTTGCGCCACTGCGAGGTCCTGGTGTTCAGCAGAGCCCGGCGGACATAGCCGTCGAGCGCCCGGTGGTCCTCGATGCGCTCCCAGGCGACATACGTCTTGGTGAGAGCGGTCTGCAGCAGGTCCTCGGCGTCGCTGGGATTCGCGGTGAGCGAGCGGGCCGCGCGCAGCAGCACGGGCCCGCGGGCCTTCACGAACGACGTGAACGACGGGTACGGGACGTACGGAGCGCGTGCACCGTACGTCGTGCGCGCGGCGGCCGACGTACGCGGCACCGCGTACGGAGCGACCGAGGTATGCGGTGCACGCGGGGCCGTCGATGTGTGCGGCGGGTGCCCGGCGAGCGGCGCGTGCGGGGTGTGCGGCGTGCGTCCCGCGTTGGCAGCGGCTCCCCTGGAGGTGTCCGTGCAGACTGGCGTGGTCATGCTTCCACGCTAGGAGCGGGCGCCGCCCCGGGGATCGCCCCCAGGTCCCGAAACCGGGTCCGCCTCAGGGTGTAGGTCCGGTCCCCCTTCCACCTCCTGTAGGTGGAGGGCCGTACGACAGGCCTCAGGGTCGCCCCGGAGGCCGCGCACCGCGGGCCGGTTGCGCCCGCTCACTCCTCCCGGCCCAGGACCAGACCCGAGGTGGGTACCCCCGTGCCGGCCGTGACCAGGGACCGGGCCGCCCCGGGTGTCTGGTTCACCGAAGTACCCCGGATCTGCCGGACCGCCTCCGCGATGCCGTTCATCCCGTGCAGGTACGCCTCTCCCAGCTGGCCGCCATGAGTGTTCAGGGGCAGCGCGTCGGCCGCCACGAAGTCGGCGGCCTCACCCGGTCCGCAGAAGCCGAACTCCTCCAGCTGCATCAGCACGAACGGGGTGAAGTGGTCGTACAGGATAGCCACGTCGATATCGGCGGGGGAGAGGCCGGAGCTCCGCCAGAGCTGGCGGGCGACGACATCCATCTCCGGCAGGCCGGTCAGCCCGTCCCGGTAGAAGCTGGTCATCTGCTCCTGGGCCCGCCCGGCTCCCTGCGCGGCGGCGACGATCACCGCGGGCGGCTGCCGCAGGTCCCTGGCCCGTTCCGCGCTGGTGACGACGATCGCCTGTCCGCCGTCGGTCTCCTGACAGCAGTCGAGCAGTCGCAGCGGTTCGACGATCCAGCGGGACGCGGCATGTTCGGCGAGGGTGATCGGCTTCTCGTAGAAGTACGCCGCCGGGTTGCGCGCGGCATGGCGCCGGTCGGTGACCGCGACGTGGCCGAAGGCCTCCGGCGTCAGCCCGTAGGTGTGCAGATACCGCTGGGCCGCCATGGCCACCCAGGAGGCGGGGGTGAGCAGCCCGAAGGGCAGGTTCCAGCCGAGCGCCGCGCCCTCGGCGGTGGGCTCCCGCTGCTGCACCCCGGAGCCGAAGCGCCGCCCCGACCTCTCGTTGAACGCGCGGTAGCAGACGACCACGTCGGCCACCCCGCAGGCAACGGCGAGGGCCGCCTGCTGGACGGTCGCACAGGCCGCCCCGCCGCCGTAGTGGACGCGGGAGAAGAACGACAGCTCGCCGATGCCCGCCGCCTGGGCGACGGTGATCTCGGGGCTGGTGTCCATGGTGAACGTGACGAGTCCGTCGACATCGGCGGGGCTGAGCCCCGCGTCGTCGAGCGCCGCCTGCACGGCCTCGACGGCCAGTTTGAGTTCGCTGCGTCCCGAGTCCTTGGAGAACTCGGTCGCCCCGATCCCGGCCACGGCCGCCCGTCCGCCGAGCGAATCGGCCCTGCGCACGCTCATGCGGATCCCTCCGGAACGCTGATGGTCACCGTGCCGGTGACATGCCTGCCGAGCCCGTTGGCCCCGACGATCGACACCTCGGCCGTCCCGTCGTCGCCGAGAGCGGTCACCTTGCCGCTCAACACCATCGTGTCGCCGGGATAGTTCGGGACGCCCAGCCTGATGGCGACCCTTCTGAGCACCGCCGAGGGCCCGAAGTGGTCGGTGACGTACCGCCCGACCAGCCCGTTGGTCGTCAGGATGTTCATGAAGATGTCCGGGGAGCCCTTCTCCCGGGCCAGTTCCGCGTCATGGTGCACGTCCTGGTAGTCGCGGGAGGCGACGGCGCCCGCCACGATCAGGGTGCGGGTCACCGCGATCTCCAGCGGTGCCAGCTCCTCGCCGACCTTCACCGCGATCCCTCCTTCACCAGCAGTCCGCCGAGTTCCTGGAGCACTTCGCTGCCGCAGCCGAGATAGGCGTCGAGCTGACGCCCCCAGAGGAAGTGCCGGTGCACGGGGTGGTCCAGGTCGGCGCCCGTACCTCCGTGCAGATGCTGCGCCGCGTGCACGACCCGCTTCCCCGCCTCGGACGCCCACCACGCGGCGGTCAGCGCCTGCGCCGCGCAGGGCAGCGACTGGTCGTGGAGCCATGCGGCCTCGTACGCGGTGACGCGTATCGCCTCGGTGTCCATATGGGCGTCGGCGGCTCGCAGCAGCACTCCCTGATTGGTCGAGAGCGGGCGCCCGAACTGCTCGCGCGTGCCCGTGTGTTCCACAGCGCGCGCCACCGCACCCGCGCACACCCCCGCCTGCAGGCCCGCGAACGCCGTCCGGGCCGTTGCGAGCATCTCCTCGTACGCCCGCGCACCACCGAGCCGTTCCGCGGATGCCCCGTCGAGCACGAGCCGTCCCGCCGACCACGGGGCCGTGGTCTCCACCGGCTCGGCCAGCACTCCGGCGTCCGCGGTCCGTACGATCCACAGCGACCGGTCCGCGGCCGCGACGAGGACATGGGTCGCCTCCCTCAGCCACGGCACCAGCGGCACCGCGCCGCTCAATCCCCCCTCCGGCCGAACCTGTACGGCGCCGCCTGCCGGGAAGGCCCCCGCCGCCACCGCCGTACCGTCCCGCAACTGCGGCAACAGCCGCCGGCACTGTTCGTCCGTACCGTGTCCGGCGACGGCGAGCAGCCCGTACACACAACTCGACGCGAAGGGCACCTGCGCGGTCGTCCGGCCCTGTTCCTCCAGGAGGAGCACCAGGCCGAGGAGTCCGATCTCCTCGACCGCTCCGGGCAGTCCGGCCGCACAGAGCTCCTTCCAGAGCTCGGCGTCCGTACCGGTGCCGGCCGCGACCAGACGCTCGTGCACCGACAGATCCCCGAAGATCCGGGCGGCGAGCCCCTGCGCGGCGGTCTGCTCCTCAGTGGGTGTGAAATCCATGTCAGCCCTCACTCCCCCGGAAGACCGGCAGTTCCAGCTCGGGGTCCGTACGCAGGAATTCCAGCCGCACCGGCATTCCCACCCGCACCTTGTCGTACGGCACCCCGATCACGTTGCTGACCATCCGGACACCCTCCGCGAGCTCTATCAGCGCCACCGCGTACGGCCCGGCCTCCTCCGACGTGCTGAACGCGGGGAAGGGCGGGTGATGCATCACGACGTACGAGAAGACGGTGCCCTCGCCCGATGCCGCGACCGCCTCCCACTCGGACGACCCGCAGGCATTGCAGCCGGGCAGCCAGGGGAAGCGCAGGGTGCCGCATGCCCCACAGCGCTGGATCAGCAGCTGGTGTGCGGAGACGCCCTTCCAGAATCCGGCGTTGTCCCGGTTGATCACCGGCCGGGGCCGCAGGCTCCTGCCACCGCGCCGCTCCCCGGACCGCTCCGTCCCGTTTCCCTGCGTCCCGTCGCCCTGCGTCCCGTCGCCCTGCGTCCCGTTTCCCTGCGTCCGGTTGCTCTGCGTCCCCTTTCCCTCCACGCCCTCGGCCAGAGCCCCCTTGCCCTGGGCCTGCGTACCCTTTGCCCCTGCGGCTTTTGCCCCCGTGCCTTTTGCCCCCGAGGCCGCCCTCGCCGCCGGCCGGTACTTAAGAATCCGGAAGCGGTGCGTCCCCGCCGGCTCGTCCTGAGCCCGGACGTCCATCCGCGTGGTGATGAAGTAGCCCGTCCCCAGCTTCGTCGTCTTCCGCTCCGACACCGCCTCGATCACCGCGTCGAAGGTGATCCGGTCACCGGGCCGCAGCGGCCGCAGATACTCCTGCTCGCAGTCGGTCGCGACCACCGAGACGTACCCGGCCCCGTCCAGCAGGCCGAAGAGCTCGTCGTAGGCCTGGCCCCGGTCCGTGTGCCCCGACAGCCCGCCCATCGTCCACGCCTGCAACATGGCCGGAGGGGCAATGGCGCCGGGGCCGGTGTATGCCGGGTTCGTGTCACCCATGGCCTCGCACCAGTGCCTGATCATGGGCTCGTTGACCAGATCCCTGCCGCTGCCGGCGGTGGCGGCCGCCCGCCCCTCGTACACCCTGAGCCGCTCGTACAGTTCGTCCCGCACGCCCTGCCCGGCCATCACCGCTTCCCCCTCTTCATCCCGAGCCGCATCGTCGCGACGATCTCCCGCTGCACCTCGCTCACCCCGCCCCCGAAGGTGTTGATCTGTGCCGCCCTGTTCATCCGCTCCAGTTCCCCGTCCCCGAAGGAGCCGGGCGAACCGCCCCGGATCAATCCGGCATCGCCCGTGATTTCCTGGCACATCCGATACACCTCTACGGCGCTCTCGGTACCCACGAATTTCACGCCGCTCGCGTCGCCGGGGGCCAGCGCACCGGCCCCCACATCCCCCACCAAACGCCAGTTGAGCAGGCGTGTTGCCGCCAGCCGGGCATAGGCCTCGGCCAGCCTGGACCGGATCCACGGCTCGTCAACCGGGCGCCGCCCCGTCACCGGATCGGGCGTACGGGCGAAGGTGAGCGCCGCGTCGTAGAAGTCCTCGGCCTGCATCCCGATCGCGGCCAGGGCCACCCGCTCATGGTTCAGCTGGTTGGTGATCAGCCCCCAGCCGCCGTTCTCCGTACCGACCAGCCCGGTGACGGGCACCTGTACGCCGTCGTAGTACGTGGCGGTCGTGGTCAGCCCGCCCACGGTCTCGATGGGCGTCCAGGAGAAGCCGGGCGCGTCCGTCGGCACCAGGATGATCGAGATGCCCCGGTGCTTGGGCGCGTCCGGATCCGTACGGCAGGCGAGCCAGATCCAGTCCGCGTTCTGCGCGTTGCTGGTGAAGATCTTCTGCCCGTCGATCACCCACGAGTCGCCCTGCCGTACGGCCCTGGTCCGCAGCGCCGCCAGATCGGTACCGGCCTCCGGCTCGCTGTAGCCGATGGCGAAGACGAGCTCACCGGCCAGGATCCGCGGCAGGAAGTACTCCTTCTGCGCCTCGGTCCCGTACTTCATCAGGGTGGGGCCCACCGTGTTGAGGGTGACCATCGAGACCGGGGCGCCCGCCCGGTAGGCCTCGTCGAAGAACACGAACTGCTCGTCCGCACCACGCCCCTGCCCGCCGCACTCGACGGGCCAGCCGAGTCCCAGCATCCCGTCCGCGCCGATACGACGCAGCAGTCGCCGCTGCTCAGCCGGGTCCTCGGCCGCCGGACCGGTCCGGCGGCCGGACTCCGGCATCACATCGCGGAAGTACGTGCGGAGTTCGGTGCGCAGCTGTAGCTGGCGCTCCGTAGGGGCCAGATGCACGGCGGCTGCCTCCCGGGAAAGGCTGACGGATCAGGGTTTCTGACTGTCCGTCAGATTCCGTTCACCTGTCAAGGCACCTGACAGCAGACCCTCACCGGCCGCTCCCCTTTTCGCCCACCCCGGGAACGACGAACGGCCTGCGCACCGCCACCGAAGTGACACCGCGCAGGCCGTCGTCCCCCCAACCGCGGCCCGGCCCCCCGACCGGTCCGCGGCAGGCACCGGATCACCAGAGATTGGTGAAGTTCACCGCGAGGTTGTGGCTGGACTGGTCGATGGCCGTGAATGCGGAGCCGTTCACCTGGGCGGAGTTGCTGTGGTTGGACGCCCCGTCCCCGATGGCCTGCTGCTGCGAGGTGGACGAGTTGCCGGAGTTGTCCCCGCCGACGCCACTGCCGCTGATCGCGGCCACACCCGCGTTCGATCCGTCGTTCGCGAACGAACCGTTGTCGGCCTGGGCCACACCACCGAGGAGAGCGGCGGCGAGGGGCAGAGCGGCAACAACGGCGAGGGCACGAGCGGTACGGATGCTTGCCATGTCTATTCCTCCAGGAACCGAAAGTAAGGCTGATCCCGAGTCAGTTGGCCGACCGCCCGGGGTGCTGGTCACGACGTCGCGAGATCAAGGTTGCCCACCGCCACCCCGGCGAACCACCCATGCTTTTCGATTCCCTCGCAAGCGTGAGGAAGAGCCGATAAACCCCCAGACATCACAGA
>NZ_JAFMPZ010000576.1 GCF_017353455.1 Streptomyces laculatispora
GGTCACCACCCTCACCCACCATGACCGGCCGCCTTCCCGTCCAGCAGACTGCTCAGCCGCCGCACCGTGTCGAGGTTGCAGCGCCCCAGGTCGACGAGCACGGCCGGCCCGCTTCCCGCACACGAGACCGGGTCGACCCGCAGCGACGGCAACGTGATCCCGACCCCCGCGAACCCGTCCCGCAACCGCGCCACCGCCTCCTCTGCCTCCCGCACTCTGCTCGCCGTAACCCTGCGCCGCTCCGTAGTCGTCATGATCCATTCCTTCCACGCTGAGTAATGTCAATGCATACCCAGCGTGTCCAATCTCTCGTTAGCCTGGAAGAGGTGCAGTTCCAACAACCGCACGTGCATCACAGGGAGTTGTCATGCCGGGTCCCAGAAAGCTCGATCCCTCCTCCTCGCCCCGCGCCCTCCTGGGCGCCGAACTCCGCCACCGAAGAGAAGAAGCGGGCCTCTCGCAGTCTGACCTGGGCGCCCCGCTCTTCCTCAGCGGCTCCTTCATCGGACAGCTGGAGTCCGGGGTGCGGCGCATGCAGATGGACCAGGCGGAGAAGTTCGACGAGATCCTCGGCGCGGACGGCTTCTTCGTACGGAACTGCGCGGCGCTGAAGGAGTCGAAGTACCCCGAGCACTTCGCGGAGGCCGCCGAGGCGGAGGCCCGCGCGGAGGCCATCCGGGAGTACGCGCCCCAGCTCATCCCGGGCCTGCTACAGACCGAGGCGTATGCGCGGGCGGTGCAGACCGAGGCGTATGCGCGGGCGGTGTTCTGGGCGTATCAGCCCACGGCTGTCGAGCAAGTGATCGACGAGCTGGTGACGACACGACTGGAGCGCGCGCAACTGCTGGCCGATCCAACAGTCCCCAGGTTGTGGGTGGTCCTGGACGAGGCGGTGTTACGCCGGAGGGTGGGTGGTCCGGAGGTGATGGCGGAGGCACTTCGTCATGTCGCGGGACTGGTCAGGCAACACCGGATGGTCGCCCAGGTGCTGCCGTTCACGGAAGGTGCCCATGCGGCGCTGACCGGGCCTCTCAAGTTGATGGCGTTCCCGGATGCACCCCCACTCGCGTACGTCGACGGCATGGGTATCGGCCACTTGCAGGACGATCCGGCAACGGTCCGCCAGTACCAACTGGCTTACGATCTGGTGATGGCCAGCGCGATTCCACCCACGGCATCCCTGGCCTTGATCGAGTCGGTGGCGGAGGAATACGACCATGAAGTTGCACGGTTCTGACTACGGCCTGACCACGGCGACCTGGCACAAGTCCTCCTACAGCGGCGGAAGCGGCGGTGACTGCGTGGAGATCGCGACCTGGCGCAAGTCCACGCATAGCGGAGGCGACGGCGGCAACTGCCTCGAAGTCCTCGACGATGTCCCCGGCGTCGTCCCCGTCCGCGACTCCAAGGTGACCGGCGGCCCCGCGCTGATGTTCCGGGCGGATGCCTGGGCATCGTTCGTCGGTGATCTCAAGCGCGGATGTGCATGATCTGAATCAGGTTGCCGCAGGTGTCGTCCAGCACCGCAGTGGTGACCGGGCCCCTCTCCATCGGCTCCTGGGTGAAGTGCACGCCGAGCTCGCGCAGCCGGCCGAACTCCGCGTGCACGTCGTCCACGGCGAAGGAGGTGGCCGGGATGCCGTCCTTCACCAGGGCCGTCTTGTACGGCTTCACCGCCGGATGGCCGTCGGGCTCCAGCAGCAGTTCCGACCCGTCGGGGGCCTCCGGCGAGACCACGGTCAGCCAGCGGTCCGCGCCGACCGGGACATCGGCCTTCTTCACGAAACCCAGCACGTCCGTATAGAAGCGCAGCGCCTTCTCCTGGTCATCGACGAAAACGCTGGACAGGTGAATCCTCATGGGGTGCTCCCCGCTGCATCGGGCCTGGGCCATCGGGTCGCGAGGGCCCAGGGCGTTCGGTGGTCAGATCATGGCACCGGCGTCGGCGCGGAGGAGGTGGCGACACTTCCGGGCAGCGTGCCCGCCCCGTACCAGCTCAGTTCCGGCCGGAGGGGGGAGCACGGCTTCAGGAGGAGTCTCGGGTTCCGAAGCGCCAGGTCTTCCTGGAACAGGCAGCGTCCGCCGGTCGGGGCTCCGGCGGACTGGATCTCCCCGTCCGCGCCCCGGCGCCATTCCTGGTGCGGGCGGCCGTCGCACGTCGACAGGGTGACCCGCCGCGCCGCCGCCGTGAGGCACCGCGGCCCGGCCTTCGACTCGATGGTTCCGGCGTTGATGCGCCAGGACTGATCGGCCCGGCCGGTGCAGTCGAAGGTGCCGGCCGCCACGGTCGCGTGTGAGCCCTTCGCGCCGGCCGCCGGGCCGAGGCAGCGCTCGTGCCGCCCCTCCGCGTTCGCCAGGCCGATCGCCGAGACGATCTCGCCCGGACGGGCCGTCCGAGGTTTCAGGGAGTACTCCCGGTGCACCCACTCCACGTACTTCCCGCCCATGTAGTGACCGGCCGGGCAGGGCCGGGACTCGCATCCCGCGCCCACCCGGTAGGCCTGGAAGATCGCCTCCTTCTGCCGGGCCAGGATCGGGCCGAGATTGCCGGGGAGGCGGGACATGTCGTATCCGAGGTACCCCGTCGCCCCGATCGGGGTAACGCCGGGGAGGGCGAACGCGACACGTCGGAGGTAACGGCCGGCCACCCCGTGGTCGCTGTGATCGGCTCCCGGCATGTACGTGTGCCCGAAGAACGTGTTGTCGTAGTCCAGGGTGAGCACGTGCCTGATCCCGTCCTGCCGGGCGAGAGCGGTGAGGGTGTCGATGAGCTGCTGCTCCGTGTAGCCCTGCGACTTGTCCACCGGCTGGATGGCCCGGATCTCGCCGCGGAAGAGCCTCAGGAGACTCTGGTGGGAGTACCTCGGATATCCGGTGCCGACGGGGTTCCCGTCAGGGAGCCTGAGGAACGAGAGCCGCACACTGAACGTGCCCTTCAAGGTGAATGAGGCGATGGTGCGGGTTCCCACATGGATGTCGTGCCGTGTCCAGCGGTTCGGGACGCCCGCCATTTCCGCGTAGGCCGCTCGCACGCCCTTTTCTCTGCTCTGTACGTAGTGGCCCCCGGCGTATGCGTGGCCGGCGTCCCCGGCGGTCAGGTAGACGGTACTGAACGCGCACTGCGGCCCCAGCGACTCCTGGATCTCCGGATCGACGAACAACAGGTCGTCGTCCTGATGGGCCACACCCACCATCGTGCGCCCGCAGGCCTGCGCACCGCTTCTCCGCCCCGTCACCCCGGGTCCGTCCAGGAGCGCGGTGGTGGCCCGGCTCCCGGACACCTCGGCAGGCTGGCCGAGGATCAGGAGGAGGAGAACAAGACTCATCGCCAGGCAAGGCGCGCCCCAGAGCAACAACGTCCGACGGCTCCTGACCGCGCCCCTCCTGCGACCCGCCCGCATCGCACACATCCCGACCTCCACCGCCTCGCTCGCGGCCCTGCCGTCATGCCGCGCTTCCCGCCGATGCTCCGCACGGTCCGCTCTTCCCACCGGCCCGCCGGGCCGGGCCGCCACAGAATCGCACCGGAAGAGCGCACCGCAGTAGACCGTTCGCGTTGCTTCGTCGCGGAGTCCGCGTGTGCGCGATCCCGGCCGCCGAACGGCTGAGGTACTGCGGACAGAAGGGAACGAACAGCCACCAGGATGCCGAGGGCGGTTTCGCAGTGGGAGAAGGAGAACGGCCGGGATACGCGAAGGCTCCTGAGCCCCGGAGGTCATGGGCCGTGCCATGGGCGTACGTCCTCTCGCTGTTCCCGTTGGGGCTCCTCGCGACGGCCGCGTCCTTCGCTCGCTGGGTGCGCCCGAGCGGCGACGAGTGGTGCTTCCTGCCGGTCATCCGCGTTCACGGACTCTCCGGGATGGTCAGGAAGTTCTACGTCGACGACAACGGCCGAGCCATGAACGGCGTACTGGTCTGGCTCTACGGGAGGTCCGGCGTGCCGGGGCAGCAGTGGTTCGCCCCCATCAGCGCCGTGTTCGTGCTGGGGGTTCTGTGGGCCGTGACCGCGCTGGCCCTGCGCAGGGCGGCCCTGACGGTGCCGCGCGGGATTCCGCTGTTCGTGGCGTCCATGGTGACGGTGGTCTTCCTTCTGGGGTCCCCCAACACGTACAAGACGTTCTACTGGCCCGCCGCGTCCGTCTCACACACGCTGCCCCCGGTCCTCGCCTGCGCGGCGGTGATCCCGTTCCTGCTCGCACGGTCGCGTGGGGGCAGGGCCGTCGCGCTGGGCGTCGGCGTGGTCATCGGCCTCTGCGTCGGGACGCTGTCGGAGCAGACCACGGTCGTCGTACTGGTGGTGCTGGTCGCCGCACTGGTGATGACCTTCTGGACGGCGGGCGGCCAGTCCCGCCGCCGGCTGCGGGCCTGGTTCGCCGTGGGTGTCGCCGGGACGCTGGCCGGGGCGCTGATCCTGGTGACGTCTCCGGGGTCCCGGCACCGCAGGAGCCGGTTCGGCGCGGCGAAGGACTCCTCGCTGATCGCGCCGGACTCGCTCGCCGGGACCGCCCGGAGCTTCGGGCACATCATGATCGACACCTTCTCCTCGTGGCAGTACCTGGGGGCGATCGCGGCCGGTGTTCTGCTCGGTCTGGTGATGCGGGGGCCCGGCGGCGCCCGGCCGGACCCGCCGCGCCGTCCGGTGCTGCTGTTGTGTGCCGGAGCAGTCACGTTCCTGGTCGCCGGCTATCTCGCCACGCTCCTCGCGTATCCCGTCTTCCACGCCGGAGTGGTGAACTCCACCCGGCTCTGGAACGACTTCCTCTTCCTGTACGTCGCCCTGCTCACCGGTCTCGGCATGATGCTGGGGCAGTCGCTCCAGGGGGTCCGGCTGCACCGGCTGCACGGCGGCGCCCTGCGGTGGGCCGCCGCGGCCGTGTGCGCCGCCGTGTGCGTCGGGCTCGCTCCCCCGCTCGTCCACCTCGGCGACCAGATGCGGGTGCGGGCGCACGCATGGGAGCGTCAGGACGTCTGGCTGCGCGCCCGGGTGGCGCAGGGGGCGCGGGTCCTGCCGTACGCGCCGACGCCCATCGGCAAGATGACGGAGCCGTTCGGCAACGGGAAGCGAAGCTGGGCGACGGCGTGCGTGGCCCGCTACTACCACCTGACGCGGGTGGACTACACCCCGGAGGTGCCCTGACGCGCCCCGGATCCGAAGGAGCCGCGCCCCCATGGACGTACCGGCACGCCGGGCCCGGCCGAGTGGCGCCGTCGTGCAGCAGCCACAGCCCGGGGCTCAAGCGTCAAAAGCCGGGCATGCCTGCGGCAGACGGAGCACAACAGCCCACCGGATATGAGCCGCGCGGCCATCAGAGGCGTCAGCGTCTCCCGTGATGAGGCTAGGTTGGCCGTATGCCTTCTGCCCTTGTTGTCGGTTACGACCCACAGGCGATCCCCGGCGCCGACGCGGATGCCCTTCGCGCCTCTCTCGACGAGGAGTTGGTCCGGTTCGGCCACCACGGCATCGACGCGGCGATGGCGCTGATCGTGTTCGGCGAATCCGTCGAGTCCGTCCTCGTCGCGGCCCTGACCGAGCGCCCGTGGGACGTGGTCGTCATCGGTGGCGGTATCCGCAGGACGGAGCAGCTGCTGCCGATCTTCGAACAGACCGTGAACCTGATCCGCCGCCATGCGCCGCAGGCCGCGATCGCGTTCAACACCAGCGGCGGCGACAGCGTCGAGGCCGCACAGCGCCACCTCTGAGCCCGGCAAGGGCCACTGCTCGCCGCCGGGTTCGGCCGGGCCCGCCCGGATCAGGCCTGCGCGGCGCGGCGCCGGCGGTAGTAGGAGAGCGTGACCGCTGCGAGCAGCGGCCCCCAGGCGACCATGGGCAGGTAGAGGAATCCGGTGACCGTGCTGCCGAGCGCGGTCATGTCGGCATGGGGAACTGCCCACCACACGGCGAACGGAGCCCACAGGACCGTCAGTGCGACGGCACCGAGAGCGGCGGGGATCACGGCCGCCGGCACGCGGACCCGGCGGCCACCGAGCAGCGGAATCCAGTGCGGGACGACCTCGCCCCACGGCCGGACCAGGCCGAGGGTGAGCAGTGCCAGAGCCTCCCCGGCAACGCTCAGGCCGACGACGTACGCCACTCCCCAGCCGCTGATGCCCATCGCCTGGTACCCGGCCTCGGTGTAGCCGCCGCGGTGTCCGGCTGCCAGCAGGAGGCGCCAGATTCCCGACGGCAGGGTGAGGAGCGGGACGAGGTGCGCGGCCCGAACCGCCCAGCGGGGCGGCAGTGAATCGGAGTGGGTGGGCCGGGTGGTGGTCATGTGCACCATCGTCTCGGCGTACCGACACCACGACGTCGCTCGCGAGGACCAGCCTTGGGGCCGGTGCCAGGAGGAGATCCCTGCCAGCGCCTCCCCCGCGCGGGGGAGGGCGGTCATCCCCTGTCCAGCGCTCCCCGCGCTCCCCGGCCAGGGAAGGAACCCCTGACCCTAGGCCGAAGGCGATCGCGTCAACCGCCCCGATCCCAACGGGCTTGATCAGACAGCACCGGATCGCCCACCGAGTGCTGCCGCTCTCGGAAGGCGCGCACCTGACCGGCCTCAAGCGGGGCTGACCGGACACCTGGTGCCGTGTGGCGGCACCGTCAGACCCGTCAGGTAGCCGTTGACGGCCTGCTCCATGCAGGGACCACGGGTGACACTGCCGTGGCCCTGGCCCTCGTACGTGAGGAGCACGCCGCTGCGGCCGAGCTGCCGGGTCACCGAGACCGCCCACGGGTAGCCGGTCGCGGGATCGTGGAGGGAGTTGGACAGCAGGATCGGCGGGGACGCGGCCCCCGAACCGCTCCAGCCGGACAGCCCTCACTGAGGGCAAAGGGGGGCTAGCCCCCGATCAAACCCGGAGGACGCCCCCAGCGCGGCCGGCTCCCACCCCAGGCCATGATCGTTTCACCGCCCAGGGAACACGAACGAGCCGAGGAGTTCAGCATGACCGCACACCACCAGGCGATCGGCCGACGGAGGCTGCTCGCCGCGACGGCCGGGCTCGCGGCCACGGCCCTGCTGGCCCCCACGGCCTCCGCCGCGACCACCACATCCGCCCCCACCGGAGCGAAGGTCCGGCAGGCAGACGCGCTCCGCGCGCTGGAGCGCGCCGCCCAGCCCCTGCGCTCGACGGAGCCCGGCGGCAACACCGCCGACCTACGGGCGCTGGACGCCATGATCGGTGACGCCAAGGTGGTCGGACTGGGCGAGGCCACCCATGGCTCGCACGAGTTCTTCACCATGAAGCAACGCGTCTTCAGCCACCTCGTCCAGGAGAAGGGCTTCACCACCTTCGCCCTGGAGATGAGCTGGACGGCGGGCCTGCGGATCGACGAGTACCTGCAGGGCGGCCCCGGCGACGCCCGGCGGATCGCGAAGGAGACACTGACCGGATCACCCTGGGAGCGCGAGGAGTTCGTCAGCCTCATCGCCTGGATGCGGCGCCACAACGACCGCCACCCCGGCCGGAAGGTCCACTTCATGGGCAACGACGTCGGGGCGCCCAAGCTCGGCGACGCCGTCTTCGACCGGGTGCTCTCGTACGTCCGCACGAGCCGCCCCCAGGACGTCGCACGCCTTGAGGAGTTGTACGCGGGCCTGCGCCCCCTCGACGACGTCTTCGCCTACCTGCGCAAGCCCGTCGCGGAACGTCGCCTCGACGCCGCCACCGCCCAGCAGGCGTTCGACCTGGTCACCGCGCACAAGGGGGCCGGCGGCGACGCCTACGAATGGGCCGAGCAGCACGCCCGCAGCATCGCCCAGACCTTCGCGTTCACCTCGCTCGACCTGTCCGACCCGGCATCGGTGTCCGCCGCGGAGCACCTCCGCGACCGGGTCATGGCCGACAACACCGCCTGGTGGCACCGCCGCACCGGCGACAAGATGCTGCTCTCGGCGCACAACGGCCACGTGGGCTACCTGGCCACCGACCCGGTGATGTACCCCACGACCCAGGGCACCTTCCTGCGCGAGGCCCTCGGCCGGGACTACGCCGCCATCGGCTTCACCTTCGGCCGCGGCTCGTTCCTCACCGCGACCACCCTCGGCAGCCCCTGGAACAAGGTCACCGTCCCCGCGGCCACCCCCGGCATGCAGGAGTACACCCTCAACCGGGTGCACCACCGCGACTACTACCTCGACCTGCGCACCCTGCCCGCCGCGGGCCGCACCTGGCTGGACACCCCCCGCCCCACCTACGAGGCCGGCTCGTCCTTCACGAAGGACCCGCTCCCCACGCTCGCCATCACGCGGGCCTACGACATCCTCATCCACCTCAACCAGGTCCACGCAGCCACCAGCCTCTGAGCCAGGGCTATTCAAGACGCGGGTGCTCCTCAGCAGCACCGAGGCCGAGGCGTGGCAGACGGGCGGCACAGCGAAGCTCCGGTTGTTCAGGGCGACTTGCGAGGTCACCCCGTATACCGGAGCTTCGTTGCGTACGTGACGCCCCTCCAGGAGATCACCGGCCGGCCGTGACCGACGACGCCGCGTGATCACCCCTACTTTGATTCAGCCCTGCCGCCGGGCAGAGGTGAATTCAGTCGCACCCAGAATTCACCCCTGCCGGGGAAAGGTTGAATCCGCGAAGGATTGAATCCGTGAAGGGATTGAATCCGTGAAGCGGACTGAATCCATGAAGGATAGCGAGTCGGCACAGTCTTCCCGGAACGCCGGCCCGCACCTCCGCCGGAGGGTCTAGAGGATTTCGATGTCCTTGACCCGCGGCGGGTTGTTCGGGAACGTGATGTCGGTCCACCGGTTGATGCGCACCGAGTCGCCGTTCGCGTCGTAGTAGATGAGATCGTTGTTGCCCGTCGAAATGCGGTCGACCCACCAACTGCCGAAGCCGGTCCGGCCCTTGTTGGCGTAGCAGTCCACGCTGGTGCTGCCGTCCAGGTGGGACCAGATCTTCAGGAAGTCCTCCCCGCCACGGCACTCGACGTGGTCGATGGCGAAGGCGTTGCTCGTGGGCATGACCATCGTGACCGCCGCGGTGGCGGCGATCGCCACGCCCAGGGAACGGGCGATCCTCTTCGTCTTCGAGATCACAACTTCTCCTTCATTCGATAATCGAACGGTAAGGACACGCTACGACCGGACAAAATGAAGACACGTCGAAAAGATATTCGCCCGCCTCCATGCAGCCCTTCGTATGGCCCTTCCGTCGCCCCGTTTAATGCTCCTGCTCCACGAAGATCCCGCAGGGAAGCTGCGTATGGCAATCATCCACGCCTGCCAGGTCCGGAATGCACCCCTAAATGTCTAGATCGAGACGGTAGGGAAGGTTCGCGCCTATTTCCTTTCGCGCCGGCCGTGAGCCCTTTCTGCCGGGTAATCGAGCATTGTTCGGACTCGGCCATGTCATGACGGCCGGGGGCTTTTGGCCAATGAGGACCATCCCCGCGCCGGCGAACACGTTCGATCCGAACTTGTTCGGCCCGTCGGCCGTTCGTTACGGTGGACCGCATGGAATCCGACACCGACCAGCCACGACGCAGCCGCCGGGAGCGCCCGGCCAAGCCCGCACTGTCGCGGGACGGGATCGTGGCCACGGCGGTCGGGATCATGCGGTCCGAAGGGCTGGGGAAGGTGACCATGCGCCGCCTGGCGCAGGAGCTGGACACGGGCCCCGCCTCGCTCTACGTGTACGTCGCCAACACGGCCGAGCTGCACGCGGCGATCCTCGACGAGCTGCTCGGAACGCTGCACGTCGCGGACGGCGGCGACTGGCGCGAGCGGCTGGAGGGGCTGCTCACCTCGTACACGGACACCCTCTTCGAGCACCCCGGCCTGGCGCGCGCCGCGCTGATGATCCGCCCCAGCGGCGCGCACTACCTGCGGCTGGTCGAGTCGCTCCTCGCGCTGCTCGACGAGGGCGGCATCCCGCCCGGCCAGGCGGCCTGGGGCGTGGACGTACTGCTGCAGTACGCGACCGCGACGGCGGCGGAGCAGGCCACGCGGGACCAGTCCGCCCACACGCGGGCCGAGTGGGACTCCCTCACGGGCGCCCTGAGCGGTACGTCCGGACGCACCCACCCGCACATCGCGGGCCTGGCCGCGCAGTTGGTCTCCGGCACGGCGGAGCAGCGCATGTCATGGGGCATCGCGACCCTGATCAACGGCATCAGGGACACGCCCGTACCCGCAGCGGACGTCCCGGCCGGGGGCGCACAGATCTGACCGGCCCGACCGGACCAGCCATGCGGCCGATCTGACCCCGGGGCTCAAGCGTCGAGATCCGAGCGCTCTTTCAGCGGAATGGGTGGAGGGATTGAATACCCGCCCAC
>NZ_JAFMPZ010000224.1 GCF_017353455.1 Streptomyces laculatispora
GGCTCGATCGACAACGTCAACTCGGCCTACTGACCGGGCGTTCCGGCCGGATTCTGTCCGGACGGCCCGAGGCTGAAGTCGAAGTCGACGTCGAAGAGGGGAGCCGCAATGGCTCCCCCCGCGCCCCGGCCCTTTGGCGACGCGCTTGCCGACCGTCCCCCAGGCCCGCATCCAGTGGGACCCCGAAAGCTGTAGCCCCGTGATGCCGGGGGGGGGGGCTACCTCGGGTGAGAAGCTCGGCCGCATGATCAGTAACGGCGATGGTGCACGTCGCGAGCTGTTTCTTCGGAGTGGCCTGGGTGCCGCAGACGTGGTGCACGTGCATCGTGAGGCACTTCTTGTCCTGCGGGACAGCATCGAGACCGCTCACGTTGACGCCTACAGCGATGAAGTCTGGCCGCAAGAGGTCGTGCCTGCCTGCGAGCGGGCCTTGCTGATGGCGGAGAGCGCTTTGGCCGACGGCCTCCGTTCAGCGACGAGCGATCCCGGGATGGGGGTCGATGTTGATGTCCATGACGACGCACAGTTCGATGTACTGCTGGCTTTGGTTCCGTACGCCGAAGCGACGGGCTGCAGGCGCTGTCCGTCGACGGGAAGTCGCTGCGGGGTGCGGCCCGAGCCAACGGACGGAGGATCCACCTCCTGGCCGCATGCCACCACGCCGACGGGCTGGTCCTCGCGCAGATGGACGTCGGTGAGAAGACCAACGAGACCACGCGTTTCCAGCCCCTCCTGGACACGCTGCCCGACCTGTCCAGCACCGTCGTGACCAGCGATGCCATGCACACCCAGTACGCACGCCACCTATCTGCGCGGGCGGGACGCCCACTACATCGTGATCGTGAAGCGCAACACGAAGAGGCTCCGCAAGCAGTTGAAGTCCCTTCCCTGGAAGCGGTTACCGCTCCAGGACCGGACACGCACGACTGGTCACGGACGCTCCGAGATCCGCAGGCTGAAGGTCTGCACGGTCAACAACCTGCTCTTCCCCGGCATCCGTCAGGCCGCCCAGATCGTCCGGCGCCGTGTCCATCGCACGACGGAGAAGATCAGCCTCAAGACCGTCTACGCGGTCACCAGCCTCGCCGCGCAGCAGGCCCCACCCGCCCAGCTTGCCCAACTGGCCTGCGGGCACTGGACGATCGAGGCCCAGCACCACGGGCCGTATCGCGGTAGGGGCCTTCGGCCCGGCCGTGGCGAGGGTGTCGATGAGGCGGGAAACGGTCGGGTCGGAGGCTACCGGTCCGAACGCGGCCGGCTCGGCCCGCAGCATCCCGGCATCCGCGAGGCAGTCCCCGCCGAGTGCGACCGCCAGGGCCACATCCAGCAGGATCTTCCCCGGATCGTGCACCGCCCGAGGGCGTTGCCACGGTGCCGGCGCCGCCGATATCACCTGGTCCAGCCCGGCTTTACGGACCGTCTCGACCAGCAGCACGGCGCCGGCCTGGGACACCACCCCGCGGCCACCGCCCTCGATGCGGACACGCGGGTACGACCCGATACTCTTCTTCACTTGGGAAGTGCCTCCGGCTGTGGCAGGAACAAGGACCTCGACAATCCTCATTCTTGCTGGTCAGAGGCGCTTTTCGCTTACCTGACCACCCGTCGGACAGCCCGCTTCGTGAAAGCGCGAGGCTAACCTGCGGCTGAGCGTCCGCATCTGAGGCAACCCTCTGGTCACGGGTGAGATGATCTTGTTGTGGCTGGTGTTCTCACGGCATCGGAGCCGTCCTGGACAGCCCCGTTCACCGGGCTGAGCCCGCGGCAGTTCGACCAGCTGGTGTCGGTTCTGCGGGGCGAGGGTGCGGATGCGGTCCGCAGGGGTCGGCCGTGGGGTCTGCCGCTGGAGGACCGGGCGCTGCTGGTCGCAGCGTACTGGCGCACGAACCTGATCATGCGCCAACTGGCGTTGTTGTTCGGGGTGCCCCTCTGACCTGCGGAAACGTAGGGTGGAGGGGCATGCGATCGCGCACGTTCACCGCTTCTGGGGCGGTCGACCGGGGCGGCGGAAAACGCGATCCTGTCTGTATTCCCCGCGCCCGCAGCCTTCCTGCTCGCCCAGCCGTGATCAGTTTTGCTGTGAACGACCCAGTTCGGACAGATCGCTGTAGAGGCGGTTCAGCGCGTACGCGCCCAGGCCGAGGCCCTGGTCGATTCGGCGTCGTGCGGCTGGGTTTCGGTAGTGGGGTTCCAGCAGCAGGAAGAAGTCCTCTGCGTGTTGTTCGTCGATCTCGGAGTGGAGTCCGTAGTGCATCAGGTCGGCTTGAGCGACCCAACCGCGGTTCACAGTCGCGTTGCCCGTGATGGCCGATACCGAGGCGAATGCGTACTCGATCGCGCCCATGCAGCCAATTCCTACCTGCGGGTCCTCCCACGTACACACCGCACTGAGAACGCTGTTGTACGCGTGGACGGCCGGCATCATCTTCAGGCCGTTCAGCTGTGCGGTGTCGCTGCCGATGCTGGCCAGAAATCGGCGGAAGGTCTCGTGATGGAATTCCTGAGGGCGGAATCCGCCGTGTTCTTCCACGACATTGCCCAGGATTCCGATGCGGTCCGCGGGGTGCTCGATCCGCGACACCAGTGCGGCCATCGGGCGGGCGAAGTAGGTGACGGCGAAACCGAGTTGCTCCTGGCTTGTGCGGAAGCTCTCCAACGACATGCTTCCGTCTACCAGCGTTCGGAAGTACGGATTGGTCAGGACGCCGGTCTCGGCCACCATGTGCTTGGCGTGCGCCGTCACCAGTGGGGCCTTGGTTGTCCGCAGTTGGGTGGTCACGGTCGTTTCTCCTGGCGTGTCGTTTCTGAGCGCGGCTCGATGCGGGACCGGCGGAGCCCCTCTGATCGCCGGTGCCGAGTGGAATCAGCGTCCGACGGCGAGGGGCTCTGGACGTGAGGACACTGTCCGGTTCTGTCGGCTCAGGAACGCAAGGCTCCCAGGAGGCGGTGACCTCGGTCGTTCGGATCAGTACTGCTGTGGAACACGCGAATGGCCGCTCTCAACTCGTCAGTTGAGATGGAGCCGGAGCTGTCGGCGTCGATGTCGGCGAACGACACGTCGATGTCTTCGTCGCTCAGCGCGAAAGAGGACTGAAACAGGCGCTTGAACTCGGACTTGTCGAGTTCGCCGTCTCCGTCGACGTCGGCGGTGGCCACGAAGACCTTGGCGGACGGCGTGACAATCCGCGCGTAATCATCCGGCTTGTCCCCAAGGCTGACAAACCCGGTCAGGAATTCGTCGCGTGATACGACGCCGTCCCCGTCTGTGTCCATGGGGGCAAACAATCTCTTCCAGTACTCCAGAAGGGATCTCTGCAGCGCGTCGGCGGGGGCGGTTCCTGGCGTGAGCTTGAATTCCCGCGTCGTGCGGCCCACCCAGGCGTACACGTCGGTTTCGCTGACCCACCCGTCGCGCTCGTGATGGAACACGTTGTAGTAATGCTGGGCCTTGCTGTGAATAATGGATTCTTCCGGCACGCGAAGACCTCGAATTTTCCTGTGCGGTGGGCGAATCAAATGCCCGCCGCGACCCGGTCCACGAGCAATGACTCGTGAGCTCAGGCTGGCAGCGTTTCCCTTCCAGGGCGCCGGTACGAAAGCTTCACCACTCATTCGAGTGAGTAATTCGACTTGGCAGTTTCAGCCCGGTTCAAGGGCGCAGGGCTTCGGCGTAGTTGCGTGACGCCGGATTTGTGCTCATCCGAGGCCGAGGAGCGCGAGGGGGGCGACGGGGGTCGCGGGCGTTGTGACGGAGGCTGGCCGCGATGTTCTTCACCCCGGCTGTCCGGAGGGCTCCGATGGCGAGGTTGCGCCAGGTGGCCATCGCGCGGGGCGCATTGCCGGTCCGCAGCTGTGAGGCGTCCTCGGCGAAGGTGGTGTCGTGGACGTGGTGCAGGGCCTCGATCGTCCAGTGGTCGCGGACGAGTCGGGCGAGTTGGGCCGGGGCGGCCTGCCCGGCGGTCAGGCTGGTGACTGCGTAGACGGTCGTGATCGTGGTTTTGCCGGTCTTTCGGTCGGTGCGGCGGCGCTTGATCTGGACGGCCTGGCGGGCTCCGGGGAAGAGCAGGTTGTTCACGGTGGCGACCTTGATCCGGCGGATCTCCGAGCGGCCGTGGCCGACGCTTTTGGTGCGGCCCTGAAGCGGGATGTCCTTCCACGGAAAGGACTTGAGCTGCCTGCGCAGCTTCTTCTGGTTGCCCTTGACGATCACGATGTGGTGGGCACCGCGGCCCAGGAGGTAGTCGGCGTGCTCGCGCTGGGTGTGCATCGCGTCGCTGGTGACCACGACGCCGGCCAGTTCGGCCACAGTGTTCAGCAGCGGCTGGAAGCAGGTGATCTCGTTCGTCTTCTCGCCGACGTCCAGCTGGGCGAGGACCAGGCCGGTGGTGTGTTCCAGAGCGGCGAGCAGGTGAATCTTCCGGCCCTTCGCCTTGGCCGCGCCACGCAGGCTCTTGCCGTCCACGGCCAAGCCGCGGAGCCCGGCGGTCCCGGTCGCTTTCGGTCTGCGGTCCGCGAGGGGCGGAGGCAACGGAGATGGCTGGACGCCGTCACCGCGTAGACCCTGCCCGCCGGCAGCAGGCGTTCGAGGCCATGACGGGCCGGATTGCCGGGGGGTTCACACGGGTCGAACCTCGCCGACGGGTGAGGTGGTGGGTGCGCGGCCTGCTCGTGGGCCTGCCGCGCAAGAACCGCTGGATCATCGCCGAGCGGTCCGGGGAAGCACCCCGGACGGTATGCGGCACCTGCTGAACCGCGCCGAGCGGGACGCCGACAGCGGTCCGCGACGACCTGCGCCGCTACGTGGTCGAGCATCCGCGTACGACGACCAGGCGGCAGGGGCCCGCACATGAAGGTGCCCCCGTCCCGCTGGGGGCACCTCCGGATTCCGCGGGGGGAGGTCAGGAGCCGACGCTCACGGTGAAGCGCCGCGGGTTGCCGTCGTTCGCGGCGCCCGAGACGTCCGGCTCGCCGTCGGGGCGTACGTCGTCGTACGGGAAGGCGTAGCCGATCGGGCTGTTGGCGTGGACGATCCGCGACCAGTGGTTGGTCACCGCGCCCCGGTAGTAGTCCGCCACCGAGGTGCCGTTCGGCTGGTCGGGGTGGCTGAGCATGATCGAGCGGTTGAACCCGGCCGCGAGCCGGGCCAGCAGGCCCTTCTTGTCGTCGGAGTCCGCCGGGTTGTTGGTGAACGGCCCGTGGTTGCAGGTGAAGATGTCCTTGGAGACGGGCTTGACGAAGGTGTGTCCGCCGTTGAAGGTCAGGGTGTCGCCGCTGACCCGCCCGGTGAAGACGCCGCGCCCGCCCTGGAGGTCGATCCGCAGGTCCGTCGAGCGGTACTTCTCCCAGACCTCGTCGATCTGCGCGGTGAACAGATCCCGGAACGGCATCTCGTCCGGGCGGTCGAAGAACGGCGCCATCAGGTTCTGCGGCGAGATGACCCGCAGCACGCCGCCGTCCGAGCCGCGCGTCACCAGCTTGTCCCAGGGCTGCCCGTCGGCGGCGGCCTGGGCGATGAGGCCGTCGGCGATCTTCTGGACGGCGCCGTCCGGGAGCGGGGCCACGGTGTGCGTGGTGTCGCCCTCCAGGGTCAGGCCGATCGGCAGCGCGGTCACCAGGTCGACGTAGCTGATGTTCGCGTACAGCTGCGACGGGTTGAAGGTGAACTCGCAGAACGACCAGGTGCGCCCGTAGTTCGAGTCCGTGGACGTGGCGAAGGCCGGCTCGACCAGGGAGGGGCCCGGGTTGAGGTAGAAGTCCAGGGTGTCGTCGCGCACGAAGTAGACCCGGGCCCCGTACATCTGGGGCAGCGTCACCACGACGGGTGCGCCGCCCGCCGCGTTCAGCGG
>NZ_JAFMPZ010000577.1 GCF_017353455.1 Streptomyces laculatispora
TCGGCGCCCCCGGGGGCGCCGGAGACCTCGGAAAGCTGAACCGGGCGCCTCGGGCAGCCGAACGCGGGCCGGGCCGGGCGCGCCGCGTTCGGCCGGCCGGCCGAGGCGGTGTGCCCCCGGCCGGGTGAGGTATCAGTCGGACATGCCCGCCAGGTCGCGCAGCCGGCGGCCCTGCGCGGCCCGCTCGGCGGTGCGCTGGTCCTCGTACGTACGGGAGACGGCCCCGCTCAACAGGGCCTTGGTCTCGACGAGGGCGTCGCGCGGGGCGGCCAGCAGGGCGCCGGCCAGGTCGCGGGCGGCTCCTTCGAGCTCCTCGGCGGGCACCACGAGGTTGGCCAGTCCGGTGCGCTCGGCCTCCGGAGCGTGCACGAAGCGGCCGGTGGCGCAGATTTCGAGCGCGCGTGCGTACCCCACCAGGTGCACCAGGGGGTGCGTGCCGGTGAGGTCGGGCACCAGACCGAGGCTGGTCTCGCGCATGGCGAACTGCACGTCCTCGGCGACGATCCGCAGATCGCAGGCGAGAGCGAGCTGGAAGCCCGCACCGATGGCATGTCCCTGGACGGCCGCGATCGACACGATGTCGTTGCGACGCCACCAGGTGAAAGCCTCCTGGTACTCGGCGATGACCCCGTCGAGCTCGGCCTCGGGGCCACGCCCCATGTCGAGGAAGGACGGCTCGCCGTCGAAGCCCTCGGGGGTGAACGCCTGGCGGTCGAGACCGGCGGAGAAGGACACGCCTTCGCCGCGCAGCACGACGACCCGCACACTGCCGGGCAGGGCCCGTCCGGCCTCTGTCAACGCCCGCCACAGAGCGGGGGACTGAGCGTTGCGCTTGGCCGGATTGGTGAGGGTCACCGTGGCAATCGCGTCATCGACGGTGAGTCGTACGCCGTCCTTGTCGAGCACGGAGTCGAGCGAGGTCATGGAGCGCCTCCGGTTCGGGTGCAGTCAGCACATGGAGCTAAGTGACTGAACAGTAACCACCCGATCGACCGCACGGTCGACCGGGTGGCCACCGCCGAAACCGGTGAGCCCCGGGGCAGGTCGTACGACCTGCCCCGATCCGCCGACGACTGTCAGGCCGCCGCGGCCTTCTTGCCTCGTGTCGCGCCGCCGCGTCCTCGCAGCGTCACTCCGGACTCGCTGAGCATCCGGTGGACGAATCCGTAGGAGCGGCCGGTTTCCTCGGCCAACGCCCGGATGCTCGCACCGGAGTCGTACTTCTTCTTCAGGTCTGCCGCGAGCTTGTCGCGCGCGGCGCCGGTTACCCGGCTGCCCTTCTTCAGAGTCTCGGCCACCCGTGCCTCCTCGTGGGAAGTGCGCTCTGGACTCTCATGATCACCCCTCCGGAGCTTCCTGGCCACCCATTCGGCAAGGTCCGTGCAACCGGATTCACGCCCCGGGAGTGCGCCGGACTGATCGGAATCCTGCATTCCGCAGGGCTGTGACGGGCCCGGGGGGGAACTCCCCGGGAGGAACGTCCAGGTCAGGGCCGCGAGGGGAGTGCGCCCGCATATGGGTGCGCCCGGCAGCTATCTGCCGGGCGCCGCGCCGAGGTACGAGACGTACTCACACAGATGAGGGATCACGCGTAGGCCGAATGATCCAGTGGGAGTGGATCAGCGGGCGGCGGGACGGGTCAGGCCAGCGAGACCAGGTCCCGGTAGTCCGCACCCCACAGGTCCTCGATGCCGTCGGGCAGCAGGATGATGCGCTCGGGCTGGAGCGCCTCGACCGCGCCCTCGTCGTGCGTGACGAGGACGACGGCGCCCTTGTACGTGCGCAGCGCGCCGAGGATCTCCTCGCGGCTGGCCGGGTCGAGGTTGTTGGTGGGCTCGTCGAGCAGCAGCACGTTGGCGGAGGAGACCACCAGCGTCGCCAGGGCGAGCCGGGTCTTCTCACCGCCGGAGAGCACCCCGGCGGGCTTGTCCACGTCGTCCCCGGAGAAGAGGAACGAGCCGAGCGTCTTGCGGACCGCGACGAGGTCGAGGTCGGGCGCCGCGGAGCGCATGTTCTCCAGGACGGTGCGGTTCGGGTCGAGGGTCTCGTGCTCCTGGGCGTAGTAGCCGAGCTTGAGCCCGTGGCCCTCGATGATGTCGCCCGTGTCGGCCTTCTCCGCGCCGCCGAGGAGCCGGAGCAGGGTGGTCTTGCCGGCGCCGTTGAGGCCGAGGATGACGACCCGGGAGCCCTTGTCGATGGCCAGGTCGACGTCGGTGAAGATCTCCAGGGATCCGTAGGACTTGGAGAGGCCCTCCGCCATCAGCGGGGTCTTGCCGCACGGCGAGGGGTCCGGGAAGCGCAGCTTGGCGACCTTGTCGGAGACCCGTACGGCATCCAGGCCGGAGAGCAGCCGGTCGGCGCGCTTGGCCATGTTCTGCGCGGCCACGGTCTTGGTGGCCTTGGCGCGCATCTTGTCCGCCTGGGCGTTGAGCGTCGCGGCCTTCTTCTCGGCGTTCTGCCGCTCGCGCTTGCGGCGCTTCTCGTCGGCGTCGCGCTGCTGCTGGTAGAGCTTCCAGCCCATGTTGTAGACGTCGATCTGCGACCGGTTGGCGTCGAGGCAGAAGACCTTGTTGACGACGGTCTCGACGAGCTCGACATCGTGGGAGATCACGATGAAGCCGCCGCGGTAGCTCTTGAGGTAGTCGCGCAGCCAGACGATCGAGTCGGCGTCGAGGTGGTTGGTGGGCTCGTCGAGGAGCAGGGTGTCGGCGTCCGAGAAGAGGATCCTGGCCAGTTCGACACGTCGGCGCTGACCGCCGGAGAGCGTGTGGAGCGGCTGGGCGAGCACCCGGTCGGGCAGGCTGAGGGCCGCGGCGATGGTGGCGGCCTCGGCCTCGGCGGCGTATCCGCCCTTGGTGAGGAACTCCGTCTCCAGGCGCTCGTACTTCTTCATCGCCTTCTCGCGGGTGGCGCCCTTGCCGTTCGCCATCCGCTCCTCGTTCTCGCGCATCTTGCGGAGGATCTCGTCGAGGCCGCGGGCCGAGAGGATGCGGTCCCGGGCGAGCACGTCGAGGTCGCCGGTGCGCGGGTCCTGCGGGAGGTAGCCGACCTCGCCGGAGCGGGTGATGGTGCCGGCCGCGGGGGTGCCCTCGCCGGCGAGGCACTTGGTGAGGGTGGTCTTGCCCGCTCCGTTGCGGCCGACGAGGCCGATGCGGTCGCCCTTGGCGATGCGGAAGGAGGCGGATTCGATAAGCAGGCGGGCGCCGGCGCGCAGCTCGATGCCGGAGGCGGTGATCACGGGAAAAACTCCAGGGCGGAATGGACGGCGGAGGAACGGTTAGCGATTCACGACTCGAACGCCGCTACTCACGCATACGCACAAGGAGAGTTGCCATGAGGACCAGTCTACTGGCGGTGTCCAATCACCTTTCCGCCTGCTCCAGCGCGGTTGCCGAGAACCCGCCCAGCGCTCCTGAGCGACTCCGCTCCGTGAGCAATCAGGGGCATTGCGGTGTGAACTGTTCGACACTCGGAGCAGGACCGCGCGCAGCCGGGCCGGCCGGGGGCGACCGGATCCCGGGCCGGGTCACCCCGGAGTCCTGGACGCACGGCCGTCAGGTCGGCCGACAGCCTCTGCGGGCGGTCCGGCCGGCCTCGGGTCTCCCCCGGCCGGCCGGACCGTTCTCAGGCTCCGCCGGTGTGCACCTGGAACGCCGCCTTGCGGACGGCTTTGGCGAGCGCGGGGTCGGGGTGTGCGGCGGCCAGCGCCACCAGTACCTGGACGGTGCGCGGATGGCCGACCGCCCGTACCTCGTCGAGCAGGGCCGGGACGCTGCCCTGCACGGCCGAGTCGAGGTGGCGGACCAGCAGTCCGGTCTCGCCGTGGTCGGCCACGGCCGCCGCGGTGTCGACCCAGAGCCAGGTGGCCTCCTCGCGGCTGAGGACCTCCTGGGCGTCCTCGGGGTCGGCCCCTTCGTACTCGGCGAGCCAGAGCAGCGCGTAGGGGCGCAGCGACGGGTCGGCGACGACGGAGCGCACCTCGGGCTCGGCGGGTGCGCCGACGACGCGGAGCGCCTCGAAGGCGAGCCCGCGCAGCAGCGCGTCCTCGCCCCGGGCCACCCCGAGGAGTTCGGCGACGGCGCTGCCGACGGGGCGGGCCGCCAGCCAGGCGCGGTATTCGGCACGGGCCGGTCCGGGGGTGAGCCGGGCGCAGCCCAGCAGCATGTCGGCGGCGGACTGCTCGATGTTCCCGGCCGGGCTCTGGGCGGCGACGCAGATCTGTTCCAGCTTGACCCAGACCGCCCAGTTGCCGAGCGGGGTGAGGGTGGCGTGCCCGGAGCCGAGGGTGAGCGCCCCGACGGCGGCCAGCCCCTCCAGGGCCCAGTCCAGCAGGAGGGCGACCAGCGCCTCGGGGTGGGTGGTGGCCTCGTGGAGTTCGGCGACGCGCTGGCCCAGGAGGTCGAGGAGGGCGGGCACGGTGACCGGGCCCGCCGAGAGCTGGAGGAGGGAGAGCACCTGGG
>NZ_JAFMPZ010000578.1 GCF_017353455.1 Streptomyces laculatispora
GCCCAGGGCCCCGCTCCGCCCGGCTGCCCCCGTTCCCCCGCCTGCCCAGAGCCGAGCGAGGGAGAGCACCACGTGACCATCGCGCCAGCCGATCCGGTTTCAGCGGCCGAGTCCGAAGCAGCCGATTTCGGAACGGACCGGTCCGCAGCACCCGCGAAGGACGGACCGGGAACCGCGTTGCTGCGGACCCTCACCGACCTCACCGCGGATCTGCCCGACACCGACCCCGGACGCGTCGCCGGCGCCGCACTGCGCGGCCGCAACGCCCGGTCGGACGAGGCCGAGCTGCGCTCGCTGGCCACCGAGGCCGCCGCGGGCCTGATCTCCGAGGACCCCGCCTACTCCCGGCTCGCCGCCCGCCTCCTCACCCGCACCATCGCGGACGAGGCGGCCGGGCAGGGCGCGACGTCCTTCTCCGCGTCGGTCGCCGTCGGACACCGCGAGGGTCTGATCGCGGAGCGCACCGCCGACTTCGTGACGCTCCACGCGGCCGCTCTCGACGCGCTGGTGGCACAGGCCCTCGCCGACGGCGCCGACGACCGCTTCGGCTACTTCGGGCTGCGCACCCTGCACAGCCGCTATCTGCTGCGCCACCCGCTCACCCGCCAGGTCGTCGAGACCCCGCAGCACTTCATGCTGCGCGTCGCCGCCGGGCTCGCCGAGGACAACTCCGAGCGTGCCCTGGACGAGGTCGCCGCGCTGTACCGGCTGATGAGCCGGCTGGACTACCTGCCCTCCTCCCCCACGCTCTTCAACTCCGGCACCCGGCACCCGCAGATGTCCTCCTGCTATCTGCTGGACTCGCCGCTGGACGAACTGGACTCGATCTACGACCGCTACCACCAGGTGGCGCGGCTGTCCAAGCACGCGGGCGGCATCGGCCTCTCGTACTCCCGTATCCGCGCCCGCGGTTCGCTGATCCGGGGCACCAACGGGCACTCCAACGGCATCGTGCCGTTCCTGAAGACGCTGGACGCCTCCGTCGCCGCGGTGAACCAGGGCGGCCGGCGCAAGGGCGCGGCCGCGGTCTACCTGGAGACCTGGCACGCGGACATCGAGGAGTTCCTGGAGCTGCGCGACAACACCGGTGAGGACCAGCGGCGCACGCACAACCTCAACCTGGCGCACTGGATCCCGGACGAGTTCATGCGCCGGGTCGACGCGGACGGCACCTGGTCGCTGTTCTCCCCGGCCGACGTGCCCGAACTGGTCGACCTGTGGGGCGACGCGTTCGACGCCGCGTACCGGGCGGCCGAGGCCAAGGGCCTGGCCCGCAAGACGATGCCGGCCCGTGAGCTGTACGGCCGGATGATGCGGACGCTCGCGCAGACCGGCCAGGGCTGGATGACGTTCAAGGACGCCTCCAACCGGACCGCGAACCAGACCGCCGAGCCCGGTCGCGTCGTGCACTCCTCGAACCTGTGCACGGAGATCCTCGAAGTCACCGACGACGGCGAGACGGCCGTCTGCAACCTGGGTTCGGTCAACCTCGGCGCGTTCGTCGCCGACGGCACCATCGACTGGGAGCGTCTGGACGCCACCGTCCGTACCGCCGTGACCTTCCTCGACCGGGTCGTCGACATCAACTTCTACCCGACCGAGCAGGCGGGCCGCTCCAACGCCCGCTGGCGGCCGGTGGGCCTGGGCGCGATGGGCCTCCAGGACGTCTTCTTCCAGCTGCGCCTGCCGTTCGACTCACCCGAGGCACGGGCCCTGTCGACGAAGATCTCCGAGCGGATCATGCTCGCCGCGTACGAGGCGTCCTGCGACCTCGCCGAGCGGTCGGGTCCGCTCCCCGCCTGGTCCGAGACGCGGGCCGCCCGCGGTGTGCTGCACCCGGACCACTACGACACCGAGCTGAACTGGCCGGAGCGCTGGGACGCGCTGCGCGCCCGGGTCGCGACGACCGGCATGCGCAATTCGCTGCTGCTCGCCATCGCGCCGACGGCGACGATCGCCTCGATCGCGGGCGTCTACGAGTGCATCGAGCCGCAGGTCTCCAACCTCTTCAAGCGCGAGACGCTCAGCGGTGAGTTCCTCCAGGTCAACGCCTACCTCGTCGACGAACTGAAGAAGCTCGGCGTGTGGGACGCGCGGTCCCGTGAGGCGCTGCGCGAGGCGAGCGGTTCGGTGCAGGGCTTCGCCTGGATCCCGGAGGACGTGCGGGCGCTGTACCGCACGGCGTGGGAGATCCCGCAGCGCGGACTGATCGACATGGCGGCGGCCCGTACGCCGTTCCTCGACCAGAGCCAGTCGCTGAACCTGTTCCTGGAGACGCCGACGATCGGCAAGCTCTCCTCGATGTACGCGTACGCCTGGAAGCAGGGGCTGAAGACGACGTACTACCTGCGCTCGCGCCCGGCGACCCGGATCGCCCGTGCCGCGTCCGGCCAGACCGCCGCCGCCCCCATTCCCGTACAGCAGGCGGCCGCGCCCGACGCGGACGCGATCGCCTGCTCCCTCGAAAACCCCGAGTCCTGCGAGGCCTGCCAGTAATGAGCTCCAACGAGACCAAGAACCTGCTCGACCCGGGCTTCGAACTGACCCTGCGGCCCATGCGCTACCCGGACTTCTACGAGCGCTACCGGGACGCGATCAAGAACACCTGGACGGTGGAGGAGGTCGACCTCCACTCCGACGTCTCCGACCTCGCCAAGCTGTCGCCGGGCGAGCAGCACATGATCGGCCGGCTCGTCGCGTTCTTCGCGACCGGCGACTCGATCGTCTCCAACAACCTCGTGCTGACGCTGTACAAGCACATCAACTCCCCCGAGGCGCGGCTGTACCTGTCGCGGCAGCTCTTCGAGGAGGCCGTGCACGTCCAGTTCTATCTGACGCTGCTCGACACCTATCTGCCCGATCCGGACGACCGGGCGGCCGCGTTCGACGCGGTCGAGGAGATCCCCTCGATCCGTGAGAAGGCGCAGTTCTGCTTCAAGTGGATGGACTCGGTCGAGAAGATCGACCGGCTGGAGACCAAGGCCGACCGCCGCCGTTTCCTGCTGAACCTGATCTGCTTCGCGGCGTGCATCGAGGGGCTGTTCTTCTACGGCGCGTTCGCGTACGTCTACTGGTTCCGCTCGCGCGGCCTGCTGCACGGCCTCGCCACCGGGACGAACTGGGTCTTCCGTGACGAGACCATGCACATGAGCTTCGCGTTCGAGGTCGTGGACACCGTCCGCAAGGAGGAGCCGGAGCTCTTCGACGACGCCCTCCAGCAGCAGGTCACCGACATGCTGAAGGAGGCCGTCGAGGCGGAGCTCCAGTTCGGCCGCGACCTGTGCGGCGAGGGCCTGCCGGGCATGAACACCGAGTCGATGCGCGAGTACCTGGAGTGCGTCGCCGACCAGCGGCTCGCCCGGCTGGGTTTCCCCGCGGTGTACGGATCGCAGAACCCGTTCTCGTTCATGGAGCTCCAGGGCGTCCAGGAGCTGACGAACTTCTTCGAGCGCCGCCCGTCGGCGTACCAGGTGGCGGTCGAGGGCACGGTCGGCTTCGACGACGAGTTCTAGATCCTCGCCCAGTTCCTGACGTACGGACGCCGTGCGGCCTTCACCGGCCGCGCGGCGTCCGCCGTTCGCGGCGGGTCGGCTCTCCGGCCCCGTTCCGCCTCCCGGAGCTCGCGGTCGATGCGGCGCTCGCGGGCGATCCCGATCAGCGCCGGGAGCAGGACGAGAGCGAAAACAGCGGATATGCCCAGGAGATTCAGGAATGTGTTCATGCCTCTACTGTCGTCCGGTCGAGCAGAATCCGTCAGTGGCAGGACTGTCATAAGACATCGAATTCCTGCCACACTGGGGAGATGCTGAAGAATGTCGCCGCCCTGCTCCTCGACGAGGTCCACCCCTTCGAACTCGGCGTGCTCTGCGAGGTGTTCGGGCTCGACCGCAGCGACGAGGGCCTGCCGGTGCACGACTTCGCGGTGGTCTCCGCCGAGGGCCCCGTGCTGCAGACCCACGCCGGGTTCACCATCAGCACCCCGTACGGGCTCGACCGGCTGGAGGAGGCCGACCTCATCGCCGTACCGGCCGGCAGCCACTTCATGGACCGGGAGTACCCCGAGGAGGTCCTGGACGCCCTGCGCCGGGCCGTGGACCGCGGCGCCCGGGTACTGAGCGTCTGCTCGGGGGCGTACGTGCTGGGCGCGGCCGGACTGCTGGACGGCCGCCGCTGCACCACGCACTGGCGGCACTCGGACGAGCTGGCCCGCCGCTTCCCGCGGGCCGTCGTCGAGCCGGACGTGCTGTACGTGGACGAGGGCTCCGTCATCACCTCGGCCGGCACGGCCGCGGGGATCGACGCCTGTCTGCACCTGGTCCGCCAGGCCTACGGACCCGCCGCCGCCAACACCATCGCCCGCCGCATGGTGGTGCCGCCGCACCGCGACGGCGGGCAGGCCCAGTACATCCAGCGGCCGCTGCCCCGCGACCGCTGCGACACGGTCGGCGACACCCTCGCCTGGATGGAGCGGCACCTCGACCGGGAGATGACCGTCGAACAGCTCGCCGCCCAGGCGCACATGTCGCCGCGCACCTTCGCCCGGCGCTTCCAGCAGGAGACGGGCACCACGCCGTACCGCTGGCTGTTGCGCCAGCGGGTGCTGCTGGCGCAACATCTCCTGGAGACATCGGATGAAACGATGGACACGATCGCCGGGCAGACCGGCTTCGGTAACGCCGCCGCGCTGCGCCATCAGTTCGTACGTTCGTTGGACACCACGCCACATGCGTACCGGCGGACCTTCCGGGGCCCTTCCGCCATCACCGAAGTCGCTTGATCCTCAATGGAGATGACCTCCGATCATTCGTCCAACGGTTTCCCTCACCTGTCCATGGACCGGGCCCAGGCGAGGCACCAGGGTCTGACGCATGGACATCCGGATGGCAAGACGAAGGACCATCGGGGCCGTGGTGGCCGCGCTCGCCGCCGCTCTGCTGCCCTGGCAGAGCGCCGCGGCCGTGGACGGAGCCGCGGCAGCGCCTGGGCCCGAGGTGCTGCCCTCGCTGCGGCAGTGGCAGCCCGGCGAGGGGGAGTTCACCCTCACCGACCGGGCCAGGATCGTGCTGGACGGGGTGCGGGAGCAACGCACCAGCGCCGACGCGAAGAGGTTCGCGGGTGAGCTGAACGGGCACCCCCCGGTGTCGCGGGGCCGGTCCACCGCCCGGTCCGGGGACATCGTGCTGCGCCAGGACGCCTCCCTGAAGGGGGCGTTGGGCGCGGAGGGCTACCGGCTCGAAGTCGGCGACCGGATCACGGTCACCGCCGCGACCTCCACGGGGGTGTTCTACGGTTCGCGCACCGTGCTCCAGCTGCTGAACGACGACGGCCGCGCGGCACGGGGCTCGGCGACCGATGTGCCCGCGTACCGCGAGCGCGGGGTCGGGGTCTGCGCCTGCTACATCAACGTCTCACTCCCGTGGTTCGAGCGGCTGATGAAGGACATGGCCTCCCAGAAGCTCAACCAGCTCTGGATCGAGGCGAAGGTCAGGAGCGACACCGATCCGGAGTCGGCGTTCTGGGGCTACTACACCAAGCCGCAGATCCGCACCCTGGTCGCGATGGCGAAGAAGTACCACATCGACCTGGTGCCGGAGATCAACTCCCCCGGCCACATGGACACCTACCTGGAGAACCACCCGGAGCTCCAGCTCAAGGACAAGGACGGCGTCGCCTCGCCGCCCCGGCTGGACATCTCACGGCCCGAGGCGCTGACGTACTACACGTCCCTGGTGGACGAGGCCCTGAAGGTGTGGGACACCCGCACCTGGCACATGGGCGCCGATGAGTACATGATCGGCTCCTCGTATCCGGACTACCCGCAGCTGCAGACCGCCGCGACCGCGAAGTTCGGCGCGTCGGCCACCCCCGACGATCTCTTCGTCGACTTCATCAACCAGGTCAACGCGCATGTGAAGGCCGGCGGCCGCTCGCTGCGGATCTGGAACGACGGGCTGGTCGGCCACAACGGCACCGTGCCGCTGGACCGCGACATCGCCGTCGAGCACTGGCTGGGCGGCGGCGCCATCCAGCAGCCGTCCGAGCTGCTGGCCGAGGGCCGTCCGGTGATGAACTCCGCGTACTCCCTCTACCTGGTGCGCGGCGGCTACACGACGCAGACCCAGAAGCTGTACGAGAGCGACTGGACGCCCCTGCGCTTCGAGGGCCAGACGTTGCCCGCCACCGCGGCGAACCTGACCGGCGCGAAGATCAGCCTGTGGCCGGACAGCGCGGCGGCCGAGACCGAGAACGAGGTCGAGGCGAAGGTCTTCATGCCGCTGCGCTTCATCGCACAGGCCACCTGGGGCGGCCCGAAGCCCAGTGGGACGTACGCCGGTTTCGAGGCCCTGGCCCGTCGGATCGGTCACGCGCCCGGCTGGGAGAACACCGACCGCACCCCGCTCGCCGACGGCACCTACCGGCTGACGGCCGGCGCGAAGGCGCTCGCGCCCGGCGCGGACTCCGGGGTGTCCCTGACCCGGGGCCGGACGGCCGCCTGGACGCTGACGGCGACCGCCGACGGGTACTACACGGTCCGCTCCGCGGAGAACGGCCTGTGCCTGGACGCCGTGCGCGGGAAGAAGTACCTGGGCGCCCCGCTGGAGGTGGGGGCCGAGCTGTCGCTCGGGGCCTGCTCGGCGGGCGCGCGCACCCAGCGCTGGCAACTGGACACCGGGGCCGACGCTCTGGTCCTGCGCAACGCCGTTTCGCAGCTGCGGCTGACGGAGCGGGCCGCGGACGGAGCCGCGGTGCAGACGACGGGCGGGACGCGCCTGACGGCGAAGTCCGCCTGACGCGCGGCTGTGGGGCCCGCCGGTGCGGCGGGCCCCACACGTGTGCCGAGGTCAGATACCGCAGTTCGGCGCCGACCAGAAGTGGCTCGGCCCCTGGTTCACGTGGATGTGATCGCCGTGGTCCGGGTAGCCCGGGCCGAGGATCCCGTTGAACCCGTGGTTGCGGGCCTGCTGGGCGATGGTGCACAGGGGAAGTCCGCCCAGGTCGGCCGCGTCGCCGTACAGATGGCGGCTGCCGGCCGCGCCGCCGACCGCGCTGTTGCAGGCCGTGGAGCGGAAGCCGCTGTTGATCCTGATGGGGTGGTCACCGAGCGCGTGGCGCAGCGCCTCCAGCTTCCACATGGTGCTCAGCGCGTTGGCTTTCGCCGTGCCTGCCGCGACGGCACCACCCGCCCAGGTGCTGTTGCAGGTGTTGTGCTCGGCATAGGTGAAGTGGATGGGCGTGCAGTCGTCGTCCTGGAGGGCGTAGAGCTTGGCCTGGGTGGCGGTGCCCGCGACGCCGTCGGCGGCCAGTCCGTAGGCGGCCTGGAAGCGCTTGACGGCGGCCGTGGTGGCCGGTCCGTAGGAGCCGTCGACGGCGAGTACGGAGTTGTATCCGGGATATCCGGCGACCCTGATCTGGAGCTGGACGACATCGT
Organism: Streptomyces laculatispora; assembly: GCF_017353455.1. Classification (GTDB taxonomy): domain Bacteria; phylum Actinomycetota; class Actinomycetes; order Streptomycetales; family Streptomycetaceae; genus Streptomyces; species Streptomyces laculatispora. The sequence continues at coordinate 7,430 of NZ_JAFMPZ010000578.1, forward strand.
TGCCGGTGGCGCCCGGGGACAGGGTGCGGGTCCAGGTGTAGCAGCCGTCGGCCTGTGCGGTGCCGGCCGTGGCCACGGCCCCGCCCAAGGCGAACGCCATGGTCATGACAAGGCCGAGCAGAAGTCTTGCGGAACGTCTGAGCATGGGGGGCTCCCTACCACGACGAAGGTGTGGACAGAGAGACTGTCGGACGAGTCGACGCGCGTCAACTATGCGCAGGAGAAGGGCTGTTGACGGTCCGACGACGCCGCGGGGGCCCTGCCCCGGCGTACCGGTGCAGGGCCCCCGCGCGGCTGCGCGCTCAGCCGGTTCAGCCGTTCGGCACGATCTCGTAGCGCGGGGTGTTCTCCTCCATCTGCCGGAGCGCGTCCTTGCGGTCGCGCTTGGAGAGCCGGTCGATGTACAGGTAGCCGTACAGGTGGTCCGTCTCGTGCTGGAGGCAGCGGGCGAAGTAGCCGTCGCCCCGCACCTTGACCGGGTTGCCCTTCGCGTCCTGTCCGCGCACCACCGCGTAGTCCGGGCGGGCCAGCGAGGCGTACGCCGTCGGGACCGAGAGGCAGCCCTCGTTGGCGTCGTCCAGCACGCGCTCCTCGGGCGGGAGCTCGTCCAGCACCGGGTTGCAGATGACGCCGGTGTGCCGCACCCCGTCGTCGTCCGGGCAGTCGTAGACGAAGACCTTGAGGTCGACCCCGATCTGGTTGGCGGCCAGGCCCACGCCCTCCGCCGTCCGCTGGCTGGCGAACATGTCGTCGATCAGCGTGGCCAGCTTGTCGTCGAACACGGTGACGTCCTTGCACTCCTTGTGCAGGACGGGGTTGCCCACGACCGTGATCGGGTGCGAGGTGCCGCGCTCGCGGTATGCCGCCTCACGCGCCTCACAGTCCTCGGTGTCGACGAGGAAGCCCTCGTCGTCGACGCTGATCTGCTCGTCCGTCTCCTGCTGCGCCATGTCCGCCGTACGCCTTCCTCACAACGTGAAACCCGGGGTCCGCGGCTCGCGAGAACCCGGGCGCCCGAGCACCGGAATCGGTGCCCGTACAGCCTACGGGCACCGGTCAGCAGACTTCTTCGAGATCCCGCCACTCACGGCTGTCCGGGCTGTCCGCCACCCAGCCGTCCAGCAGGCCGCGCACCAGCCCGGCGGGCGCCGCCAGGCCGCACTCACGCTCCGGCACCCACAGCTCACCGGCGGTGCGGTGCCTCAGCGGGCCGGGGTGGCCCGGCTCACTGTGGTCGTGCGGGTCCAGGTGCTCGCCGTCGCCCTCGTCGCTCTCCATCCGGCTCTCCGAGCAGGCGCGGCAGAGCAGCCGGACGGACGAGGACCAGTCCTCGGCGGCGAAACCGGCGTCGGACGCCAGCTGCTCCAGGGCGTCCCGGTCCGCCTCGGTGGCGGCTTCGAGGAGCACCACCCAGGTCGGCACGGGGGACGGCGCCCACAGCTCGATCTCGTCGAAGACGGGGTACGAGGGCCCCGCCGCGGTGATCCGCTCGCCGTTCGGCACCCCGTCGTGCAGCACGACCTCGCCCCAGCGCCGCCCGGAGGACGGCAGCGGGATCGACAGCACCTCCATCCGCGCCGGGTCCAGCCTGCGGCCCCACACGACCTCGGCCTCGCCCTCGGGCGACAGCCGCACGGCCGCGCTGCCCAGCTCCATCCCGACCGGCTCGCTGTTGGACGCCGGGGTCTGCTGCCCGCCGCCGGGCACCTTCAGCCCGTACGCCTGCCAGGCCCGGCGCGCCAGCGGCCAGTCCTGCAGCGCGGTGGCGGCGATCCCGACATTCCACCAGTCCGGGGCGCCGGACTCCTTGTCGAGCAGCGCGACGGCCCGCAGTCCGGCGGCCCGCGCCTGCTCCCAGTCATGCCGGAACTTGTGCAGCAGCGCCAGGTTGAACCATGACTCGGAGAGCCAGGGCTCCAGGTCCGCCGCACGTGTCAGCAACGCGCCCGCGTCCTCGTACCGGCCGTCGCCGATCAGCGTGAACGCGCGGTCCGTGGCCTGCCGCCAAGAGGCGGACGGCCGATGCCGTACCTTCCCGAAGATCCTCACGATTCCCGCCTGTCCCGACTGGACACCCTCGTTTTTCGCTCTCCTTCGCATCCAACCATGCCCGGCCGGACGCTCGCTCATTACCCATGGGTTACCCAGGTGGGACGGGGGTCAGACCGCCCCTGGCCAGAACCCGGGCGAGCGATTCCACGACCTGGGGCTGGTAGTCGTGGCCGGTCCCGAGCCTGAGCTGTTCCAGCGCGCCGAGCGGCCCGCCGATACTTTCCCCGCACAGGTCGTCGTATGCGTTGACCGCCCTGACGATCCTGGCGGACAGCGGCTGCTCGCGGTAGGGGTCCGCCTGCCGCTCCACCACGACGGCGACCTTCGCGTCGACCCCGGTCTGGCGGACCACGGCCCCGCCGAGCAGGGCGATCCGGCGCTGCTCGGCGGCGGGCAGCGCGGCAGTGGCCCCCTGCGGGACCGGGTCGACGAGCGAGAGCTGGCCGATGTCGTGCATCAGGGCCGCGTACTCCAGGACCGTGAGCTCGGGCCCGGAGAGCCCCAGCTCGCGGCCGACGGCCGAGCAGAGCGCCGCCACCCTGCGGGCATGGCCGTGCGGGGTGTATCCGGCGATCTCCGTGCAGCGGGCGAGCGAGGTGATGGTCTGCCGGTAGGTGGTGCGCACGGCGACGAAGCGGCGGAACGACAGCTGGGTGAGCAGCAGCGGTACGCACAGGACGGGCAGCGCCCACAGCCCGGCCGCGGCGACACCGAGCGCCATGACCGCGCCGGTCGCGCAGACCGCCGATCCGATGCCGATCAGGGCCCGCAGCTCGTCGCGCAGCAGCGGGCCGTACGGGACGGGCGTACCGGCCCGC
>NZ_JAFMPZ010000225.1 GCF_017353455.1 Streptomyces laculatispora
GAGGACGGCGATGCGGTCGGCGAGGTAGCGCACGGTCTGGATGTCGTGCGAGATGAACACCATGCCGAGGCCGAGCCGCTCGCGCAGGTCCACCAGGAGGTTGAGGACCTGGGCGCGGACCGAGACGTCGAGCGCGGACGTCGGTTCGTCGGCGACGATCAGCTCCGGTTCGAGCGCCAGGGCGCGGGCGATGGCGACGCGCTGGCGCTGGCCGCCGGAGAGCTGTCCGGGCAGTGCGGCCAGGGTGTGGCCGGGGAGGCCGACCAGGTCGAGGAGTTCCTCGACGCGCGCCTCTCGCTCCTGGCGGGTGCCGCGGCGGTGCACATCGAGCGGGTCGCGCAGGATCTGCCGGACCGTGAGCCGGGGGTTGAGGGCGGTGGAAGGGTCCTGGAAGACGACGCCGACGGCGGAGCCGAAGTCGTCGCGCCGCTGGGTCCCGGACATCTCCCACAGGTCCTTGCCGTGGAAGGTGACCGTGCCCTCGGTGGGCTTCTGCAGACCGGTCAGCACCCTGGCCATCGTCGACTTGCCGCAGCCGGACTCGCCGACCAGGCCGACGATCTCGCCGCGCTCGACCTCCAGGCTCGCGTCGGTGAGGGCGTGCACGGCGTCGCGGCGGAACACGCCTCCGCTGCGTGCCTTGTGGCGTACGTGGACGCCGTCCAGCCTGATCACAGGGCGCTCCCTTCCAGCTGTACGGCCTTCGCCGGGTGGTGGCAGGCGAAGCCGTGGTCGTGCGCGCTGCCGCGTGCGGTGAGTGCGGGGGACGTGGTGCGGCACAGTTCGGTGGCGGCGCCGCAGCGCGAGGCGAACCGGCAGCCCTCGCCGAAGCCCTGTGGTGCGGGGACGACGCCGCGGATCTGGTGGAGCCGTTCGGCGCCCGCCTCCAGGGAGACGACCGAGCCGAGCAGGCCGCGGCTGTAGTGGTGGGTGGGGGCGGTGAGTACGGACCGGGTGTCGCCGATCTCGGCCAGCCGGCCCGCGTACATCACCGCGACACGGTGCGACAGGTCACCGACGAGGGCGAGGTCGTGGCTGACGAGCACCATCGCGAAGCCGAGTTCGTCGCGCAGCCGGACGAGGAGTTCGACGACCTGGGCCTGGACGGTGACGTCGAGGGCGGTGGTCGGCTCGTCCGCGATGAGCAGACGGGGGCTGCGGGACAGCGCCATGGCGATCAGGACGCGCTGGCGCTGGCCGCCGGAGAGCTCGTGCGGGTAGCTGCGCAGGGTGCGTTCGGGAGCGAGGCCGACCAGGTCGAGGAGTTCGGCCGGGGTCTTCGCGGCCCCGCGCGAGGTGAGCTGCTTCAGCTGGGTGCCCACGAGCACGGACGGGTTGAGGGAGGAGAGCGCGTCCTGGTAGACCATCGCGATCTCGGGGCCCATCAGGGCGCGGCGTTCCTTCGGCGGGAGCTTCAGCAGGTCCCGGCCGCGGTAGAGGATTTCGCCGCTGACCTCGGCGTTGCGGGCGAGGAGGCCCATGACGGCGAGGCTGGTGATGGACTTTCCGCAGCCTGACTCGCCGACCAGGCCGAGGGTTTCGCCCTCGTGGACGGTGAAGTCGAGGGAGTCGACGACCGGGACGGTGCCGTACCGGTCGGGGAAGCGGATGGCGAGGTCCCGTACGACCAGGAGTTCGGCGGCGTCCTCCCGTACCGGGCTGATGGCCGGCCCGTTGGCGTGGATGCGCTCCGCGAGCTTGGTGAGGGCTGCGTCGATGTCCACGGTGGAGCGGGCCTCCACCGGGTCCGGCGCCGTGGTGGTGTGGGCGGGGTCCGCGTCGGCACGGGTCTTCTTCGGAGCCGCCGAGGCGTCGGTGAGGCCCTCGGAGAGGATGTTCAGCGCGAGCACGGTGACCAGCAGGGCGAGGCCCGGGAAGAACGTGGCCCACCAGCCGCCGGCGAGGAGGATCTGCCGGCCGTAGGCCAGGACGCTGCCCCAGCTGGGGTCGGGGTCCTGCACACCGGCGCCGATGAAGGAGAGGCTCGCCTCGAAGATGATCGCCTCGGCGACCATCACGGTGGCGAACACCATGACCGGGGCCATGCAGTTGACGGCGACGTGGCGCAGCACGATGTAGCCGCGCCGGGCGCCGATGACCTTCTCGGCCGCGACGTAGTCCTCGCCGTACTGGGAGAGGACGTTGGCGCGGACCACCCGGGCCAGCGACGGGGTGTAGACGAAGGCGATGGTGAAGATGATGACCGGGACGCTGGTGCCGAAGACCGCGACGAGCACGGCGGCCAGGGCGATCGGCGGGAACGACATCACCACGTCGAGGGTGCGCATCACGGACTCGTCGCCCAGCTTGCGCGAGGTGGCGGCGAGTGCGCCGAGAAGGGCTCCGGCGATCAGGGCCAGGGCGGTCGAGCCGAGCCCGATGACGAGCGAGTAGCGCGAGCCGTGCACGACGCGGGCGAAGACGTCGCGCCCGGCCCGGTCGGTGCCGAACCAGTGGCCGGCGCCCGGGGCCTGGACCGGGGTGCCGGTGGTGAGCGGGTCCTGGGTGAGCAGCGGGGCGAACACCGCGCCGAGGATGACGACGAGCAGCACGCAGAGCGCGACGCGGGAGGTGACCGGGAGGGCGCGGAACGCGATGCCCGGTCGGGACAGCTTATTGGCCAGACGGCCCGTGGCGAACATGTCACACCGTCCTGATGCGCGGGTTGACCAGCAGATAGAGCAGGTCGACGATGACGTTGACCACCAGGAACGCGATGGCGATGGTCAGTACGGTGCCCTGGACCAGGGCGACATCGCCGCCGGTGACACCTTCGAGGATGAGCTTGCCCATGCCGGGCAGGTCGAAGATCGCCTCGATGACGACGGCGCCGCTGAGCAGGTAGCCGACCTTGACGCCGAGCACGGTGAGCGGGGTGACGAGCGCGTTGCGCAGCACCGAGCGGATCACCAGGAACACGGGCAGGCCGTTGCCGCGGGCGGTCCGGACGTAGTCGCGGTCGAGTTCGGCGACCATCGAGGTCCGTACGAGACGGGCGAGCGACGCCGCGACGGGCACGGCGAGCGAGAAGGCGGGCAGTGCCATGGTCCTGAGCCAGCCGCTGAAGGAGTCGGCGGGGTTGGTGTAGCCGCCGGTCGGGAAGATCCGGGTGTTCAGTGCGAACTGCTGGATGAGCAGGACACCGAGCCAGAAGGACGGGATGGCGACACCGGCCATGGAGAGCACCCGGAACAGCTGGTCGGGCCAGCGGTCGCGGTACATCGCGCCGACGACGCCGAAGACGACCGCCAGGACGATCGCGAGGATCAGGCCGAGGACGGTCAGCTGGAGGGTGAGCGGGAAGGCGGCGGTGATCCGGTCGACGACGGGCTGGCTCGGCGGGACGGTCATCCCGAGGTCGAAGTGGAGCAGCTGGCCGAGGAAGTGGAAGTAGCGGACGGGCAGCGGGTCGTTCAGGCCGTTGGCCTCGGCGAAGGCCGCACGGGCTTCGGGAGTGGCGCTCTCCCCGAGCGCGTTGAAGGCCGGGTCGACCGGCGAGAACTGCAGCACCACGAAGACGAGCAGCGCGATACCGAGGATCATCACCGGCATCATCGCGACGCGGCGCAGCGCGAGCCGGAGAAAAGCAACCATCGTCGGGTTCCTTGCGGTTGGGCGGGCCGGTCCGGGACAGCGGGGGGTGTTGTCCCGGACCGGGCGATCTGGCGCCGGGTGACCGGCGCCGGGCTGGGGGGCCGGCGGCCGGGGCGGCCGCCGTGTCACCGGGCCGGTGGCGGCCGGTGCGGCGGCCGTCGGCGGCCCGGTGGCGGCCGGTCAGGCGCGGCTGACGTCCAGGAAGGACAGGCCCGTGGTGGGCAGCGGCTTGAAGCCGGGCAGCGCCTTCTCGGTCCAGGCGGTGGGGAGCTTGCGGTGCAGGATCGGGTAGAGCGCGGCCTCGTCGGCGACGAGGTCGGTGACCTGGCCCCACAGCTCCTTGCGCTTCGCCTCGTCGCCCGCCTGCGCGGCCTTGTCGAGGGTCTGCTTGACCTTCTTGTACGCGTCGGACTTGCCCCAGCCGTAGCGGCTCTCGGGCCAGAAGCCGTAGTAGAACCAGCGCAGCAGCAGGTCGGCGTCGTTGCCGAAGACCGACGGGTCGCCGGGGGCGACGAGGACCTCGAAGTCGCCCTTGTCGATCTTGGCGTACTGGGCCGGGGACTGGGCGATGCTGAGGGTGACCTTGACGCCTGCCTGCTCCCAGCTCTCCTTCAGCAGCGGGGCGATGTCCTTGACCCAGCCGGTGTCGGTGGTCAGGACGGTGAAGGACAGGTTCTTCACGCCCGCGTCGGCGAGCAGCTGCTTCGCCTTGGCCACGTCGTGCGTGTAGACCGTGGCGGCCTTGTGGTAGTCGGGGTGGGTCGAGGGCACGTAGCCGGTGGCCGCCGCGGCGTTGCCGACCATCGCGGTGGAGATGATCTTCTCGGTGTCCAGGGCGTAGTGCAGCGCCTGGCGCACCCGCTTGTCGGCGAACCGCTTGTCGGCGGTGTTGAACATCAGGAAGAGCAGCCCGAAGGACTGCACGGACTCGGTCCTGGCAGTGCCTGAGAGCCGCTTGACGTCGATGTACGGAACGTCCTCGATGGCCTGGACGCGGCCCGACTCCATCGCGCTGACGCGGGCCGACTGGTCGGACATCAGGCGCCAGACCATCTTCTTGGCCTTGGCGGGGTGGGCGCCGTTGTACTTGTCGTACGCCTCGAAGACGATCTTGTCCTCGCGGGTGGCCGAGACGAACTTGTACGGACCCGAGCCGACCGGCTTGGCGTCGAAGGCCTTGGGGTCGGGCGCCACGATCTTCTTCGGGACGATCCGGGCCACGGCTATCCGGGACGGGAAGAGTGCGAAGGGGTACTTGAGCTTGAACTCGACCGTGCCGGCGTCGACGGCCTTGACCGTGTCGATGAAGGGCACGAACTGCGCCATCAGCGAGGCGTTCTTCGGGTCCAGGATGCGTTCGAAGCTGAACACCACGTCGTCGGCGGTGACGGCCGATCCGTCGTGGAAGGTCGCCCCCTTGCGCAGCGTCGCCCGGTAGGTGGTGGCGTTGATCTTCTTCGGCATCTCGGTGGCGAGCGCGGGGCGTGCCACGAGTGTTGCCGGATCGAGATCGACCAGGCCCTCGAAGATGTGCATATTGGCGGCGTACGGGGTCGCGCCCGAGGTGATCATCGGGTCGAAGCCGGTCGACAGCGGGTAGGACAGACCGGCCTCGATGAGGTCGCTGCCACTGCCCTTGTCCGCCGATCCGTCGGCGGTCGAGGACGGTCCGCCACAGGCAGCGAGGCTCGCCGTGATGGCGGCCGCAGCACCGACAGCACTGGTGTAACGCAGGAAGGTGCGGCGCTCGACACCGGCTGATCTCAGCTCGGGCACGGGTCCTCCAGGGACTTTGAGGTGGGGCATCGGGGGTGAAGACGGGTGGTGGATCGGTGGTTCACGGGGACCGCGGAACCTTAAGCATCAGACGTCAGATGTCCGATGCCTTGATAGCGTGGGAACGTAGCTTGACAATCGAGAGGGGTCAAGAGGTGGGGAGTTCACATATGTCCGGAACGAGGCCCGGCCGGCAGTTGCTCCGGCAGGAAGTCGTGGACGGCATCAAGCGGTACATCCTCGAAGAACGGCTCCGCCCCGGGGACCCGCTGCCCACCGAGCCCGCCCTGTGCGAGGCCCTCGGCGCCAGCCGCTCCAGCGTCCGGGAGGCCGTCAAGATCCTCAACGCGCTGGACATCGTCGAGGTCCGCCACGGGCACGGCACGTACGTCGGCAGGCTGAGCCTGTCGGCGCTGGTGGAGAGCCTGACCTTCCGCGGGCTGCTCTCCCCCGACGACGACTTCCAGGTAATGGCCGACCTGGTCGACGTGCGCGAGCTCTTCGAGCGCGGGATGGCCGACCGGATCGTCACGCTGCTCACGCCGGAGCAGCTCGACGCGCTGGACGGACTGGTGACCACCATGCGCGAGACCGGGGCGCAGGAGGGGCACGGTTTCGTGGACGCCGACCGGGCGTTCCACGCACTGCTCGTCGCCCCGCTGGGCAACGAACTGATCGGCCAGCTCTCGATGGCCTTCTGGGACGTGTACACGATCGTCGCCCCGCATCTCGACGGATTCACCCACGCCGACGAGACGGCGACGGTCACGGCCCACCAGAACATCGTGGACGCCGCGCGGGCCGGGGACACCGCCGGCTTCATGCAGGCGCTCGGCGAGCACTACGCCCCGGTCAGGCGCCGGATCTCCGAGGCCCGGGCCCGCGACGGCGCCAAGGGCTGAGCGCCTGTCGCCGACGCCTCCGGCGCGGCGGCGGGGCCGGGCCCCGTTCCTCCCGAACCCGGCCCGGCGCACCCTTGACGGGCACGGCAGGGGCTGCCTAGGGTCCGTGTGCCGACAGGACATCTGACGTCATCCGTCTGATGACCTGTGCTTCACCTCGCACCCGGCACTTTCCCGCCGCGCCCCAGGAGGGCACCTCCATGCCGTTGACGGACCTCTCGCTCGCGGACTGCCGCGACTACCGGCCGCCGTTGCCCGTTCCGGCGGACTTCGACGACTTCTGGTCACGGACCCTGGACGAAGCCGGGGACCGCACCCGGCAAAAGCCGGTGTTCACCGAGGTGCAGACGGGGCTCACCCAGGTCCGCACCTACGACGTGACGGTCCCCGGCTTCGCCGGTCAACCGGTGCGCGGCTGGCTGCGGATGCCCGCCGCGGCGGGCGAACC
>NZ_JAFMPZ010000579.1 GCF_017353455.1 Streptomyces laculatispora
CCCGTACCGCCTCCACGCCCCGGATCAACGCCGCCAGCCCCGCCTCCACCTTGCTCCGCGCGCACCCCACGTTCAGCCGCACGAAGCCCTCAGCCCCGTACACGCTCCCCGGCATCACCGCGACCCGCTCCCGCTCGATCAGCACCCGCTGGAGCGCCTCGTCGTCCTCGACGCCCGCCTTCCGCAGGTCGATCCAGGCCAGGTAGCCGGCCTGCGGCGGCTCCCACCCCAGCTCGGGGAAGGCCGCGTTCAGGCGTTCCCCGACCAGGGCCAGGTTCCCGGTGACATACGTGCGGACCGCGTCCAGCCACGCCCCGCCCTCGCGGTACGCGGCGATGTGCGCGGTCAGCGAGAGCACCGCCGGTGAGGCGAGCCCCTCCGCGGTCTGCATCCGGCGCAGGAACTCCGTCCGGTCGGCGGGCCGTCCGATGATCCCGTACGAACCCGTCAGTGCCGGGAAGTTGAAGGACTTCGACGCCGAGGTGATGACCGCCCAGCGCCCGTCGCCCGCCACCCGCGGCCACGGCACGTGCCGGCGTCCGCCGTGCACGAAGTCCGCGTGGATCTCGTCGCTGATCACCGCGACCCCGTGCCGCGCGGCGAGCAGGGCCAGCTCCGCGAGCTCCGCCTCCGTCCACACCCGCCCCGTCGGATTGTGCGGCGAGCAGAGCAGGAGGACCTTGTTGTCCTCACGTGCGAGCTCCCGCTCCAGCGCGGCCGCGTCCCCCAGCGGCACCCCCCGCAGCTCCCGCCCGAGCCCGGTGACCGCCTTGCGGAAACCGTCGTAGGTGGGGGTGTGGACGACGACGCCGTCCCCCTCCGCCGTCCACATCTGGAGCAGCTGCGAGAGCTGGCTCAGCACGGAGGGCGCGTACACCAGCCGGCCGGTGTCGATCGTGGTGCCGTACCGCGTCGCGTACCAGTGGGCGATCGCCGACGTGAAGTCGTCCTGCTGCCAGTCGGTGTAGCCGAACACGCCGTGGTCGAGACGGGACCGCAGGGCGGCCAGCACCTCGGGGGCCGTCTCGAAGTCCATGTCGGAGATGGTGAACGGCAGCAGCCCGTCCACCCCGAACCGGTCCGCGACCCCGTCCCACTGGACGCACCAGGTGCCGCGGCGGTCGATGACGGTGTCGAAGTCGTAGGACGTGCTCACAGCTGTTCCCTCGGATCGTTCCTGCCGGGTACGGACATGCCGTGGGCCCGGCACCCCAAGGGATACCGGGCCCACGCACACATCCGTACGGGACTACTTCAGCTTGGTGCCGGTGGACCGCAGGTTGGCGCAGGCCTCCGTGACGCGCTTGGCCATGCCCGCCTCGGCGGACTTGCCCCAGCTGCGCGGGTCGTAGACCTTCTTGTTGCCGACCTCGCCGTCGACCTTCAGCACGCCGTCGTAGTTGCGGAACATGTGGTCCACGATCGGGCGGGTGAATGCGTACTGGGTGTCGGTGTCGAGGTTCATCTTCACGACGCCGTTCTCCAGCGCGGTGGCGATCTCCTCGGCGGTGGAGCCGGAGCCGCCGTGGAAGACGAAGTCGAACGGCTGGCTGCCGGCCGGCTTGCCGTACTTGGCGGCGACACCCACCTGGAGGTCCTTCAGGAGCTCGGGGCGCAGCACGACGTTGCCCGGCTTGTAGACGCCGTGCACGTTGCCGAAGGACGCGGCCAGCAGGTAGCGGCCCTTCTCGCCCAGCCCGAGCGCCTCGGCGGTACGCAGCGCGTCGTCGACGGTCGTGTACAGCTCGTCGTTGATCTCGTGCGTGACGCCGTCCTCCTCACCGCCGGTCGGGGTGATCTCGACCTCCAGGATGATCTTGGCGGCGGCGGCCTTGGCCAGCAGCTCCTGGCCGATGGAGAGGTTGTCGGCCAGCGTCTCGGCCGAACCGTCCCACATGTGGGACTGGAACAGCGGGTTCTGACCCTTGGCGACGCGCTCCGCGGAGACCTCGATCAGCGGACGCACATACGTGTCCAGCTTGTCCTTGGGGCAGTGGTCGGTGTGCAGCGCGACCGTGATGTCGTACTTGGCGGCGACGATGTGCGCGAACTCGGCCAGGGCGACAGCGCCCGTGACCATGTCCTTGTTGTACTGGCCGCCCAGGAACTCCGCCCCACCGGTGGACATCTGGATGATGCCGTCGCTCTCGGCCTCCGCGAAACCGCGCAGCGCAGCGTGCAGGGTCTGGGTCGAGGTCACGTTGATGGCCGGGTAGGCGAACTTGCCTGCCTTCGCCCGGTCGAGCATCTCGGCGTAGACCTCGGGGGTTGCGATGGGCATCTGTCCGCTCCTTGGGATGTGCGGGTGTGCGTTGCTGGTTCCCTGACCTGGGGGCGACGTCATCGTCGCCCCCATCTTCCCAGACTCTGGGTTCGGCTCCACCCGGCGCACTCCCCCATCGTTCGGGGCCACCGGTTGCGGACATACGACAAGGGCGGCCGGTTTCACGTGAAACCGGCCGCCCTCAAAAGAAACCGCAGGTCAGGACAGGTCGAGGTCCGCGACCGAGTACACATGGACATACGGGAGCCCCGCCTCGGCGATGGCCGGAGCCGCGCCCCGCTCCACGATCACGGCTACGGCGACGACCTCGCCACCCGCCTCACGCACCGCCTCGACAGCGGTCAGTGGCGAGCCACCCGTCGTCGAGGTGTCCTCGACGACCAGGCAGCGACGGCCCTTGACCTCGGCGCCCTCGATCCGGCGCTGCAACCCGTGGGCCTTCTGCGCCTTGCGGACGACGAACGCATCCAGCTCCTGACCGCGAGCGGCGGAGGCGTGCAGCATCGAGGTGGCGACCGGGTCGGCACCCAGCGTCAGCCCGCCCACGCAGTCGTAGTCCAGCTCCGCGGTCGCGTCGAGCATGACCTGACCGACCATCGGAGCAGCCTTGCCGTCCAGCGTGATGCGGCGCAGGTCGATGTACCAGTCGGCCTCCAGGCCGGAGGAGAGCGTCACCTTGCCGTGTACAACGGCCTTGTCCTTGATCTGCTGCAGCAGCTCAGCGCGTACGTCTGTCATGGCTACGAGGATAAGGCGCCCGGCAGCGGCCCGTTCGCGCGGCGGCGGCCCGTACGCGCACCTCCACCGGCTCAGAGGCTGTGGGCGGCCTCGGACCGGGCTGCGGCCGCTCAGAGACTGCGCCAGCTCCAGGTCGTCGCGATCTCCAGGGGTTCGATCGGGGTGACGTAGCGGGGTGCGGTGTTCAGTCCGTTCGGCGGACCCGACTGCGGCTCCACACAGACCGCCTCGGCCTGCTCGTCGTAGACCACGACCCACTCGGTCCGGCTCTTCACGGTCAGCTCCAGCTGCTCCGGCCAGGTGAGGGTCACATCCACGCCGTCGGGCATCCCGAAGGCGTCGTCCCACGGTCCGTCCAGAGGCGGAATCCGGCGGCCGGTCGGCAGATGGTCCTCGCCCCGCTCCTCCTGCCAGGCCGCGTCGAAGCCGATCCGCACGTCCTCGCCGCCGAGGCTGCGCCGGAACCAGGGGTGCCAGCCGGCCTGCGCCGGGAAGGAGTCCCCGTACGTCTCGATGCCGAACGCCAACGTGACCGAGTCCTCGGCCAGTTCGACGGTCTGCGTCACCCGGCCCGGGTACGGCCAGGGGGCGGCCAGGTCGTAGTAGAACGAGGCCTCCGTCCCGGTCTCCCGGGCGATCTGCCAGGCCGTGTCACGGCCCGTGCCGTGAATGGCGTGCGGCGGGGCGGTCAGCGGCATCCGGTGCGGGACATCGCCGTTGCGGAACTGCCCGTTCTCCATCCGCCCGCACCACGGCACCATCGGGAAGCAGCCGTACCGCTCCCCCTGCCGCAACAGTTCGGTACCACCGATCCGCAGACTGCTGATACGGCAGCCGTTGGCGGGGTTCACGGTCAACTCTGCGTCGCCGACGGACAGCCGGACGTCCTTCTCGCTGCTGCTCACACGACGACACTACTGGCGCGGCTACCTCCGGCGCCGCAGCGCCCGGCCCACCACCACGGCGGAGGCGATGGCGAGGGCGGCCGCCGGGGCCACCCAGCGGAGCGTGGCGCCCGCACCGGTCGAGTCGGGCGACGGCACGGGGGCGTACCGGCCGCGCGGCGGGGCATGGTCGACCTCTTCGGCGCTGCGCCCGATCATGGTGCGCCGGGCATGTGCGGCCTCGGCCGGAGGCCCGTCCGGGACGGTGAACTCGATCCCGGACACCGGGTCCAGCGAAGGCGGCGGCACCGGGGTGTCGAAGACCGAGGCCCTCTCCGGCGGCTGCTCGCCGGCCGGCGCCTCGTCGGCGGCGGCGTCATGCGTGGTCGGGGCCTCCTCGGCACCGGTGCCGTCCGCCTCCTCGGCGGCCTCCTCGATGGCCTTCTCCACCGCGTCACCGACGGACCGCTCCTCGGAACCGGCCACGGACGCGGACCCCGCGGCGTCGCCAGCCCCGCCAGCCCCGTCGTCCGCGGAGTCGTCGGCCCCGTCGTCCCCCGCGCCGTCCACGGGGTCCTGGGTCCCCTCGTGCGCGGCGAGCGCCTCCGTCACCAGCTGCTGTACGAACCGGTCCAGCAGGCGGTGGGCCGCGGTGAGCGCCGCCGCCGCGTCCAGCTCCACCAGGCGGCCGTCGCCGCCCACCGTGCCCTCGAACTCGATCGCCGTACCGCCGTCCCGTTCCGTCAGGCGGACGGTCAGGGCCAGCTTCGCCGAACCGGTGCCGCGCGCCTCCGCGCCCTCGCCCGTCACGGAGACGCCGTACGCGGCGTCCCCCTCCCCGCCGCCCGTCAGCGCGATGAGCCGCAGCGCGCCCCGGTAGGTGATGGTGTGGCCGCCGACCCGTACCTTGAGCCGGCCCGCCAGCGGGCCCGCGGACGCGTCGGCGTCCTGCTGGAGCCCCGGCACACAGCGCGCGACCCGGGCAGGATCGCCCAGCGTCCGCCGAAGGACAGGGACCGGAACCGGAACGAACACCTCATGCTCCATGGAAACCGAGCCTACTCAGCCCCGGGCATCACGTCACCGCTTCCGCCCCTCCGGAGCCACCGCCACCGCCCCGTCCCGTACGGCCCACGGCTCCCCGTGCCGGTCCCGCCCGTACGGCTCAAGGCACTCGCCTCCCACTCACCCCCGGTCGGGACAAGCGCTCACGGCTCGTCCCAGTACCTCGGGTGCACCAGGGTCGAGGGCGCCAGCCCCGGCAGCCGGCCGGACTCCGCCCGCCGCCCCGCCTCCCGGAGCACCGGTTGCGACAGGGACCTCAGCTCCGGCGCCTCCGGGTCCAGGGCGAGCGCCGGGGTCCGGCCGAGTCCGGCCAGCACGAACCCCCAGCCGTGCACCTGCGTGGCCCGGCCGGTCGCACGGTCCGGGCCCGCCTCGAAACCGGCGTGTGGGCCACTGATCCGGTAGGGGCGGGTGTGCAGTCCCGCCGCCCTCATCGACGCCTCCACCGTCCAGTACGTGTGCGGCCGGCCGAGCGGCGGCCCCCCGTGCACCACCAGCCGGCCGCCGGGCGCGAGGGCCTCGGCGACCAGACCGTAGAACTCCGCCGAGTAGAGCTTCGTGCTGGCCGAGACCCCCGGATCCGGCAGGTCCGAGATCACCGCGTCGTAGCGGCCGTGCGCCGCCCGCAACCAGGTGAACGCGTCCCCGGTCACGGCCGTCAGCCGCGGGTCCCGGTACGCGTGCGCGTTCAGCGCGGAGAGCGCCTGGTCCGTACGGGCCAACCGGGTGACAGCCGGGTCCAGCTCCACCAGCGTGACGCTCCGTACGCCGGGGTAGCGCAGCACCTCGCGGGCCGCCAGACCGTCGCCGCCGCCCAGGATCAGCACCCGCGCGTGCGGCCCGTTCATCACCGGGTGCACCAGCGCCTCGTGGTACCGGTACTCGTCACGCGAGCTGACCCACAGCCGCCCGTCCAGATAGAGGTCCAGGGAGCTGCGGCCCGCCCCGGTCAGCACCACCTCCTGCACGTCGGTCTGCATCGCGACCCGCACCCGGTCCCCGTACACCGCGCGCCTCGCCGCCCGCTCGAAGTCGTCGGCCAGCACTGCGGCCGTGGCCAGCAGGGCGATCACCGCCACATTGACGGCGATGAGCAGCCACCGGGACCGGCAGGTGAGATCCCGGCGGAACACCCACAGCACCAGCGCCCCGCCCGCCGCCGCGTTGACCGCGCCGGTGAACAGCGCCCCGGTGAGCTGCCCGAGCATCGGCAGCAGCAGGAACGGGAACGCCAGCCCGCCGACCAGCGCCCCCACGTAGTCCGCGGCGAACAGATCGGCGACGGCCCCGCCCGCGTCCTGCCGGTCGACGCGCTGGATCAGCGTCATCAGCAGCGGGATCTCCGCACCGATCAGGACCCCGATCGCCAGCGAGAAGCCGACCAGCGCGTACCGCGACTCCCCGATCCAGGCGAACGTCGCGTAGAGCACCAGCGCGGAGGAGCCGCCGACCAGCGCGAGCACGGCCTCGATCAGACCGAAGCCGACCGCGGCCCGACTGCATAAACGTTTCGCGAGCAACGAGCCGATCCCCATGGCGAACACCATCACGGAGAGCACGACGGACGCCTGGGTGACGGAGTCACCGATCAGATAGGAGGCGAGCGCGACCAGTTCGAGCTCGTACACCAGACCGCACGCGGCGCAGACGAAGACCGCGGCCAGCACGAGGTACCGGCCGGTCCGCGGTCGCACGGGAAGCCGCGCCGCGCCCCCTCGCAGCGACACCTGCTGGTCGATCATGCCGCGAACGCTACGTCACTGGAACGTCGCCGCTTGTCACCCACAAGGATGTAAGTGACTCAACCGCAGCGGAGTTGGCCCCCGTCACAGCACGGCCGCCGGCATCCGCACACCCACTCGGGTGCGCGTCACCACCAGCTGTCCCTCCTGCGGGTACGCGTGCCAGGTACGCCACCGCACCTGCCCCTCGGACCGCTGGGCGAGCATGGCGGTGAAGGCGTGCGGACTGCCCGGGAACGTCCCGGCCAGGCCGTGGGGATGGTCGGCGACGAGCGCCAGGAGCTCCTGCGCGCGCCCCGCGAACGAGCCCGCACTGAGCGTCTCCACGCGGGCCGCGAACTCGTACTCCCAGTCCCCGAGCCGCTTGGACACACCGAGGGGCAGCGGCGTGCTGCTGCCCGGCATACAGGCGACGGTTTCGGAACAGCTGCCGCGGTCCTCCTCCAGGAGGACCTGATGGGAGGCGCCGAGCAGGCGCAACTGGAGTTGGGCGCCGTCGAGATGGAGATCGAGCACGGCGAGCGCCGGGAGCGGTTCACGCCCCAGCGCCCAGGCCAGATCGGCGGCACGGGTGTCGGAATAGGCCGTATGGAGGGTCGTGAGCATGGGTCGGCTCCGCAAACACACATGGACACATGGACAGGGGGACGCCCCCGACGTGGTGCACGTGGGAGGTGGAAAGCGCCCGATCAGGTCCAACTGGGGTCCGAGGGCTGAATGTTCTCTCCACCGAGGGAATCACGAACTAAGCCTCACTCGCAGTGTTTTTACCCAACTTGGCGTGGTTTCCATCCCCTCGGGGGCCTTCCGGTTCACCTGTTCACCGGAGACTCGCCGCAAGGCCCAACAAAAAGGTGTCCGGGGGGACTTAGAGCGGGTTCGAAGCCCCGTCCCACGTCCCGCCGGACACCTCTGCCGGCACCGGGCCGTCGTACACCCGCCCGGTCGCGGACCAGCTGCCCCGTGTCAGCTGCCTCCGCCGCATCCGCCCCCGCCGCCGCACGACGAACCCCCGCCGCACGAATGGCCACCGCCACAGGAGTGGCCACCGGAGTGACCGCCCGAGTGACCACTGCCGCTGCCGCAC
>NZ_JAFMPZ010000580.1 GCF_017353455.1 Streptomyces laculatispora
CCCCCGGCACCACCACCGCCGTGGAGCGTGCCCGCGAGCTGGTGCGGCAGTTCGAGGCCGACACGATGGTGCAGCGCCTGATCGATGCGGTCCAGCTGCTGCGGGGAGCCGCCGAGAACGGCCCGCGGCAGACCGTCGACCCCGGACTCTGGGCGGAGTACGCGCGCTGCGTCCTGCGGCTGTGGGAGGTACAGGGCGGTGCCGAGCTGCTCCGCGAGGCCGAGCACGCCGCCGAGCGGGCAGCCGCCGTTCCCGGTGCGGTGCGCGAACGGGCCGTGCTGGCCAAGGTTTTGCACGCGGCGGCCGACGACCGGCGGCGGCGTGGCGACCGGCGCGGCGCCCTGGAGCTGCTGCGGCGCGCCGACCGCGAGTACACCGCCGCCTGCGCGGCCCCCGGCCTCGCGCCGGCCGAGGCACTGCGGCTCACCCTGGAGCGGGTGCGGGCCCTGGAGGCGCAGTGGCGGCTCGACGGTGACAGCGCCCTGCTGCAGAGCGCCTGCGGGATGCTGGAGGCGTTCGCCGACTCCTGGCCCGACCAGGAGAACCGGCCGGCCGCCCTCCCGCTCCAGCACGGCCGGACCCTGCTGAAACTGGCCGGGGCCACCGAGGACACGGAGCGGTCCAGGGAGTTCGCCCGGCAGGCGGCCCGCTCGCTGCGTACGGCCTTCGCCCAGGGCGGCCGGCACACCATGGGCACCGAGGTCCGCATCGTGCTCGACCTGGTGGACGCGCTGCTGGCCTCCGGCGAGGAACCGGACGAGGCCGCGGTCCTGACCGGCCAGGCGCTGGAGACCGTACGGGAGCAGCGCCAGCGCGCCCAACTGCAGACCAGGGCCGGACGGGTCCGGGTCGCCCGCTATGACCACACCGGCGATCCGGACGAACTCGTCTCGGCCGCCGACTGGTTCGCCCGAGCGGCCCGGGGAATCCCGCGGGACTCCCGGGCCCACACCGATCTGCTCGCCGAATGGGGCGGCACGCTGCTGCGCCGCGCCGAACTGCCGGACGGCGCGGGGCACATCGGTGCAGCGGTGCGCGTGCTGCGCGACTGCCGGACCGAGACCCCGGCCGGCGGTGCGCATCAGTCCGAGCGGCTGCTGATGCTCGGCCGGGCCCTGATGCTGCGGCACCGGGCCACCGCGGACCGGGTCGACCTGCGGGAGGCCGAGTACCTCTTCGGGGTGGCGGCACAGGAGGCCGCGGCCCCGCTGACCGCGGCGCGCTGCTGGCTTGAGCTGGGCAGGGCCCAGCTGGAGGCCGCCGATGTACTGGTCCGGCCGTCCCGGCGCGACGAGGCGGCGGACGCCTTCCGCTCGGCCGCCGCCTCCGCCGCGACGGCACAAACGGAGCTGGTCAGTCCGCAACAGCTTCGGGAGGCAGTGGAGTTGGGTGCTACAGCCAACCACTGGCGGGGTATGACATATGAGAGAGCGGGGCGCCCCCGGGCCGCGCGAGAGGCGTACCGGGCGGCCCGCCTGGAGTGGCGCAAGCTGCCGGACGGCGGCGGAGCGGCGGGCGAGTGGACCGCCGAACGGCTGGCCGACCTGGAGCGCTGAGTGCTCAACGACGAGCACCCGGCACGGCGGTGCGCCCGGACCGGGTACGGGTACGACCGGCGCGTGACCGGCGCCGGGCGGCGGCGCGGACAGCAGGACGAAGCGGGTCAGGGACGTGGGACCGGCGGTGTGCGCTCAACGGCGAGCGCGGCGCGGCGGGCCCGGTGCTGAGTACGGGGAGGCGTGATGAGCAAGTCGACACGTAACGACGGAGCGGCTGTGCCCGGCGGCACGGGCGGCGGTGCGTCCGGAGCCGCGGGCGCGCTGCCGGATCTGCTGGGCCTTGATCTGGAGACCCTGCGGACCCTTCACCACCCGGTGCTGGCGGAGGTGGTCGCGGATCTGCGCGGCCGGGCCGAGCAGCCGCGGGAGATGCTCTGGGGATTCAACAACGCCTTCTGAGCCGGGCGGCACCGCGCCCCGGCGCACGGTTTTTGGCCCGGGGCGGGGTCGATCAGGACATCATCGTCCGGGACGGGGCGGTTCGCGCCGCGCGCCGGGGATACTCACCCCGGGCCGGTACCGGTGACCGTCCCGGCAGACGTACAGCACGGGGGTGCCGGAGTGGTCCGACGGACGACACCGCACGGGGAGCGGCCCGCAGAGCGGTACACGGAACGAGAGCGGAACGCGGACGGGGGCGGCGAGCCGCCGCGCGCGGACGCAGACCCGCGCCCGGCCGCGTCACCGGACCGCGGTGGCGCGGGGCGCCCCCCACCCGTGCCGTTCGGGCAGTTCATCGTGAAGGTGCACGGCCGCTGCAACCTGGCCTGCCGGTACTGCTACCTGTACGAGGGCCCCGACCGGACCTGGCGGAGCCGGCCGGCCGCCGCCGCGCCCGCCGTCCTGGACCGCACCGCGGACCGGATCGCCGAACACGCGGCCGCCCACCGGCTGAGGCACGTCGCCCTGGTGCTGCACGGCGGCGAACCCCTGCTCGCGGGCCCGGCCCGGCTGGCCGCCCTCGCCGACCGGGTGCGGGAACGGGTGCCCGGCGGCTGCGCCGTCCACGCGACCGTGCAGACCAACGCCACCCTGCTCACCGACGCGGGCGTCACCACGCTCGCCCGGCACGGCATCAGCATCGGCATCAGCCTGGACGGCGGCCTGGCCGCCCACAACACCCAGCGCACCGACCACGCGGGCCGCCCCTCCTGGCCCGCCGCCTCGCGCGGCGCCCGGCTCCTCGCCGACCACCACCCCGACGCGTACGCGGGCATCCTCACCGTCGTGGACCCGCGCACCGACCCCCTGGAGATGTACGAGTCGCTGCTCGCCCTGCGCCCGCCGGCCCTGGACCTGCTCCTGCCGCACGGCAACTGGACCAGCCCGCCGCCCGGTCTGCCGGACCTGGCGGACACCCCGAAGGGACCGGGGTCGGGCCGCGCCACCCCGTACGGCGACTGGCTGTGCGCCGTCTTCGACCGCTGGTGGCCGGCGGCCCGGCGGGAGACCAGGATCCGCCTCTTCGAGGAGTGCGTCGCCCTGCTCCTCGGTCTGCCCGCCGCCACCGAATCCCTCGGCCTCGACCCCGTCAACGCGGTCGTGGTCGAGACCGACGGATCGATCGAACAGGTCGACTCCCTCAAGTCCGCCTACGACACGGCGGCCGCCACCGGACTCGACGTCTTCCGGCACACTTTCGACGACGCCCTGCGCCACCCCGGTGTCGCCGCCCGACAGGCAGGAGCCGGCGCGCTCGCCGCCGCCTGCCGTGGCTGCCCGCTGCTGACCGTCTGCGGCGGCGGCCACTACGCCCACCGCTATCGCGCAGAGAACGGCTTCATCAACCCGTCCGTCTACTGCGCAGACCTCGAACGGCTGGTCCGCCACGTGGCGGACCGGCTCGCCGACGCAACCGCAGGAGACCCCCCATGAGCCCCGCCATCCCCGATCGCGTACTGCGCGAACTCGGCCGTACCGAGGGCGACGCCGACTCCCTCGGCCTGCTCGTACGCGATCAGGACACCCGCCGCCTCGTCCTCCTCAGGGCCCTGCTCGACGCGGCGGCCGCCGCCCCCACGACCGTATGCCCGCCCCCACTGCTCGACCGGCTGCGCGAGGACTGGGCGCTGCTCGAAGCGGCGGAGCGCACCGACCGGGCCGCGGTGCGCACCGTGCTGTTCCACCCCATGGCCGGCCCCTGGGCGCAGCGGCTCCTGGGCGGCCTC
>NZ_JAFMPZ010000226.1 GCF_017353455.1 Streptomyces laculatispora
CTCTTCAACCGCGTTTCCCTCTCCATTAGCCATGAAATTCAGCATGTATTCGCCTGGTCCCTATGGCGAAGAAGAAGCCAAGCCCGAGCCCGCATCAGCCACTACAGACGCAGAGGACATCACGGAGTGTCGTTGTAGTATTAGAGGGTGTCTCACGTGGTCGTTCGCTGATGCGGCATGATGCTGGACTGTGGGTGCTGATCTGTCGCGTCGGCTGGTGCCGGACGAACTGTGGGAGCTGACTGCTCCGTTGTTGCCGAAGTTCACGTCCCGTCCGCAGGGCGGTGGTACTGCTCCGGTGGACGAGCGGGCGGTGTTCACGGCCGTGGTGTACGTGCTGACGAGCGGCTGTGCGTGGCGGTATCTGCCGGACTCCTTCGGTGTCTCGCGGGCCACCGCGCACCGCCGGTTCACGGTGTGGACCGAGGCCGGGTTGTGGCGTCGACTGCACCGGGCGGTGCTGGACGAACTCGGGGCCAGGGGTGAGCTGGACTGGTCGTCCGCGATCGTCGATGCCGCGTCGGTGCGCGCGAAAAGGGGGGCTCGCTGACCGGGCCGAATCCGGTCGATCGCGGCAAGATGGGCAGCAAACTGCACGTGCTGTCCGAGGCCCAGGGCCTGCCGCTGGCCGTCGCGGTGTCCGGCGCGAACATGCACGACAGCCAGGCGTTCAAGCCCTTAATTCCCGGCATCCCCGCCGTCCGCTCCCGCCGCGGACCACGTCGAAGGAAGCCGGTGAAGGTCCGCGCGGACAAGGCGTACTACTCTGCGGAGCACCTCCGCTGGCTCCGCAGCCGGAACCTCGTCGCGCGGATCGCCCGTCCCGGCATCGAGTCCGGCGAGCGGATCGGCCGGCACCGCTGGAAGATCGAGCGGTCAATCGCCTGGCTCTTCGGCTACCGCCGCCTCACCGTCCGGTACGAACAAAAAGGCAGCCACTTCCTCGCCCTCCTCGGCCTCGCCGCAGCCCTGACCTGCTACAAGAGAATCGCGAAACTCGCCATGTGAGACATCCTCTAAGCCAGTACCGCATACCCTCTGACGGTTCGTTCGGTCAGGGAGGTCCGGCAGTCAGCCGAGGAAGTCGACGTGGTCGATCAGGCCGTCGCGGACCCGGTAGGCGACCAGCACGCGGAGGGGGTCGTCCGTGATGCCGTGGGCGATCTCGTGGTCCACCACCCAGTCGCCCTCGGTGAGTCGGCCGACGATCTCGGCCCGGCAGCGGCCCTTGGCGAATATGTCGGCGTACGCCTCCCGCACGGCGTCGCGCCCGAGCAGGCGGTCGCCGCTGCGGCGGTTGATGCAGACGTCGGGGGCGTACGTCGCCGCGAAGGCTTCGAGGTCATGGCTGTTGTAGGCGGCGAGCTGGCGTTCGACGATGGTCTCTGGGGTGGTCACCAGTTGATCATGCAGAGTGTTCCCTCGCTCGTCCAGGGAAGACCGGGACTACCTGTCGATCGGCACATTCACACCTCGCACGACCTCCCGTTCGGCATCTGCCTGCAGTCACCCCCACCCCAGGCCAGCTGGCCGCCCACCGTCAGCTCGACGGTTCCCCCGAGCACGCACTGGACTGCACGTGCGGTCTGCACCTCGTCGCCACCCGCCCACTCGACCTGACCGCACGTCAACCCCCGAAGGACTTTCCAAATCCGACCACTTAGGGCCTGTATCGAGTCGTGATCAATCTGCGGGATTCGCCGTCGCTTCGGGGGCGGATGCTGTAGTCCGGTGTGCATGACGCGGAGACAGCTGACGGACGAGGAGTGGGGGTACGTGGAGCCGTACTTGCCGATCGGCGAGTACGGGCCGTACCCCACGAAACTGCGCGAGCAGTTCGAGGGTGTGATCTGGAAGTTCCGCTCGGGCGCGCAGTGGCGGGAGATGCCGGCCGAGTTCGGCGCTTGGCCCACCGTGTACAACCGGTTCCGCCAGTGGCGGGATGCCGGGGTCTTCGAGAACCTGCTGGAAGGTCTGATCGCGAAGGCTGCGGAGCGGGGCGAGGTGGACCTTTCGCTGGTCAGCGTGGACTCCACCACTACACGTGCCCACCACGACGCCGCCGGGATGCACCTTGATCCGGAGACGCTGGATGCCCTGGAGAAGGCGGCCGAGGAGGAGAGGACTCGCTCAAAGGGGGCGACAGCGAGGAACAAGTCGGGCAGGACACCGACGTCGAGGCCCGGCGGGTCGAACGGCGACGCGTCCGGCGACGCCGCAAGCTCCGTCTGAAGGCCGCCCTGCTCGGCCGCTCGCGGGGCGGGCAGACCAGCAAGGTCCACGTCGCTGCCGACCGCAAGTGCAGACCGCTCGTCCTCACGCTCACCGCCGGACAGGCCGCCGACAGCCCGCAGTTCATCCCCGTGCTCAACAAGGTGCGGGTTCGCCTCCCGGTCGGCCGTCCCCGAACCCGGCCCGACGCGGTCGCCGGAGACAAGGCGTACTCCTCCCGAGGCAACCGCGCCTACCTGCGCAAACGCAGCATCAAGGCCGTCATCCCGGAGAAGAAGGACCAGACCGCCAACCGGAAGAAGAAAGGCCGCCGGGGCGGCCGGCCCCTCACCCACGACGCCGAGCTCTACAAGGACCGCAACACCGTCGAGCGCCTGATCAACAGGCTGAAGGCGTGGCGCGGCATAGCCACCCGCTACGACAAGACCCCCGAGAGCTACCTCGCCGGACTCCATCTCCGCGCCTCCATGATCTGGATCAAGGACCTCACGCGAACCACTCATTGATCACAACTCAATACAGGCCCTAGGACCGCTCCCTCGTCCCTCAGGTGGTCCACCACGTAGGTGCGGATGTCGTCGCGGACCGCGTCGGTGTCCCACGTGGTGCGGCCCAGCAGGTGCTGCATCCCGTCCGGAGTGGCATCACCGGCGTGCTCGGCGATTGTCCAGCAGTTCTTGCGTGGCAGGTCCGACAGCAGTCCCACCACCAGCGAGCGTGCGCGGCGGCGGGGCTTGACCCGGGCGAACCGACCCGCGACACGGCTCATCAGGCCCTCGAACATCGCCTGCCATCGTTTCAGCGTCTACGCTGGCCATGCCCGTGCACAACTTGGCAAGGTCGCGACGGTCAGAGCGCGCCGGGCTCCGCAAGTGGATGGAGAGCTCGGAGGGTCGTGTCATTGGGTGAATTGTGGGCTGAAGGTGGCGCAGTCGTTGCGGCAGCCCAGGCGGGCGACGCGTCGGCGTTCACGGAGCTTGTCGAGCGTTACCGGCGGGAGCTTCAGGTGCATTGCTACCGGATGCTCGGCTCATTCGAGGACTCGGAAGACCTGGTACAAGAGACGTTCCTGCGAGCGTGGCGCAAACGCGAAAGCTTCCAGGGCCGCTCTACATTCCGTGCGTGGCTCTACCGGATCGCGACGAACGCCTGTCTTGACTTCCTGGACCAGCACCCGCGGTACCCGCTTCCACGTGAGGTGGAGCGGGCGAACGATCCACACGTAGCGTCGCCACCAGCGGAGATCCGGTGGCTGCAGCCGTACCCGGACCGGCTGCTGGAACCGATCGCGCCCGGCGAGGCCGAGCCGGACGCCGCCGTGGTTGGCAAGGAGACGATCGAGCTGGCGTTCCTCACCGCCGTCCAACACCTGTCACCTGGACAACGGGCCGCGCTGATTCTGCGAGACGTGCTCGGCTGGTCGGCAAAGGAGACGGCCGCTTCGCTCGGGACGAGTGTCGCCTCGGTGAAGAGCGCCCTGCAGCGAGCGAGGCCGGTCATGAGAGCGCACCTGCCCGAACGCCGCCTGGAATGGGCGCCATCGGCGGAGCCGACCCCGCAGGAGCGGGCGTTGGTGCGGCGCTTCATGGATGCCCACGAGCGGGTCGACACCGCTGCCTTCGCGGAGCTCTTGAGCGAGGACGTGCGGATGACCATGCCCCCCCATCCGTTCTGGTTCGCCGATCGGGCGGCCGTCGTCCGCTTCGCCGAGCACGCGGTCGGACCCGGCTCGCCGCTCTATCAAGGACAGTGGCGAAGCGTACCCCTACGGGCGAACCGGCAGCCGGCAGTAGCGGGGTACGTCCGGCTGCCGGGAGACTCCGAGTACCGGGCCCAGGTGCTCAACGTGCTGCGGGTCGAGGACGAGAAGATCACCGAGATCACCGCCTTCGAGCCTCACATGGTCTCCGCGTTCGGTCTGTCCCTGACGCTGTCCTAGCCGGCGGCGGGTTCCGGCTCGATCGTCGTTCGGGCAGCGATTCCTTTCCAGCCGTCTCACCGTCTCAACACTGACGACCTCGATCTGCGTAGTCGACGACGATGAGGAACTGCCTGATGAAGATCGAAAACCGCGAAGACGTGATGGCACTGCCGCAAGGTGATGTCGGCTTGCTGGACAGCGACGTTGCGCAACGGCTGCTCGCCTCCAAGGAGCTGGCGCGGCTGGCATATGTGGCGGCGGACGGCACGCCACGTGTATTTCCGATGTTGTTCCATTGGACCGGGACCGAGGTCGTGCTCTCGACGTTCGGAGGCGCCAAGGTCCGCGCACTGCGGGCGAAGCCCGACGTCGCCATCACCATCGACGCCGCGTCCACCCCGCCCACGGTGCTCCTCATTCGCGGTCGGGCGTCGGTCACCGACGTCGATGGGATCGTGCCGGAGTACGCGCTGGCCCAGCGCCGCTACGCCGGGGAGGAACAGGGCGCTGCCGATGTGGCGGAGGTCGATCACCCCGGCACGAAGATGGTCCGCATCGCCGTGCGGCCAACCTGGGTCGGAGTCCTCGACTTCCAGACCCGGCTGCCCGGAGGCACCAGCATGGAGGAATTCGAGAGTCGGGGCCGATCGTGACGACCGAGGCCGAAAGCCCGCTCACCCGCCGCCATCAGGAGGACCACTCGTCATGACCACCTACGTATTGATCCCCGGCGCCGCGTCCGACTCATGGTATTGGCATCTACTGAAGGCCGAGCTGTGTGCCCGCGGCCACGACGTCGTCGCGGCTGACCTGCCGTGCGACGACGATTCGGCCGGGCTGGCCGAGTACGCCGACGTAGTGATCGACGCCATCGGCGATCGTACCGGTCTCGTCGTGGTCGCCCATTCCTTTGGCGGGTTCACCGCACCGCTCGTGTGCGATCGGGTACCGGTTGAGCTGCTCGTGCTGATGACGGCGATGATTCCGTCGCCGGGTGAGCCGGCCAGCGACTGGTGGGCCAACACCGGCTGGGAGCAGGCCAGGCACAAGCAGGACAAGCGCGACGGCAGGGCGCCAGGCGACGACACTGACCTGTTTCTCCACGACGTCCCGCCCGAGCTTGCGGCAGAGGCTAAAAAAAGGAGCCGCGATCAGTCCGGCACCCCATTCGTCAAGCCGTGGCCGCTCGCCGCCTGGCCACCTGTGTCAACGAAGTTCCTGCTGTGCCGCGACGACCGCTTCTTCCCAGCCGAGTTCATGCGCCGCATCGTCAGGGAACGCCTGGGCATCGTCCCCGACGAGATCGACGGTGGCCATAGCGTCGCCCTCAGCCGTCCCAAAGAGCTAGCCGACCGGCTGGAGGCCTACCAGACGGACGTGCTGCGGCACCCGGCAAAGACCGCCTCACTCCCATTCCAGCCCGCTACACTCTGCACGCCCAAGCCGCTGACCAGCGCTAATGAAGAAGTCCGGCTGGAGTACTACTGAGGTTTTCGCTTTGGCGTCCGGTGGTGACTGTTGGTGATTCCTGCGGTATGCCGGTGGGATGCGGTATGCGGAGGGTGGGGGCCTGACTGCTTGGGTTCCCGGGGTGACCTTGCGCCAGCGGGTACCCAGCTCCTTGCGCTGCTTGCGTATCAGGTCGGCGACGAGGTCGATGGGCGACTTCGACACAGGGCGAACCTGGAGAGCCATCGGCGGGCTGGTTGTTCTTCGCTCAACACGCCAACTCCCGCCGGGGCCCTCGCGTTGTTGCAGGAATCGGCCACTCCGCGGCCGGATGCCAGGCTGGTGTCAGCGCGGTCCGTAGCGGCCCGACGGGGTGCGGTGCAGCCAGCCCCGGTCCGCGAGCCGCTTCAGCTTGCCCCGCATCGCTTCGGGCTGCGCGGGCAGCACGCCCAGCCTCAACTCCTCGCACACCTCCCAGGCCTTGACCGGCCCGTCGGACGCACCCGCGACCACCTGCACAATCCGCTGATAGCCGGCGGGCAGCACCTCTTCGCTCATCCCCTCGACGCGGTGCGGCACGAGCAGCATCCCGCCGGCTCCCGACGCTTGCGTCGCCACTGGATCCGGCTCCACCGGATCGTCCCGCCTGTCGCCGTCCGTCGCCTCGGCGTACTGGCCGAACACCACCTCCGCGGCCTCCAGCCGGGCCACCTCGACATCGATCTCGGCGAGACTCACGCCAGCCCCGTGACCTGCGAAATCAGGATGGAAATCGATCAATCGGTGGCTGCGGGCGATGGCCGCGTTGGAGATACCGTCAGCGGCAGCCAGGACGACCTCGGCTCGCTGGATGCGCCGCAGCGGGGCGGTGCGCGAGTGGGCCAACTGCTCCAGGACCGCCCGCTGGTTCTTGTCCCAGACCACCGTGAACGGGCTGTGCGCCGGCATGACCCCACCGCTGGGTGTCGCACACCGACCAGAATGTGTCAGCTGTCGGGGTACCAGATGGTGCTGCGCAGGTCGGCGCCCCGTACGAGCTGGATCCGCCAGGGATCGATACGGATCACGTGGTATTGGGGATCAGTGGGGCCGCCGCGCCAGTACTGGGCCGGGTCGTAACCCAATCCCGGCGGACTGCCCTTGACGTACAGATCCCAGGCGTGGCGTCTGGACTCCTCGTCCTCGGCCCAGGCGGAGACGCTGTCCACGAAAGCGGCGTTCTGGCGGGGGCTCCAGTACGCGTACGTGGTGTGCGGGTTGCCCGCCAGGTGGGCCGTCTTGACGGGGGTCTTGTAGGCGGCAAGCCAGCCGACCGGGTGGCCGTCGACGACTTCCCAGACGGGGAACAGCACGCGGGCCCGGGGGCGGTCCTTCCGGTCGACGGTGATCATCGTGGCGTACTTGATGTCGCGTACATAGGCGAAGAAGGTGTCCTGAATATCGGAGAAGGCACCGGCTTTGGCGGCCATGAAGGCTCCTTGCGGGGGCGAGGGCGGGGGCACGGGCGTGGTCAGTGGGGAGCGGAGGTCTCCGTACGATTCGCGGCGCCGTCATCGAACGCGACCACCGTGCCCGCGGTGCCCTTCGGGGACCGCAGCCCGAAAGCGCCGACGAGGGCGGCGAGCAGGGCGGCGGCGAGCGGGACGACCAGGGCGGCGTGATAACCGTCGAGCAGAGCCGCTGGCGCATCCGAATCGGTGGCGGCGACGTTTACGGCGGTGGCAGCGGAGAGGCCGAGCGCGGCGCCGAACTGGAAGGACGTGTAGAGCAGGCCGCCGGCCAGTCCCTGTTCCTCCTCCTCGATACCGGCCGTGGCGGCGATGGTGAGGGGGCCGTACGCCAGCGCGAAGGCGAGGCCGAGGATGAGCAGGCTCGGGAACATCACCGGATACGCCCAGTCGGCGCCGACCGGCAGGAACAGGGCGTACGCGAGCGCGGCCAGCAGCAGTCCGACGAAGATCACCCTGGCGTTGCCGAACCGGCTCACCAGCTTGGGCGTGAGGGTGGGCGAGAGGATCGCGTCGATGCCGATGACGATCATCGCGAAGCTCGTCTGAAGCGTCGACCAGCCGCGCAGCTCCTGCAGATACAGCACCACGAGGAACTGGAAGCCGAAGAAGCCGGCCGCGAACAGCAGCCCCGCGAGGTTGGCGCGGACCAGTGAGGCGTTGCGGAAGATGCCCAGGCGTACGAGCGGGGAGGACGAGCGCCGTTCGACGGCGATGAAGACGCCAAGAAGGACCAGGCCCGCCGCGAGCGTCCCGAGAGTCCAGCCGATACCCGCATGAGAGACACGTTCGACGCCGAGGACGAGGAGCACGATGGCGGAGGTGATGCTGACCGAACCGGCCAGATCGACCTTCTCTCCGGTCCGATCCGGCCGCGGCGACTTGGGGACGAGCGCGAGCGCGGTGATCAGGATGATGCCGGACAGGACGACCGGGGCGAAGAACACCCACCGCCAGTCGACCGCGGTGAGCAGCCCGCCGACGACCAGGCCGATCGAGAAGCCGCCCGCGGCGGTGCCGGAGTAGACGAGCAGGGCTTTGTCGCGCTGCGGGCCCTCCTCGAAACTCGTGGTGATGATCGACAGGCCGGCCGGGGTCATGAAGGCGGCGGCGACGCCGCTGACGAACCGCGCGACGATCAGCATCCAGCCGTCGGTGGCGAATCCGCCGAGGCCCGAGAAGAGCAGGAAGACGGTGAGCCAGAAGACAAACATCTGGCGGCGTCCGAAGAGGTCGGCGGCCCGTCCCCCCAGCAGCATGAAGCCGCCATAGCCGAGGACGTACGCACTCATCACCCACTGCAGCTCACCAGTGGACATGCCAAGGTCGAAGCGTATGGAGGGAAGGGCCACATTGAGCATGGCCACGTCGATGCCTTCCAGGAAGATCGCACCGCACAGGACGAACAGCACGCCCCAGTCACGCACACGCATGTGAATTCCTCGATGGTGTGTAGGGAAGTTCTTGGCTCACCACCATTGATGAGGCGCGAGGGGGGAACAACGGCGAAGATCGCAACGTTCGTTCAGCCAGGCTTACCGATCCGGCGATCTGGGGACGAACATGGAACGCGTTGAACTGGAGTGCTTTCTCATCCTCGCCGAGGAGCTGCACTTCGGCCGCACGGCGGATCGGATGCGGCTGTCGCGCGCCCGGGTGAGCCAGCTCGTCCAACGCCTGGAACGCCGCATCGGCGCCCCGCTGTTCGTCCGCACGAGCCGCCGCGTCGCCCTCACCGCCCTCGGCCGGCAGCTCCGCGACGACCTTGAGCCGCACCACCGCGCGGTGGAGGCCGCCGTCGCACGGGCCACCGCCGCCGCGCGCGGTATCAAACGCGGTATCAAGGGGGTGCTGCACGTCGGGTTCTCCAGCCCGCCGGCCGGGGAGATCGTGATGAGGGCCGCGGAGGCGCTCCGTATCAGCCACCCCGAGTTGGGCGTGGAGATCTGTGAGGTGCCGTTCTCGGACCCGTTCGGGCAGTTGCGCAACGGCGAGTTCGATGTGCAGCTCACGGAGCTCCCCGTGCGCGAAGACGATCTGGGCGAGGGGCCCACCCTGCTCACGGAGGAGCGTGTGCTGGCGATCTCGTCCAGGCATCCGCTGGCCGCCGGGGAGAAGGTGTCGCTCGAAGATCTGGCCGATGTGCTGTTGCTGACCATCGACGGTGAACTCCCGGACTACCGGCTGGAGCACCATGTGCCAGCGCGCACGCCCAGCGGCAGACCGATCGGCCACGGTCCGGCCGTCACCAACATGCAAGAGGCACTCCTGCTCATCGCCGGTGGCAAAGGGGCCTTGCTGTCAGCCGCGCACACCGCCGCGTATTACACCCGGCCCGGCGTCGCGTACATTCCGTTCGAGGACGCCGACCCCATCGGATACGGCTTGGTATGGCGGGCCGGGGACGACACCAGTGCCGTCCAGGTCTTCGCGCGAACGGCGCTTGAGGTGGTGCGGAACACCCACCGCATCTAGCCAGGAGTACGGCGTGCCCTTCGGGACGGCGTGGAACATCAGAGGAAACGTCGGGCCGGCGGGCGGGCTGGTGGCGATGTCACCGCCGAGAAGCAGATGCAGTAGCGCCCCCCGTCCCGCACGACCTCCGGAGCCCAGGTCTCACCGCGGTCATGGGTGTTCGGCCAGACCTGCCGGGCGCCGCTGCCAGCGCGGCGGTCGACGAGGCCTGACGCACACGATGCCGCCTCCGGCGGACTGCATCGATACGTAGGTGGATCCGACGCGCAGCACACTGGGGTCGGCGGCCCGGAGCGTGGTCTGGCCGGCCTCGGCGGACGGCATCGATACGATTGCATCGAGGTGAGCTCGCTCTCGCAGGATCGCGAGCGGCGATGGACATGCCAATGCTGTTGCTGTTGCTGTTCGCGTCCGCCTGAGCCGGTTGATCGTCCACGATGAGCACGGTGTCCTCGGCGAACCGCCAACGGGTTGCGGTGCGAGCAATGGGCTGAGGGGGCGGCGATGCGATCGTCTGGGGGACTTTGAGATGCCGGGCCGACCGCTGCTGTTCGTCGACGTGGACGGTCCCCTCAACCCATACGCGGCGAAGCGTGAGAGGCGTCCCGAGGGCTACACCACGCTCAGGGTGCCCCGTGGAGGCGGGGCGCCGGAGGAAAACGGCGAACGCTTGCTCCGTCGGCGGCCCCTGCGGGTCTGGCTCAACCCGGAGCACGGACCAGACCTGCTCCGACTCGACTACGAGCTGTGCTGGGCCACCAGCTGGATGGCCGATGCCAACCGGTGGATCGCCCCGGTGCTCGGCCTTCCCGTACTGCCGTTCGTCGACTTCGGTGACGCCTTGTTCCGGGAGCGCCCCGACGGAGTTCACTGGAAGACTGCTCCACTGCTGGACTACGCCAACGGCCGTCCCTTCGCCTGGGTGGACGACGAACAGAGCGATGCGGACCATGCGTACATGACCGCCCACCACAGCGCACCCGCTCTGTTGCACCACGTCAACCCCCGGATCGGCCTGCGCGAGGACGACTTCCGGACGCTTGCCGACTTCGCCCGGTCCTCGGGCGCTTCACAAGCCGGCAACTGAGCCGGTCAGCTTTCGACTTCGGTCTTGTCGCCACCCCAGAGGGTGTGGAAGACGCCGTCGCGGTCGACGCGGCGGTAGGTGTGTGCGCCGAAGTAGTCGCGCTGGCCCTGGGTGAGGGCGGCCGGGAGGCGTTCGGCGCGCAGGGAGTCGTAGTAGGCGAGCGTGGAGGTGAAGGCGGGAGTCGGAACGCCCTGGGTGATGGCGGTGGCTGCGACGGCGCGCCAGTCGTCCTGCGCGGCGGCGATCTCTTCGGCGAAGCTCTTGTCGGCCAGGAGGCTCGGCAGCTGAGCCCGGGCTTCGTAGGCGCTGGTGATCCTGTCGAGGAACGCGGCCCGGATGATGCAACCGCCGCGCCAGATCGCGGCGACCTTGCCGAGGTCGATGCTCCAGTCGTACTTTTCGCTGCCGGCCGCAATCTCGTGGAAGCCCTGGGTGTAGGAGACGATCTTCGATGCGTACAGGGCCTGCTCGACCTGGTCGGCGAATGCTGCCGCCTCGTCCGCGCCGAGCGTGCGGGCGGTCGGTCCGACGAGATGGCGGGAGGCTTCGCGGAGCGCGGCGTGGCCGGAGACGGAGCGGGCGAAGACGGCCTCGGCGATGCCGGATACGGGAACGCCCAGGTCGAGAGCGATCTGCACGGTCCAGCGGCCGGTGCCCTTCTGCTCCGCCTGGTCGAGCACCACGTCCACGAAGGGCTTGCCGGTCGCCGCGTCGACCTGGGAGAGCACCTCCGCGGTGATCTCGATGAGGTAGGAGTCCAGACGGCCGGTGTTCCAGGTGCGGAAGATGTCCGCGATCTGCGTGGCGGAGTATCCCGCGACGTCGCGGAGCAGCTGGTAGGCCTCGCCGATGAGCTGCATGTCCGCGTACTCGATGCCGTTGTGCGTCATCTTCACGAAATGTCCGGCACCGTCGGGGCCGACATGCGTGACACAAGGAGCCCCGTCCTTGGCCTTCGCGGAGATCTTCTCCAGCATCGGCCCCAGCGATTCGTACGATTCGACCGAACCGCCCGGCATGATGCTCGGCCCGTTCAGCGCGCCCTCCTCGCCGCCCGAGATGCCGGCGCCGACGAAATGGATACCGCGCTCGCGCAGCTCCTTCTCCCGGCGCCGGGTGTCCTCGAAGTGGGCGTTGCCGCCGTCGATGACGACATCGCCCTCGTCTAGCAAGGGCGCGAACTCCTGGATCACCGCGTCCGTCGGCTCGCCCGCCTTCACCATGACGACGAGGCGGCGGGGCCGCTCCAGCGCCGCGACGAACTCCTGCGGTGTGTGAGCGGCGATGAAGGCCCCCTCGTCGCCGAACTCCTTGACCAGGGCATCGGTCTTCGCGGTCGTACGGTTGTGCAACGCGACCGTGAAGCCGTTGCGGGCGAAGTTGCGGGCCAGGTTGCGGCCCATCACCGCGAGTCCGGTGACGCCGATCTGCGCAGTGCCGCTCATCTGGGTGCTCCTGCAATCTGTTGGGGGACGCCGGGACGCCGGGACGTTGAGATGCCGCGATGTCCAGTATGGATACGGGACCGGGGGACGGCCTGTTCAGCGGCGGAGCCGGGGCGCCGCTACCCTGTGGCGCTGCCGCTGCACCGCCCGGAGTTCGTGAGCGTGCCGGCCTTGCGTCCAGCCCTCGCGGTGTGAACGCCAACCGGCCCGAGCAGGGGCGCTGTTCGCCGACTCTTGACACTTCCTGAGCGGCGGCGCAAGACTGACCATGGTTCGGAGAGCGCTCTCCCAATCGAGTTCGGCGCCCGTTACGGGCTGCTGATCCCGTAGGACCCCGCACCGTCCCATCCCCGCTGTCGGTACGCTGCGGAAGTCCGCGGTGGTCACGGAAATCCGTGACCACCGCGGACTCGTCGCGTGACGGGCCGGGCGCCGTGAACGCCCGCGGTGCCCCGCAGGCCGGGACGGACGCGGCGGGCGGCCGCCCGCGGAAACACGAGACCTCCGGCCGCGGCGGTCGTCCGCCGCGTCCGGAGGAAGGCCGGCCCTCAGGGGCCGGTCCGGTGGTTCAGGCGGGCTTGCCCGAGCGGCCCTCCGCTGCCTCACGGATCAGCTCGGCGTAGCGGCGGCCGCTGCTCTTGACGGTGCGGCGCTGCGTCGGGTAGTCGACGTGGACCAGGCCGAACCGCTTGTCGTAGCCGTACGCCCACTCGAAGTTGTCCAGCAGCGACCAGGCGAAGTACCCGGCGAGCGGCGCACCCTTGCGGACGGCCCGCGCACAGGCGGCGAGATGCTCCTCCAGGTACCGGGTGCGCTCCGGGTCGTGCACCGAACCGTCGGCCAGGACGACGTCCTGGTACGCCGAGCCGTTCTCGGTGACGTAGATGCGCCGCACGCCGTACTCCTCGGTCAGGCGCAGCAGCAGCTGCTCCAGGCCCTCGGCGTGGACCTCCCAGTCCATGTGGGTGTGGCGGGAGCCCGGCAGGTAGACCTGCTTGGCGTGCGGGACGGGACCGGTCGCGTCGGCGGTGACGACCTGGCGGAAGTAGTAGTTCACGCCCAGCCAGTCGAGTGGCGCCGCGATGATCTCCATGTCGCCCGGCCGCACCGGGAGTTCGACCCCGTACAGGTCGACCATGTCCTGCGGGTAGCCGCGCCCGAGGATCGGGTCGAGCCACCAGCGGTTGGTGTGGCCGTCGCCGCGCACCGCCGCGGCCCGGTCCGCCTCGCGGTCGGTGGCGGCCTCCACCGGGCTGAGGTTGTTGACGATGCCGACGCGGGCGTCCGGGGACGCGGCCCGGATCGCCTGCACGGCGAGACCGTGCCCGAGGTGCAGGTGGTACGAGGCCCGGACGGCGGCGGTCAGGTCGGTGAGACCCGGTGCCATCGTGCCCTCCAGATGGCCGATCCAGGCCGAGCAGAGCGGTTCGTTGAGGGTCGCCCAGTCCTTCACCCGGTCACCGAGGCGCTCCACGACGACCGAGGTGTACGCGGCGAAGTGCTCGGCCGTCTCCCGGACCGTCCAGCCGCCGCGGTCCTGGAGCGCCTGCGGGAGGTCCCAGTGGTAGAGCGTGGCGAACGGGGTGATCCCGGCGTCGAGGAGGCCGTCGACCAGCCGGTCGTAGAAGTCGAGCCCGGCCTTGTTGACCGGGCCGTCGCCGCCCGGGACGATCCGCGGCCAGGCGAGTGAGAAGCGGTAGGCGCCCGCCCCCACCTCCTTGATCAGGGCGATGTCCTCGGGAACCCGGTGGTAGTGGTCGCAGGCCACGTCGCCGGTGTCGTTGCCGGCCACGTTGCCGGGGATGTGGGAGAACGTGTCCCAGATCGACGGGGCCCGGCCGTCCTGCGCCACGGCCCCCTCGATCTGGTACGCGGCGGTGGCGACGCCCCAGGCGAAGTCGGCCGGGAGGGCGCTGAGGTCGTTCACGGACTTCCTTTCCGAAATGGTCACTTGACGGCTCCCGCGGTGAGGCCCGCGACGAGGTAGCGCTGAAGCAGCAGGAACCCGGCGACGATCGGGACACTGACGACGAGCGAGGCGGCCATCACCTGGTTCCAGTACACGTCGTTCTGGGTGGCGTAGCCCTGGAGGCCGACGGCCAGGGTGCGGGTGGTGTCGTTGGTCATGACGGAGGCGAAGAGCACCTCGCCCCAGGCCGTCATGAACGCGTACACGGCGACGGCGACGATGCCCGGCACGGCGGCCGGCACGACGACCCGGAACAGGGCGCCGAGCGGTCCGCAGCCGTCCACCAGGGCGGCCTCGTCCAGATCCCTCGGGATCGAGTCGAAGTAGCCGATGAGCATCCAGATGGAGAACGGCAGGGAGAACGTCAGATACGTGAGGATCAGTCCGCCGCGCGAGCCGTACAGCGCGATACCGGTGCTGTTCCCGATGTTGACGAAGATCAGGAACAGCGGGAGCAGGAAGAGGATGCCGGGGAACATCTGGGTGGAGAGCACGGTGACGGTGAAGACGCGCTTGCCGCGGAACTTGTAGCGGCTCACGGCGTACGCGGAGAACACCGCGATGATCACCGAAAGCACTGTCGCCGAACCCGCCACGACCAGCGAGTTGACGAAGTACCGGGCGAGCGGGACGGTCTTCCAGATGTCGAAGTACGGCTTGACGGTCAGCCCGGACGGTATCCAGTGGAACTTCCCCGACACGTCCTGGAGCGGCTTGAGCGAGCTGCTGACCATCACATAGACGGGCAGCAGGGCGAAGGCGGCCAGGAAGGTCAGGATGACGCGGCGGGTCCAGAGGAAGGACTGCGGCGCGGCCATCGGGGACCGCCTCCGGGCCCGGGACCTCGGCGCTCCCGGCAGCGCGGCCGGCTGGGCATGGCTAGGCATCGGAGCCTTTCCTTCCGCGTGAGGTGATGAGCAGGTAGACGGCCGTCACGACCAGCAGGAAGAGCAGCAGGAGTACGGACATGGCGGATCCGGTGCCGAAGTTCCAGGTGACGAACGACGACTGGTAGATGTGGATCGAGATCAGGTCCGCGCTCGAAGGTGCGGCCTTCCCGAAGAGGACGTACGGGGTGTTGAAGTCATTGAACGTCCACAGGAACAGGACGAGCACGAGGACCTGGTTGACCGGGCGGAGCGCCGGCAGGGTGATCTTGCGGATCTGCTGCCAGATGCCGGCGCCGTCGATCGCGGAGGCCTCGTAGAGCTCGCGCGGGATGTTCTGCAGCCCCGCCATCACGATGAGGAAGGCGAACGGCCAGCCCTTCCAGACCGAGACGACGATCAGGGCGTAGATGCTGTTGTCACCGATCAGCCAGAAGGACGGCTGGTCGGTCAGCCCGAGCTGGTCGTGGAGCACGTGGTTGACCAGGCCGTTGTCCCGCTGGAACATGAACGCCCAGGTGATGACGGCCGCGTAGACCGGCAGGGCGTACGGGACGAGGAAGATCGCCCGGAGGAAGCCCCGGCCGCGGAAGTTCTCCTGCAGCATGATCGCCGCCGCGACTCCGAACAGCCAGGCCAGGCCGACGGCGAAGAACGTGAAGACACAGGTGACGAAGAACGAGTGGAGCAGCGCCTCGCCGATCGGGGCGTTGACGTCCACGGCGATCTTGTAGTTGTCGAAGCCGCTCCAGGGCGCTCCGCCCCAGTTGTTGATGTAGAACTGCGTGAGCTCGCGGAAGCTCATCACGATTCCGATGATCATCGGAATCACGTGGACGAGGAGTTCGAGCAGGACGGCCGGCAGGAGCAGGAGATAGGGCAGTCCGCCCTGGCGGATCCGGTCGGGGATGCGCGGCAGCCTCCTGCGCGCACCCCCGGTGCCCCGGCTCGTCACCCTGTCCGACTTTTCCGTCCGGCTGTCGGTGGTCACGGTGGCGGTCATGAGGGAGCCTTACTGCTGCATCGTCTGCTGGGCCTTTTCGAGGCGCGCCTTGACGGATTCGGTGGTCACGGGGCGTCCGGCTGCGGCATCGGCCCACAGCTCCTTGACCGCCGTACCCACGGCCGTCTCGAACTGCGACTCGTTCGGCACCTGCGGCAGCGGGGCGGCGCTGGTGGACAGGGTGTCGCGCAGGACCTTCAGGTCGGGGGCGGAGAACGCCGCGTCGGCCTGGGCGGTCTTGACCGGCGGGATCGATCCGTAAGTCTTGTTGAGCAGTTTCTGCTCGGCGTCGCTGGTCATGAACTTCACGAACTTCTTGGCGCCGTCGATGTTCTTGGTGTTCTTGAACACCGCCATGTTGATGCCGGCGACCATGGAGTTGGTGCTCTTTCCGGTGCCCGGGGTGCCGGACCCGACGGGGACCGGGGCCGCTCCCCAGTCCTCGGGCTTCATGCCCTGGGAGGCGAAGGTGGACGCCGCAGCCTGCCAGAGGACCATCGCGGTCTTGCCCTTGGCGAAGTCCGTGAGGGACTGGTTCTGGGCGTACTCCGCGTTGCCCGGAGCGATGATCTTGTCCTTGGCCATGAAGTCGATGTACTGCTTCACGGCCGCCACGGCGCCGTCGGAGGTGAAGGTCGCCTTGCCGTCGGAGTCGAAGAAGTCCGCACCGTGCTGCTGGCCCAGGACGAAGGTCTGGTGGATGTTGTTGGAGAGGTTGGAGCCCTCGGCGCCCAGCCCCCACTTGCCGTCCTTGGAGAGTTTCTTGCCGTCCGCGACCAGTTCGTCCCAGGTGGCCGGCGGCTTGCTGATGCCCGCGTCGGCGAAGCTCTTCTTGTTGTAGTACAGGGCGTACGCGAGTGAGTACAGCGGCACCGCGGAGGGGTCCTTGCCCTCCGCTCCGGCCGAGGCGACCGCCGAGTCCACGAAGCGGTCCCGGCCGCCGATCGCGTCGAAGTTGGCCTTGTTCCAGGGGAGCAGCGCGCCCGTCGCCTGAAGCGACGCCGACCAGGTGTTGCCGATGTTCAGCACGTCCGGGCCCTGACCGGA
>NZ_JAFMPZ010000581.1 GCF_017353455.1 Streptomyces laculatispora
CTCACCGTGCGGCGGGAGGAGGCGGCCCGCCGGGAGTTCATCGACGACCTGCTGTACGGGCGCAGCGACCTGGGCCGGCTCGCCGAGCGGGCCACGCGCTTCGGGCTGCGGCTCTCCCGCGCCCATGCGGTGGCGGTGGCGGCGGGCCCCGAGGCGTACACCGAGACGGATGCCGTGCCCAGGCATGTGGAGTCGGCGCTGCTGGCCCGGTTCGGCGGCCGGAAGATCCTCATCACGACGAAGGACGGGCGGCTGATCTGCATCGCGCCCGGCAGCCAGCCCGACGTCCTGAGGTACTTCGCCAAGCAGGCGCACGCGGCGACGGACGGCGGCCGGGTCGCCGTCGGCCGCGCCCACCGGGGCCCCGGCGGTGTCGTCCAGTCGTACGACGAGGCGCTCGACGCGCTCGATCTGGCCGACCGGATGGACCTGGACGATCCGGTGCTGTACTCAGCCGACCTGCTCGTCTATCCGGTGCTGACCCGGGACCGGCAGGCGATGTCCGATCTGGTGCGCAGCGAACTGGGCCCGCTCCAGCAGGCGCGGGGCGGTGCGGAACCGCTGCTCAAGACGCTGTCCGTGTACTTCGAGTCGGGCTGTGTCGCGGCCGAGACGGCCCGCCGGCTGGCGCTGAGCGTGCGCGCCCTCACCTACCGGCTGGAGCGGATCCACCAGCTGACCGGCTCCGACCCCTCCGACCCGATGCACCGCTACACGCTGCAGACGGCGGTGATCGGGGCCCGGCTGCTGGACTGGCCGGCGAAGGAGGTGTGAGCCGCCCACCTGCCGCTCTCCCGGTTCTGCCGGGTCCCGGCAGAACCGTGCCCCGGCGACGCTCCCCGCATGCGGGCAGGCCCACCTCCACCTAGCGTGATCAGTCGGGGGATTTTGGCGGTGTGCGCAACGAGGGAGATCCACACCATGGCCCGACACGCGCGTCAGCCGAGGGAATCGGCCGGGAGCGGGGAGGGGCGCGGTCCGTCGCACCGTTGGTGGGTGCTGGCGGTGATCGGGCTCGCCCAGCTGATGGTGGTGCTGGACGCGACGATCGTGAACATCGCGCTGCCCTCCGCCCAGCAGGACCTCGGCTTCAGCGACGGGAACCGCCAGTGGATCGTGACGGCGTACGCCCTCGCCTTCGGCTCGCTGCTGCTGCTCGGCGGCCGGATCGCCGACCTGGTCGGCCGCCGGGTGGTGTTCCTGACCGGGCTGGTCGGCTTCGCGGTGGCCTCGGCGATCGGCGGTGCCGCCCCGAGCTTCGAGGTCCTGGTGCTGGCCCGCACCCTCCAGGGCATGTTCGGCGCGCTGCTGGCCCCGGCCGCGCTCTCCCTGCTCACCACGACGTTCACCGTCCCGAAGGAACGGGCGAAGGCCTTCGGTATCTACGGGGCCATCGCGGGCACGGGCGGCGCGGTGGGGCTGCTGCTCGGCGGGGTGCTCACCGAGTACCTGGACTGGCGCTGGTGCCTGTACGTGAACCTGCTGTTCGCACTCGTCGCCTTCGTCGGCGGCTGGCGCCTGCTCACCGCGGGTGCGCCCACCGACCGCCCGAAGCTCGACATCCCGGGGACCGTGCTGGTCTCGGCCGGACTCTTCTGCATCGTGTTCGGGTTCTCCAGGGCCGAGACGCATCCGTGGAGCTCACCCGACACCTGGGGATTCCTGCTGGCCGGGGTGGTGCTCGTGGCGGCGTTCGCGTGGTGGCAGACCAGGGCCGCGCATCCGCTGCTGCCGATGCGGGTGGTGCTCGACCGGGACCGGGCCGCGTCGTACCTCGCGATGTTCATCTCCGGCGGCGGCCTGTTCGGGGTGTTCCTGTTCCTCACGTACTTCCTGCAGAAGAGCCTGTTCTACTCGCCGGTCAGTACCGGTCTGGCGTTCCTGCCGATGATCGCCGTGATGATCGTGACGTCCGTGACGACGACCAACGTCCTGGTGCCGAGGCTCGGCGCCAAACCGATCGTGCCGCTCGGCATGGGTATCGCGGCGGGCGGCATGGTGTGGCTGACCACCCTGGACCTGAACAGCACCTATTTCGCCCATGTGCTGCCCCCGCTGATCTGCCTGGGGCTCGGACTGGGCATGATCTTCGCCACGGCGATGAACCTGGCCACCGCCGGGGTCGCCGCCGGGGACGCCGGAGTGGCCTCGGCGATGGTCAACACCAGCCAGCAGGTGGGCGGCTCCATCGGTACGGCGCTGCTGAACACCCTCGCCACCAGCGCGGCCGCCGACTACCTGGCCGGCCGCCGCCCGACCCCGGCCGCCGTCGCCCAGGCCCAGCTGGAGAGCTACTCCACCGCGTACCGGTGGTCCGCGGGCTTCTTCGCCGTCGGACTGCTGCTCACGGTGATCCTCTACCGGCGGGGCGTGCCGCAGTCCTACCTGGTGGACGAGCCCGCACCCGTACGGGCCTGACCCCGGCCCTCATCGGTCGCTGCCCGCTCTCATCGGTCGCTGCCGGCGGTCCGGACGCCCTCCGTGAGCCGTACGAACGCGATGGACTCGCCCACGGCCCGGTAGCCCTCCGCGCTGCCGTCGACCGCGAACCCCAGGTACGAGCAGAGCCGCCGCGCGCCCCGGGGGTGCCGGGGCGCGTACCGCACCATCAGCTCGCCGCCCTCCTCGGCCGGCAGATCGGCCGCCGTCACCGCGTGGAACCGGCGGCCGACCTGCACGGTGGCCTGCGGCGTACGTTTCAGATTGGCGTACCAGTCGGCGGCGGGCCCGAATCCGGACGCCACCGTCCAGCTCCGCCGGCCGTCCACCGTCGCGGACTCGACGACCTCGACGGCGGTCCGGCGCGGCTGTCCCGAGGTGCGCCCGGTATGGACGAGGAGCAGCAGGCGTCCCCGGAACAGTGGTCCGAGCCCGGCCCGGAACATATGGACGGGCAGCCGGACGGCGGTACGCCGCCAGCCGGTCGGAGGGGCCGGGTGCCGGGGTTCGAGCGAAGCTTCGGATTGATGCGTCACGGTGCAAACGTTGCACAATCCAAAGATGTGCGCCACCGTCGCACGCCGTGGACCGGGGCCGGTACGACACCTTTCGGTCACGGTCCGGCCCGGGTGCGAGTACGGCCGTCCGGCACGGTACAAAGGGGCATGGCCGCGCACGAACAGGCATCTGAGGAACGACCGTCCGCCCCGCGCCGGGACGACGTCGATGCGGTGACGCGGGCGGTGCTGACGGCGTCGAGGCTGCTGGTGGCCGTCTCCGCGCGGTCGCTGGCGGCGTTCGAGGACCGGGTGACGCTGCCGCAGTTCCGGCTGCTCGTGGTCCTGGCCACGCACGGGGACGCCAAGCTGGTCTCACTGGCCGAGCGGCTGGGCGTCAATCCGTCGACCGCGATGCGCATGCTGGACCGGCTGATCGTCGCCGGTCTGGCCGAACGGCAGGTCAACCCGGCCAACCGCCGCGAGACGGCGCTGCGGGTGACCCCGGAGGGGCTCCAGCTCGTCGAGGACGTCACGGCCGGCCGCCGCCGGGAGATCGCCTCGATCGTCGAACGCCTCGCGCCGGAGCAGCGGTCCGCGCTGATCGAGGCGCTGACGGCGTTCACCGCGGCGGGCGGCGAGCCGGCCGTGTCCGGGGGCGGCGCGGACGCGTACCCCCTGGGCTGGGTGCCCGACCTCCCCGCCGCCCAGAACGGCTGACGTTCAGTCGGCGCTGCCCGACCTCCCCGCCGCCCAGAACGGCTGACGTTCAGTCGGCGGCCGGAGTCAGCTCCTCCCGCGGCACGGTCACCCGGGCGGCGGGAGCCGTGCCGCTGCCGGCACCGGGAGCCGTGCCGCCGTCCTTGCCGCGCCACTTCTGGATCAGCTCGACGGCGGGCTGGGTCCAGCGCGCGGTGAGCGGGCCGACGATGACCAGGATCAGGACGTACGCGGTGGCGATGGGGCCGATGCGCGGCTCGGTCGCCACGGCCAGACCGGCGATGACGATGGAGAACTCGCCGCGGGCGACGAGCGTGCCGCCGGCCCGCCAGCGCCCGCGCGATCCGATACCGGCCCGCCGGGCCGCGTACCAGCCGGTGGCGATCTTGGTGAAGACGGTGACGACGGCCAGCAGCGCGGCCGGGAGCAGCACCGGCGGGATCTCCGCGGGATTGGTGGAGAGCCCGAAGAACACGAAGAAGACGGCGGCGAAGAGATCCCGCAACGGGGTCAGCAGCTTGCGCGCCCCCTCCGCGACCTCTCCGGAGAGCGCGATGCCGACGAGGAACGCCCCGACGGCCGCCGAGACCTGAAGCTGCTGGGCCACCCCGGCGACCAGTACGGTCAGCCCGAGCACGACGAGCAGCAGCATCTCGGGATTGTCGGAGGACACGGCCCGGCTGATCAGCCGCCCGTGCCGCAGCGCGAGATAGAGCACGAACCCGACGGTGCCGAGCGCGACGAGCAGCGCGATGCTCCCCCCGGCGAAGCCCACGCCCGCGAGCATCGCGGTGAGCAGCGGCAGGTAGACGGCCATCGACAGGTCCTCGATGACCAGCACCCCGAGGATGACGGGCGTCTCCCGGTTGCCGAGCCGCCCCAGATCGGCGAGGACCTTGGCGATCACCCCGGACGAGGAGATCCAGGTGACCCCGGCCAGCGCCACGGCCCCCACGGGCCCCCACCCGAGCAGCAGCGCGGCGACGGCACCCGGGGTCGCGTTGAGCACGAAGTCCACCGCGCCCGACGGATACTGCGTCTTCAGACTGGTGACGAGCTC
Source organism: Streptomyces laculatispora (assembly GCF_017353455.1). GTDB lineage: Bacteria > Actinomycetota > Actinomycetes > Streptomycetales > Streptomycetaceae > Streptomyces > Streptomyces laculatispora. The sequence continues at coordinate 4,717 of NZ_JAFMPZ010000581.1, forward strand.
ACTGGCGCTGTACTCCAGCCCCAGCAGGAGCAGCAGCAGGATGACACCGATCTCGGCGCCGACGGCGGTGAACTCCTCACTGGCCCCGAGCGGCAGCAGCCCGCCCTCGCCGAACGCGAGTCCGGCCAGCAGATAGAGGGGGATCGGCGAGAGCCCTATTCGCCCGGCGAACCGCCCGATGATGCCCAGCCCCAGAATGACGGAGCCGAGCTCCACCAGCAGTGCGGTCGTGTCGTGCACGATCAGCCCTCCGCAATGATCTCGGAGAGCGTGTCCACGCCCTCGCGCGTACCGACGGCGACGAGCGTGTCCCCGATGGCCAGCCGGAAGTCCGGCCCCGGTGACGGATGCGCACTGTGTGTCCGCAACACCGCCACGATCGAGGCCCCGGTCCTGGTCCGCGCCCGGGTCTCCCCGAGCAGCCGGCCGCCGTACGGGGAACGCGTCCCGAGCGGTATGTGCTCGGTGACCAGATCAATGCCGTCGGTCCGTACGGCGTCGATCGGCGCAGCGTCGATGAGGTGCGCGAGCCCGGTGGCCTCCTGTGGAGTCAGGGGTACGGAGAGCCGGCACGAATCAGGATCGTCCTGGTCGTAGAACCCGATGAACCGGCGCCCGTCGTGGTGCACGACGACGGAGATGTGCTGGCCCGACTCGGTGGTGTAGTCGTACTGCACTCCGACTCCGGGCAGCGTGGTGCGGTGGGTTCCCATGGCTTCCTCCCGAGGAGTGCGACGCTCACAAAACGCACTTGGTGATCTCTTTAGTCCCGCATTACCCTAACCGGACCTTCCGCCGCCCCGGGGGTGCGGGTTTCGGCCCTCCGGTGACGGGGGCGGGCGGTTTGATCACCGGAGGGGCGTCTCGTGCTGATCCGGCCGCGTACCCTCGGCCGAATGCCTCGCCGTTCAGATGCGCCGCGCCGACTCGTCGCCGCCGGGCGCGTGTACATGTGGACGATGCGCCACAGCCACCAGAAGGACGAAGACGGCCGTTCCGTGGACTGCCGCCAGACCCTCACGCTGTCCCCGCAACCGGCCGGCAGCGGCGGCCCGCTGCGCGTCATCTTTGACCGCGGCCCCGGCCGGTACGTCCCGGGCGGGGCACCCCTCGGCTCCGGGGACGTGGGCTTCATCCGGGGTCCGGACCTGAACCTGCACGAACCGGGCGCCGTCCGGGCGTTGCTCGACGTGGCACTGGACCGTGGGTGGCAACCGGACGAGCGGAGGCCGACGGAGGTCGACGGCTGGTCCCTGCTGGAGGCGGCCGCCGCCATGCGAGCGAGAGACGCCGGCGCTGAGGGCCCGTAGCGGGTGCCCTCTTCGCCTGACCTCATCGGCCCTCGAACCAGACCACCGCACGACGATCAAGGTTCGGTGCGACTGGTCAGACCCGTTGAGACGGGGCGGCCCTCCTGAGGCCTGACAGGTGTCGAGCGCTCGTTCCGCTCCCCGCGCATGTGGGGATGCCCCCGCCCCACCGAACCCTCTGGTCGCCCCGACGCTGCTCCCCGCGCATGGCAGGACATGAACCCCTGCGTCGGGATTTCCAGTGGGAACACAGTCCCCCGCCGCTCCGAGGCGGGGCGAAGATTCATTCATTTGCACGCAGGCAATGACCAGGAGGGGCCTTCTGGCTCTCGGTACCAGGCCCGCTGTCCCTCCGGCGTGATCGTGAGGCCGAAGTCCTCTCGGGCCGGGGTGTCCTTGGGGAAGGCGGAGGCCAGGCTTTCCACTGTGTCCCAGAGCCTCCGGGGGCCGGTCTGCCGGGCCTTGCCCGATACGTGAACCGTGGCTGTGGAACCGTCTTCGGTCCACAGTCCGACGCCGGTCACCTCACCTGTTTCGTTCTGCCAGGTGCATGAGCTGTATCCGGGGAGTGCCAGGGACAGGGGGAACTTGAGCCTGTCGAGTGCGTCGGTCGCGGGGACCGTGGTGGGCTGGCCGGTCTGGGTTTCCAGGGTGGCGAAGTCGGGGCCTTTTGTGGGGGTGCGGCGGGGCATGAAGAACGCGGGCACGGGCAGGAATCGTCCCGTTGCCTCGCCGTCGCCCGAGACGACGACTCTCGCGATCCCGAACCCGATCGGGGCCACGACGACCGTCCCTTGCCGGGCCTGGCCCAGCAGGGCGGGTGGGATGCCGTGCAGACCGGCTGTCGCGATGATGCGGTCGTACGGTGCCCGGTCCGGGTAGCCCTGCGCGCCGTCCCCGTTGAGTACGAGGGGGTGGTGCTGGCCCCGTGCCAGGCGCCGACGTGCGAGGCGGACGAGATCGGGGTCGATGTCCATGCTGACGACGTTGTCGCTACCGAGGTGTGCTGAGGCCAGGGCGGCGTTGTATCCGGTGCCGAGGCCCAGTTCGTAGAGCCGGTGACCGGGCCGCGCGTCGAGGGCATCGAGCATGGTCAGCATCAACCGGGGCTCGCTGGATGACGATGTGGGGATGCCGTGTTCGTCGAGCTGAGTCGTCAGTGCGGTGTCCGAGTACACGGTTTCCAGGTAGCCCGGGTCGCCTTCGGAGACCTTCTGCCACTGGCCCTGTGCGTCCTGTCGGTAGAAGCTCGGGACGTAGTGTTCCCGCGGCACGTCGGCGAATGCTGCCAGCCATGGGCTCTTACGCTCCTCGCCGAGCATGGCGGCGAACCTGGCGCGCAGCACGGCCGACGTGGTGGTGCTCGGGTCGGTCATGTTGTGATTCCTTGCAGGTAGTCGGCGTGTGCGGCGGCGATGGGGAGGCCGGTGCGGTTCTCGACCCATGACCAGGTGCCGGCCGGGTTGTTCTCGAAGAACACCCACGCGTCGTCGGGGGTGACGGCGAAGTCGAAGGAGCCGAACACGATCCCGTACGAGGCCATGAAGCGCCGAACGGCCGCGGCGACCTTCTTGGGCACCGTGGTCGTGCCGTACTTGAGGTTCTCGTAGTCGGTGCGCCAGTCGGTGCGTGCCTTCTCGGAGGTGGCCACGATGGTTCCTGCGAACAGGTTGCCGTCCACGGCGACCAGGCGTACTTCGTACTTCTTGGGGATGTCTTCCTGGAAGTAGTGCGCGGTCAGCCGGATGCTGTCGTCAAAGCCGGTCGGGTCGACCCGGTGGGTGGCCACCATGAGGTGCCGGTCCGCGCCGGTGTTCAGGCGTCCGCCGAGGACTGGCTTGCAGATGAGGGGGCCGTCCACGGCCTTGGCGAAGGAGCGGGCTTCGTCCGGATCGTTCGTGATGATGCTGCGCGGTACCCGCAGGCCGGCGCGGGTGGCCGCGACGAGTTGTTGCGGCTTGTGTGCGGCGATGCGGTCGTGGTGGGGGTTGTTGATCCAGCGGACGGGCAGGGCGGACAGCAGATTGAGGATGGCTGCGTCCGCTTGGTTTCGGGCCCAGGTCGCGTACGGCTCGGTCACGGTGTCGGCGATGACGGGGCGTCCGGGCCGCCTGTAGTAGACGGCCCGGACGTCCTCGAGCCGCACCGATCGGTGCTCGTCGGTCAGGACGCCTTCCCATCCCGCGGCCGTCGGCCGGTGGCCGGCGGTCAGGGTGAGGTGTTGGGGGAAGTCGGCTGAGTCGAATCGCATGACGGCTACGTCGCGCCGATTCAGTTGGTCCACGACCATGTCAGCTGAGGCATCGAGCCGTTCGGCGACGACGAGCACCGGCCGGGCGGCGCTCATCAGGAGGCGGGAGCGAAGTAGGGGTCGGTCACGTCATCGCCCTTGCCGTCCTGGTTGGTATCGGTGGTCGACGCCGCGTGGTCGGCGGTGTGCCAAGGCGAACCGTCTGCCTGGACGTTGAGCTGTCGGCCCTCGTCCCAGGTGACTCCGACGATGGACGTGGTGACCAGGCAAGGCGGCTCAGCGGCACGAGTGGCGAACGGGATTGTGGTAGTTGCCATGATTTCTCCATGATGGTTTCGCGTCGGTCTTTCCAGCGATTGCTCGGAAAGGGCACAGCCCGGCGTGCGGCTCGGGGTGGGACTACTAGGTGGGCCCTTGAGCCGGTGCCCTCAGGGATGCCTCGAACTTGTCCAGGAAGCGCATGGCCACGCGAACCGTGTCGCCGAGGTACGTGAACACCTCGAAGACGGCGGTCTCTTCGTCGGGGCGCCGACTGAGATCGAGCAGGGCGTATGCCTGTCTGAACAGACCACGCACGTCCGCGTCCGAGTCGTATCCCAACTCCTCTGCCATCAGGACGTTGAGGTGTCCCAAGACCTGTTGGACGCTCGCGTTGATGTCCTCCCGGGTTGTGGTGGCCAGCGGCAACATCAGCGCGTGGGCCAAGCCGTCGTGAATGGATTCCACGTCGATCGGAAGCCGGTCAGCCGTGGCATCGACGGTTGGAGCGTCGTGTTCTTTCGTCACGGTGGTCACCACATGTCCCCTCCGGGCCGCTTGGCGGCGGTGCGTGAACAGCTAACCGCGCAGAGTGCCGGGGCGGGTACCTTGGAGGGGAGGGCAAAGCATGAATCCCATGAATGCAACGGGAGTTGATGTGGCTACAGCGTCCGAGAAGCAGCGCAACGCCGGGCTGAAGAACCTCCTTGGCCAGGCGCAATGGTCCGAGACGCAACTTGCTCAGGCTGTGAACCGGCTCGGAACCGAGGCCGGGATGGGGCTCACGTACAGCCAGTCCACGGTGGCGCACTGGATCAGAGGGACACAGCCGACCGAGCGAGTCAGGCCACTGATCATCGAGGCGTTCGAACGCAAGCTCGGGCGACCCGTTCCCTATGACGAAGCCGGACTCAAGCGGCTGAAGTCGGAGGAGGGGAATGAGTCGGGCGACGGGGTCGAAGCTCTGCTGCAACTCGGGAAGGCGGACATGGACCCCTCACGCCGTCGCGTTCTTGCCGCGGGCCTCTACTCGGCGGCGCTCTCTGTCCCGCTGTTCGCCGACGTTGCCAACGCCGACGACGGAGAGAGGATCACGAAGCCCACCGGACGTATCGGTCAAGGCGAGGTCGAGACTGTCCGCAGGATGACGGAAAGAATCGCAGACATCCTTGATGAACTGGGCGGCGGCCACGCGAGGCCTATGGCCGCGGCATTTCTCGTCAATACTGTGGCCTCGTACCTCAAGGCCGGTGGTACTCAGAAAGTGCACGATGACATGCTGTCCGCGGCCTCCGATCTCACCTACTTGACCGGCTGGATGGCCATGTATGAGCGGGCCCACGGGCTCGGTCAGAGGTACTACCTCGAAGCGCTCAAGCTTGCGGGGGAGTCCCGTGACCAGGCCACGTACTGTCGGACGCTTCGGGGTATGAGCTTGCAAGCGACCAACCTGCGCCACGGCGGTAGGGCACTGCAGCTCGCTGACTCTGCAGCCGAAGCGGCTCCACAGGCCGGCCCCAGGCTTGTCGCATTCCTCCGGGGGCAGCAGGCCCATGCCTCGGCGATGGTAGGAGACAAGCGTGCTGCCGTCATGCGGCTTCGAGAGACCGAGTCAGCGCTCTCGAAGGCGGACTCTCGTCGTGAATCGGTCGGCGGATATGACCAGGCCGCCTACCTTTTTCACGTGTCTCACGTTCACTACGAGAACCGGGACTTGGCGAACTCCATCGGGGCCATGAAGCAGTCGATCAAGGCCATGCCACTTCAGGAGAGGCAGGGGCGTCTGCATGCGAATGCCGTTTTGGCCCAGCGGCAGTTTGAGCTCGGTCATATCGAGGAGTCCTGCGCCTCGTGGGGGACTTTCCTCAACGACTACATGGCGCTTTCCACAGCCCGGGGGGACGAGCACTTCGAGAGAATGCGAAAGAGTCTCGCCAAGCACCGGAAATCCCGGGCAGTTCAAGGTATGAGTGAAAGAATTTGCCTGGTAGCCGCCATGAAGGCCTGACTTCTGTTCCGGGCGCTGATCCTTGCTGTGGGTGGGGGCCGGGTCCCTCTCTTGGGAGGGCGGCCCTTCCTGGCCAGTTGGGCTGAAGGTGGGTGACGCACTTCGTTGATGGGGCGGACCCTCTCACCCGCAGGGAGCCGAGTGCGCTACTCGTCAGTGAAACCCGCATCCGGCAGCGTCGGCAGCACGGCTGACGACCAACGCCCTTGAGGGCAAGTGGTCTTGCGGGTAGTTGTTGGGCCCCGCCTGCTTCGCTCCCGAGCGAGAGAGGTGAAGTGTCCGATTCGCTGAAGCTGCTTGAACTCAGGCAGTCCGCCGGATAAACCCGCAGGTAACGGAGTCTGCACCCTCCCCCACACGCGGGGCTGCTCCAGCGCCGGCGGGCAGGGCCGCTGACCGTGCGCGTCGATCTTGCGGGACGAGCGTGGACGCACGCGTGCCCGGGCGGTGGGGAACCGGCCGGGCACGTGTGGGTGTTGCTGTGGTGGACGGTCAGTCCGTGACTTCGATCTTGCCGTTCCGGGCGGTGGTGGTGGTGGCGGTGTCCGACTGGGCCGGGATCTCCGTCTTCGGGGTCGCGCCCTTGAGGTTCTTGAGCAGGGCGGCGAGGTCGACGCCCGTGGTGGAGCTGAGGAGCTCCATGCCCTGGGCGACGTTGTCCGTGACGGTGCGCGAGAGCTGGCTCGCGCCGTCCGTCGAGATCACGGTCAGCTTGTCGATGGCGCTCAGCGGCTCGGACGCCTTGGCGACGACCTGCGGGAGTACCTCGACGAGCATCTGGAGCACGGCCGCGTCGCCGTACTGGGCGAAGGCGTCCGCCTTCTTCTGCATGGCCTCGGCCTCGGCCGAACCCCTCGCGGCGATGGCGGCGCCCTCGGCCTCGCCCTCGATGCGTACGGCGTCGGCGAGTGCGGAGCGGTGCAGCTTCTCGCCCTCACCGGTCAGGCGGGAGCGCTCCGCGTCCGCCTCGGCCTGCTTGACCTGGGCGATACGGCGGGCTTCCGCCTCCTGCTCGGCCTGGTAACGGGCGGCGTCGGCGGGCTTGCGGACCTTGGTGTCGAGCTCGCGGTCGGTCAGTGCGGCCTGGCGCTCGGCGACCTTCTCCTGCTCCTGGAGGACCTCCTGCTGGCGGGCGGCCTCGGCGAGGGGACCGGCGGCGTTCGCCTTCGCGGCGGCCGCTTCCGTCTCGGCCTTGATCTCGGCCTGCTTGAGGTAGAACGTCCGCTCGGCGATGGCGATTTCCTCGGCGGCCTTCAGCCGGGCCTGCTCCGAGGCGCGGCGGGCGATCGCCTCGGCGATGTCCGCCTCCTGCTTGGCGCGGGCGGCCTCCGGGCGGCCGAGGTCCTCCAGGTAGGAGCCCTCGGTGGTGATGTCCTGGATCTGGAAGGCGTCCAGGATCAGGCCCTGGCCGGACAGGCTGGCCTCGGCCTCCTCCGCCACCTGGCCGGCGAACGCGGCCCGGTCGCGGATGATGTCCTCGACCGACATCCGGCCGACGATGGCGCGCAGCGCGCCGGAGAGCACTTCCTGGGTGAAGCCGACGATGCCGTTCTGCTGCTGCAGGAAGCGCTGGGCGGCGGCCCGGATCGCGTCCTCGCTGCCGCCGACCTTGACGATCGCGACGCCTTCGAGGTTGGACTTCACCCCGCGCAGTGTGACGGCCCCGCGCACGGCGATCGGGATGTGCCGGCTGGAGAGGTCGAGGGTGAACTTCTGCTGGACGAACGGCACGACGAAGACGCCGCCGCCGACGACGACCTTCTGGCCGCTGTTGTCGATGCTGGCCCGCCCGGTCACCGGGTCGACGGACTTCTTGCCGCGGCGGCCGGTGATGATGAACGCCTCGCTGGGCCCGGCGACCTTGTAGCGGGTGATGACCACGAGGGCCAGCAGGACGAGGAGTACGACGACTCCGACGATGGCGATCAGGACTGGACTCATAAGGGTGTCCCCCTCTGCCTCCCGACGGGGACGGCAGTTCTGTTGCGAGCGGTGGTGGACCGGCCGGCTTGCCGGCTCAGCGTTCGACGGGGCGGACCGAGACCGAGGTGGTCGAGAGCGTGGCCTCGACCCAGATCTCGGTGCCGCGTTCGACCGGCACGGGGCTCTTCGCCGACAGCTTCACGACATGACCCCCCAGCCGCAGCAGTACCTCGCCGTAGCCGTCGGCCGGAATGGCCGTGACCACGGAGCCGGCCGAGCCGACGAGATCCGCGTCCCGCGGCGTGGCGTTGGTCTGGTCCCGCATCAGGGCCTGGCTGAACTTCCAGGTCAGCCAGGCGGCGACCAGACCGGCCAGGACACCGGCCCCGACGGCGGCGAACGTGCCGACGCCGGTCGTGCCGAGCACGATGGCGCCGCCGAAGCCGAGCATCGAGACGAAGCCGGCGATCACCGGAAGGGAGAGCAGCCCGTCGAAGAGGCCGTCCAGCACGCCTCCGAAGAGGCCTTCGAGGATTCCGTCGAAGATCAGGGACAGCGCGAGCAGCACGACTCCCGCAATACCGAGACCGAGAAACAAGGTCACGTGATCACCCCTCCCGATCTGCGGAATCCCCCGAACATTTCCGTCGAACTGGCTGGATGGTCCCATACATACCGGTCCGGCGACACTGCCGGGGCCCGGCAGTGTTCTAAGCGCT
>NZ_JAFMPZ010000227.1 GCF_017353455.1 Streptomyces laculatispora
CCCGCCGCGCGTTCCGCGGCGCCAAGTTCTTCCGTTCGGTGTTCTTCCTGCCGGTCGTCACCTCGCTGGTGCTGGCCGCCACCGTCTTCGTCTGGATCTTCTCGACCGGCGGCCCGTGGTCCACCCTGATGGGCTGGTTCGGGATGTCCGAGGGCTCCTGGCTCTCCGACGACGTGCTGGTGCTTCCCGCGCTCGCGCTCGTCGGCGTCTGGTCCCGCTTCGGTTACGGGATGCTCATCCTGCTCGCCCGGATGCAGGACATCCCGCGCGAGCTGGAGGAGGCGGCCCTCACCGACGGGGCCGGCCCCTGGCAGCGGTTCCGCTACATCGTGCTGCCGCAGCTCAAGCCCGCTCTGTTCTTCCTCGCCGTGATCGAGACGACCGCCTCGTTCCAGGTCTTCGACGCCGTCTACACCATGACGGGCGGCGGGCCCGCCAACGCCAGCTACACGCTCGTCTTCCAGCTCTACGACGCGGGCTTCAAGTACTTCGACCTGGGTTACGCCTCCGCCATCGGTGTCGCGCTCTTCGTGCTGACCGTGGTCGTCGCGGTGATCCAGCGGCTCGTGATCGGGAAGGACCAGTGACCATGACCGCAGCACCCGAAGAGATGAAGGCCCCGCCCGTCCGCAAGGCCTCCGCGCCCCCGGACCGGGCCGCGCGCCGGGCCGAACGCAAGCTGCGCAAGCTCTCCGAGCAGGACACCGTCCCGTACGGAATGCGTTCCACCCGGACCGGCCGGATCGCGCGCGGCGCACTGCTGACGCTCGCCGCGATCGTGACGGTCTTCCCGTTCTACGCGATGGTCGTGCTCTCGCTGAAGCCGTCCGCCGCGGTCGACTTCCCCGGCAGTCTGCTGCCCTGGCCGCTGACCGGCGAGGCGTACGACACCGTCATGGGCGCCCAGGACGTGCCGCGCTGGCTGTTCAACACGCTGATGTACTCGGTCGTCTCGGTCGTCGGCGTGCTGCTGCTCGCCTCGCTCGCCGGGTACGCGTTCGCCAAGAAGCGCTTCCCTGGCCGGGAGGCCATGTTCTGGTCGTTCCTGTCGATGGTGATGGTCCCGTATCACGTCACGATGATCCCGACCTTCGCGATGATCGCGAAGCTCGGCGGTGTCGACACGTACTGGGGACTGATCGTGCCGACCCTGGCCAACGCCCAGGCGGTGTTCCTGATGCGGCAGTTCATCCAGGGACTGCCGGACGAACTCTTCGAGGCGGCCCGCCTCGACGGGTGCAGCGAGTGGCAGATCTTCTACCGGATCGTGCTGCCGCTGCTGAAGCCGATCCTCGCCACGCTCGGGGTCTTCGTCTTCCTGTGGCACTGGAACGACTTCCTGTGGCCCCTGGTGATCGGCCAGTCCACCGACATGCGCACCCTCACCGTCGGCATCGCCTCGCTCCAGCAGCAGAACGTGCCGCTCAATGTGGTGCTCTCCGGCTCCGTCATCGCGTTCGTGCCCATCTTCGCCGCGTACATGGTGGGCCAGCGCTACTTCACCGAGGGCGTCACCGCGTCCGGAATCAAGGGATAGCCAGGTATATGTTCACCGATGAGGCCGCACTCGAAGAGCGGCTCGCCACCCCCTCCCCCGCGCTCGTCGCCGACCTCGGCCGCCTGGAAGGCGATCTGCTGGTCCTCGGTGCGGGCGGCAAGATGGGACCCAGCCTGTGCCGGCTGGCCCGCCGCGCGCTGGACGCCGCGGGCCGCACGGATGTGACCGTGTACGCGGTCTCCCGCTGGTCCGACAAGGCCGCAGCCGACGAGCTGGAGGCCGCCGGGGTCCGCACGGTCGCCTTCGACCTGATGGACCCGGCCGCCGATCCGACCCGGCTGCCCGATGCCGGGAACGTCGTCTTCATGGTCGGCGCCAAGTTCGGCTCCGCCGGGGCGCCCTCGCTCGCCTGGGCGGTGAACGCCGCGATGCCGGACCGGGTGGCCCGCCGCTGGTCGGGTTCGCGGATCACCGCGTTCTCCACCGGCAACGTGTACCCGCTGGTCCCGGTCTCCTCGGGCGGCTGCACCGAGACCGACCCGGTCGGCCCGGTCGGCGAGTACGCCATGTCGTGCCTCGGCCGGGAGCGGATCTTCGGCCATGCGGCGCTGACCCTCGGCACCAGGGTCGCCAACATCCGACTCAACTACGCCGTGGACCTGCGGTACGGGGTCCTCGCCGACATCGCGTACCGCGTGCAGGCCGGCGAGCCGGTCGATGTGACGACCGGCCACGCCAACGTGGTGTGGCAGGGGTACGCCAACGAGGTCGCGCTGCGCTCGCTGCTGCACGCCACCGACGGCGAGGCGTTCACCCTCAACCTCACCGGCCCGGAGACCGCTTCGGTACGCCGCATCGCGCAGTGGTTCGGCGAGGAGTTCGACCGGGAGCCGGTCCTCGCCGGTACGGAGGCGCCCACCGCGCTGCTCTCCGACGCGAGCCGCTGCCACGCCCTCTTCGGCTACCCGGACGTCGCGCTGCGCACCCTCGTCGAGTGGCAGGCCGACTGGCTGCGGCGCGGGCTGCCGCTGTCCGGCAAGCCCACCAAGTTCCAGGTACGTGACGGAAGGTTCTGATCCACTCCATGTCCACTCCCTCCACACCTTCCCTCCCGTCCACGCCCGCGCTGGAGCTGCTCACCCGCGGCGCCGCGATACCCGCACACCCGCTCGCGCTGCACGCGGACGGCACGTTCGACGAACGCCGGCAGCGCGCGCTCACCCGCTACTACCTGGCGTCCGGGGCGGGCGGCGCCGCCGTCGCCGTCCACACCACGCAGTTCGAGATCCGCGAGCCGGAAGTCGGCCTGTTCCGGCCCGTCCTGGAGCTCGCGGCCGAGACCATCGACGCCGAGGCCGGCCGCCCGTTCGTCAAGGTCGCCGGCGCCTGCGGCTACACCGCGCAGGCCGTCGCCGAGGCCACCACCGCCGCCGAGCTCGGCTACGACGCGGTGCTGCTCAGCCCGGCCGTGCCCGGTGCGGACGAGAAGGGGCTGCTGGAACGGGCACGGGCGGTCGGCGAGGTCCTTCCGGTGATCGGCTTCTACCTCCAGGAGGCCGTCGGGGGAAGGTACTTGTCGCCCGGCTTCTGGTCGGCGTTCACCGATCTGCCGAACACGGCCGCCGTGAAGATCGCCCCGTTCGACCGCTACCGCACCGCCGATGTCGTACGGGCCGTGGCCGCCGCGGACCGGGCCGGCGAGGTGGCGCTGTACACCGGCAACGACGACGACATCGTCGGCGACCTGCTCACCCCGTACGGGACGGCGAACGGCCCGCAGCGCTGGTTCGCGGGCGGACTGCTCGGCCAGTGGGCGGTGTGGACGAGCTCCGCGGTGACCCTGCTCGAAGACGTCCGCCTGGCCCGCGCCGGGGACCACGCGGCGATGGTCCGCTGCCTGGCCCGCCGCACCGAGCTGACCGACGCCAACAGCGCGGTCTTCGACGTACGGGGCGCGTTCCGCGGCTGTATCGCCGGAGTGCACGAAGTGCTGCGCCGCCAGGGCCTGTTGGCGAACATCCGCTGCCTGGACCCGGCCGAGACGCTCTCCCCCGGACAGGCCGAGGAGATCACCCGGGTGGCCGCGGCCTACCCTTGGCTGACCGATGACGCCTTCGTTGCGGAGCACCTCGATGCCTGGCTCTCCTGAACCCACCGACCGCTCCGCCCGGGTGGTCGTCGCCGTACCGCCGCACCTGCGCGCCCAGTTCTTCACCGCCGAGGTGTGGCGGGAGCTGGAGCGGGCCGCACGGCTCACGGTCATCGACGACCACGCGGACCGGGCGGCGGTGGCCGCCGCGCTGCCCGGCGCCCGCGCACTGATCACCTCGTGGCGGGCGCCCAGGGTCGACGCCGAGCTGCTGTCCCACGCGGACCGGCTGGAGCTGGTCGCGCACACCGGCTCGGCGGTCGCGCCCTACGTCACCGAGGACGTGTTCCGGCGGGGCATCCTGGTCACCGAGGCCGGCGACGAGATGGCCCGCCCGGTCGCCGAGGTCGCACTCGCCTTCACCCTCTCGCTGCTCCACCGCATCCAGCGCTTCGACCACGCCCTGCGCGGCGGCCAGGACTGGGCGGCGGCGAGCGAGGCACCGCCACGCCACGAGATCCACGGCAGCGACATCGGGGTGATCGGCGCCTCCCGCACCGGGCGGGCCTACATCCGGCTGGTGCGGGCGATGGGGGCGCGGGTGCGCGTCACCGACCCGTTCCTGTCCGACGCCGACGCCGAGGCGCTCGGCGTGGAGTCCGTACCGCTGGAGACGCTGCTCTCCGGCAGCCGGATCGTGGCCGTGCACGCGCCGGTCACCGAGGAGACCCACCGGATGATCGGCGCCGGACAGTTGGCGCTCATGCCGGACGGCGCGGGCCTGGTGAACACCGCCCGCTCGTGGCTGGTCGACGAGGACGCGCTCCTCGCCGAACTGACCACCGGCCGGCTGGACGCCGCGATCGACGTCTTCGACGCCGAGCCGCTGCCCGTCGGCCACCCCTTCCGCTCCCTGCCGAACGTGCTGCTCACCCCGCACCAGGCGGCCGGCAGCGTCGAGTGCCGGCAGCGGCTCGGCACCAGCGCCGTCAACGAGGTGCTGCGGCTGCTCGCCGGGCGTCCGCCGGTGCACGCCGTCACCGCCGACGCCCTCGTCCGGCTGCGCTGACCGCCGCCGTACCCGTACCGACCCCCGTACCCGTACCCGTCAGGAGATCCACCCTTCATGCGACTGATGCGCATAGGCGAGCCGGGCCACGAGCGCCCGGTCGTCGTCTGCCCCGAGGGCCGCCACTACGACCTGTCGGGCATCACCGACGACATCGACGGCGCGTTCCTCGCCGCGCTGGCCGGCAATCCGCACCTGATCCCCGCCGAGCCGAAGCTCCCGGAGACCGACATCACCGGCGAGCGGATCGGTGCCCCGGTGGCCCGGCCCTCCGCGCTCCTGTGCATCGGACAGAACTACGCCGCCCACGCGGCGGAGTCCGGGGCCGAGCCGCCCGAGCAGCCGATCCTGTTCTACAAGTCCCCGAACACGGTCGTCGGTCCGTACGACGACGTCCTCATCCCGCGCGGATCGAGGAAGACCGACTGGGAGGTGGAGCTGGCCGTCGTCATCGGCCGCCGCGCCTCCTACCTGGACTCCCCCGCCGACGCCGCCGCCCACATCGCGGGCTACGCGGTGAGCAACGACGTCTCCGAGCGCGCCTTCCAGCTGGAGGAGTCGGGCGGCCAGTGGTCCAAGGGCAAGAGCTGCGCCACGTTCAACCCGCTGGGCCCGGTCCTGGTGACGGCCGACGAGGTCGGTGACCCGCAGCAGCTGCGGCTGACCAGCCATGTCAACGGAGAGCCCCGGCAGGACTCCTCCACCGCGGACATGATCTTCAGCGTGGCGCATCTGGTGCACCACCTGTCGCAGTACCTGGTGCTGGAGCCCGGAGACATCATCAACACGGGTACGCCCCAGGGGGTGGCCCTGTCCGGCCGCTTCCCGTACCTGGGCCCGGACGATGTGATGGAGGTCGAGATCTCCGGCCTGGGCCGGCAGCGCAGCGTCTGCCGGCCCGCGTAGTCCCGCTCAGTCCTCCGGGAGTTCGACCGGGGCGATCTCGTCGTAGACGTCGCCGGGGCCGGGGTTGGCCGCATCGGTCGCACCGCCGAACTGGGTCATCACGCCCCAGACGGCGTTCAGCGCGGTCTGCACGGCCCCCTCGGCCCAGCCGGCCGTCCAGGAGATGTCGTCGCCGGCCAGGAACAGGCCCCGCTTGTCGGCGGGCAGCCGGTCCTGCATGAAGTGGGTGAACAGCCGCCGCTGGTAGCGGTAGTGGCCGGGCAGATTGGCCTTGAACGCACCCATGAAGAAGGGCTCGTTCTCCCAGGAGACCGTCACCGGATTACCGATGATGTGCTTCCTGATGTCGACGCCCGGGTAGATCTCGCCGAGCGACTTCAGCATCACGTCCATGCGCTCGGCCGCCGAGAGCGGCAGCCACTTCAGGCTGTCGTCGCACCAGGTGTACGAGAGACAGATGCTGGCCGGCTTGTCCGGGCCGTCGTCCAGGAGGTAGGTACCGCGCGTCATCCGGTCGGTGAGCGTCATCGACATGGTGTCGCGGCCGGTGGGCTCCCCGTTGCCGTCGACGGCCCCGTCCAGCCAGAACGGCCGGTCGACGGGGACGAACAGCTTGGAGGACTCCATGTAGTGGGTGCGCTCCATCGCCGTCCAGTGGTCGATCGGGAAGAGCGCGTCGTCGCAGGCGATCTTGGAGAGCAGCAGCCAGGACTGCCCGGTGAAGACGGCCGCGCGGAAGGTGCGGATGTCACCGGAGGCGTCGGTGACGGTGATCCGGTTCCCGGCGGTGCGGTTCAGCCGCGTCACCGCGGGACGCGGCTCCCCGTCGTGCAGCGAGGCCAGCGAGGTGCCGAGCGGCCAGTGGATGATCTTCTGCGGCTCGCGTTCCCACAGGCGCAGCGGAAGCTGCTGGCTGCCGCCGACGATGGAGCGGTGGTGGTCGTCCGCCTCGGTGTAGACGACGCGCAGGATCTCCAGGATGGAGTTGGGGAAGTCGGTGTCCCAGCCGCCGGTGCCGAAGCCGACCTGGCCGAAGATCTCGCGGTGCCGGAAGGACTTGAAGGCCTCCGAGTCGCAGAGGAAGCCGTAGAACGTCTGGTTGTCGAGCTTCTCGACGAGCCGGGCCCAGATCTCCCGGATCCGCGGCACATCGCGCTCGCGCATCGCCCGGTTCATGTCGGAGAAGTCGGCGCCCTCCTCCAGGCAGCTGTTCCAGGCGTCCATCACGTCCCGGTAGATCTGCGGAAGGTCGTCGATCGTCCGGGCGTAGTGCGACGCGCCCTTCAGGTCGACGACGGTCGACGGGGTGACCGGGGAGAGCGGGTTGGGGAACGGCTTCGTCTCCAGCTCGACCAGGTCGATGTAGTGCTGGAGCGCGGTCGAGGACGGCGGGAAGCGCATCGCGCCCATCTCGGCGGTGAGCGGCTGCCCGTCCACCGTGCAGCCGTCGAACTCGACCGTACGCAGCCGTCCGCCGATCCGGTCGGCCTCGTAGAGGACGGGCCTGAGCCCCATCTTCATCAGCTCGTAGGCGGTGATGATCCCGGAGAGCCCTCCGCCGATGACCGCGACCTCGCTGCCGTGCTCGGTCGCCGGTATCTGTCCGAGCCCGGCGGGGTGTGCGAGGAAGTCGTCGTACGCGTACGGGAAGTCCGGCCCGAACATGGTGATCGGCGGGGCTGCCTCGGTGTGCTGGACGGCGGTGGGCACCGTGGACGTCATGGGGTACGGACTCCTTGCAGGGAAAGTGAGTGAGCGGAGCGGCGGGCTCAGACGAGGGAGCCGTACAGACCGGGGCGGCGGTCGAGCAGATAGGGGTTGCCGGCCCGGGACGCGGCCAGCAGGGCCGGGTCGACGTCCCCGAGGACAAGCTCCTCGCCGCGTCCGGCACGGGTGCGGACCGCACCGTCGGGACCGGCCAGGCAGCTCAGCCCGACGAACTCGAACTCGCCTTCCGGGCCGGTCCGGTTGACGTAGGCGACGTACAGCTGGTTCTCGAAGGCACGGACCGGGACGAGGGACTCTGCGACGAACGGGAAGGGGTGCATCAATGCCGTGGGCACCAGCAGCAGATCGGTGCCGGCGAGGGCGTGCGCCCGCACGTTCTCCGGGAACTCGACGTCGTAGCAGATCATGAGCCCGATGCGTACGCCGTCCAGCTCGGCCTGGACGACCGGCTGCTCGCCGGGGGTGAACCACTGCTGCTCGAAGCCGCCGAAGAGATGGGTCTTGCGGTAGTTCGCGAGCGCGGCGCCGTCGGGCCCGATGAGCTGGGCGGCGTTGTACAGGGTGTCGCCGTCCCGCTCCGGGTAGCCGTAGTGAACGGCGAGCCCGTGCCGGGCGGCGATCGCGGCGATGGCCTGCGCGGCGGGCCCGTCGGCGGCCTCGGCCAGCCGGGGCACGTCGTCCCCGATCGCGTACCCGGTCAGGAACATCTCGGGGCAGACGAGCAGCCGGGCCCCGCCGGCGGCGGCGCGGCGTGCGGCGTCCTCGATCACCTCGATGTTCCGGGCCACCGAGCCCGGATGTCCGGAGCTCTGGAGCAGGGCGGTGCGCAACGGCGGCATGGCAGACCTCGGGCGGTGCGGGCGGGGCGGGGACGTATTGACGGTACGGTCCGCGATCGCCCCCGGACAAGGCGCGACCGTTGCGCACCGACCGTCGATCCGTTGCGCCCCACCGGGCGCGGGCGACGATTCATTGCGCCCAGCGTTCCCGCAGGTCAACAAGGTGACCCAGGTCTCCGTCCCGACCGGCGGCATCCGGCTGCGGCGCGGCACCCTAGCCCGGCGACCCCGACGAGTACCGCCGCAGCAGCGGCGAGAGCACCAGCACGGACTTCGTCCGCTCGACGTACGGCTCGCCCGCGATCCGCTCCAGCACCTGCTCGAAGTGGCGCATGTCAGCCGCGAACACCTGAACGATCGCGTCCGCGTCCCCGGTCACCGTGGACGCGGACGCGACCTCGGGATACCGGGCGAGACCGTGCTTGATCGACTCCGGCGAGGTGTTGCGGCTGCAGTAGATCTCGATGAACCCCTCGGTCTCCCAGCCGAGCGCCGCCGGATCCACCCGTACGGTGAACCCGGTGATCGCGCCCTCGGCGCGCAGCCTGTCCACCCGGCGCTTCACCGCGGGCGCGGACAGCCCGATGATCGAGCCGATGTCGGCGTAGGAGCGGCGGGCGTCCTCGGCGAGGGCGTGGACGATGCGTTCGTCGAGGTCGTTCAGTCGCACGTCGTACGGATCACTTCTCTGCGATGGCGATGGCCGGGTGACGGCCAGGGCGACGGCCGGTTCGGGGGCGGCGGTGCCGCCCCCGAAGTAGACCACGGGCCCGCCCCGCAGGGCGCGCTCACCGCAGGTGGAACGGGGTCAGAACGGGAACTGCGAGCGCCCGTGCTGCACGGAGATCCACTTCTGGGTGGTGAAGGCGTCGAGCATCGAGTCGCCGTTCAGCCGCCCGAGGCCGGAGCTCTTCTCGCCGCCGAAGGGAACGATCGGCTCGTCGTGGACGGTGCCGTCGTTGATGTGGATCATGCCGGTGCGGATTCGCTGCCCGACCCGGACGCCGCGCTCGACGTTGCCGGTGTGCACCGCGCCGCTCAGCCCGTACGGGGTATCGTTGGCGATCCGGACGGCCTCGTCCTCGCCGTCGAACGGCACGAGGAGCGCGACCGGGCCGAAGATCTCCTGGGACAGCACCGGCGAGTCGGCCGCCAGGCCGGTCAGCACGGAGGGGCTGACGAGGTTGCCGTCGGCCCGCCCGTGCAGCAGTGCGGTCGCACCGGCCTCCACCGTCTGGTCGACGAGCGCGGCGATCGCCTCGGCCTGGGTGGAGTTGATCAGCGGACCGATCTGGGTCGCCGGGTCGGCCGGGTCGCCGACGCGCAGCGAGGCGACCTTGGCGACGAACTTCTCGGTGAACTCCTGCTCCACCGAACGGTCGACCAGAATCCGGTTGGCGGCCATGCAGACCTGCCCCTGGTGCACGTAGCGGCTGAACACCGCGGCGTCGACCGCGTAGTCCACATCGGCGTCGTCGAGCACGATGAGCGCGCTGTTGCCGCCGAGTTCGAGCACGGAACGCTTGAGGTTCGCCGCGCACACGGTCGCGACGTGCCGCCCGACCTTGTCCGAGCCGGTGAAGGAGATGACCTGGGGAACGGGGTGCTCCAGCAGCGCGTCACCGATCTCGGCGATGTCGGTGACCACCACGTTCAGGAGTCCGGCGGGCAGCCCCGCGTCCTCGAACACCTTCGCCACCAGGGTGCCGCCGCAGACCGGCGTGTTCTGGTGCGGCTTGAGCACCACGGCGTTGCCGAGCGCCAGCGCGGGGGCGACCGACTTCAGCGACAGCAGGAAGGGGAAGTTGAACGGGCTGATGACACCCACCACGCCGACGGGCACGCGGTAGACCCGGTTCTCCTTGCCCTCGGTCGGCGAGGGCAGGATCTGCCCGGTGGACCGCAGCGCGAGCTGGATCGACTCGCGCAGGAACTCCTTGGCCAGATGCAGCTCGAAGGCGGCCTTCAGACGTGTGCCACCGAGCTCCGCGACGATCGCGTCACCGATCTCGGCCTCGCGGTCCTCGACGATCCGCAGCGCCTTCTCCAGCACGGCGCGCCGGGCGTAGGCGTTGGTGTCGCCCCAGGCCTGCTGAGCGGTCTCGGCCGCCCGGTACGCCTGGTCCACCTCGTCGGCCGTGGCGACCGTGATCGAGGCGAGCTTCTCCCCGTCGAAGGGGTTGAAGTCGATGATGTCCCAGGACCCCTTGCCCGGCCTCCACTCGCCGTCGATGTACTGATGGGCCAGGTCAGTGAAGAAGGACATGAGATCCCTTACCGCAGAGAGGCGGGCAGCTGATTGGGGTTCATGTTACTTAATTTTCAACTGAGTTGGAAAGCGTGAAAGCGTTCTCAGGCACCCGGATCCGGACATCCGAAACGGCCCGCGCGAGCCCTCCGAAAGGGCCCCTGAGCTCCCTTGGAACGCCCGTGCCCCTTCCGGCGCGAACGGCCGGAAGGGGCACGGATGGTGCGGTGGCGCGGGATCAATTCCAGCTGGCGTGCAGCGGCTTGCCCTCCGCGTAACCGGCGGCGCTCTGCACACCGACGACCGCCTTCTCGGCGAACTCCTCGAGGGAACCCGCGCCGGCGTAGGTGCAGGAGGAGCGGACACCCGCGATGATCGAGTCGACCAGGTCCTCGACGCCGGGACGGGACGGGTCCAGGAACATCCGCGAGGTGGAGATGCCCTCCTCGAAGAGCGCCTTGCGGGCCCGGTCGTACGCGGACTCGTCGGAGGTGCGGTTCTTCACGGCGCGCGCGGACGCCATGCCGAAGGACTCCTTGTAGAAGCGGCCGTCGGCGGACTGCTGGAGGTCGCCGGGCGACTCGTACGTCCCGGCGAACCAGGAACCGATCATCACGTTGGACGCGCCCGCGGCGAGCGCCATGGCGACATCGCGCGGGTGGCGGACGCCGCCGTCCGCCCAGACGTGCTTGCCGTACTTCTTCGCCTCGGCGGCGCACTCCAGGACCGCGGAGAACTGCGGCCGGCCGACCCCGGTCATCATCCGGGTGGTGCACATGGCGCCCGGTCCGACACCGACCTTGATGATGTCGGCGCCGGCCTCGATGAGGTCGCGCACCCCCTCGGCGGCGACGATGTTGCCGGCGACGATCGGCACCTGCGGGTCCAGCGCCCGGACCGCGCGAACCGCGCTGATCATGGACTCCTGGTGACCGTGCGCGGTGTCGACGACCAGCGTGTCGGCGCCGGCGTCGAGGAGCTGCTTGGCCTTGCCGGCCACGTCACCGTTGATCCCGACGGCGGCGGCGATCCGCAGCTTGCCGCCCGCGTCGGTGGCGGGGGTGTAGAGCGTCGCGCGCAGTGCCGCCTTCCGGGTGAGTATGCCGACGAGACGGCCCTGCGCGTCGACCGCGGGGGCGAGCTTGCGGTTGGCGCCGTCGAGCTTGTTGAACGCGTCGCGCGGGTCGATGTCCGCGTCGAGCAGCACCAGGTCCTTGGACATGACCTCGGAGAGCTGGGTGAAGCGGTCGACACCGGTCAGGTCGTGGTCGGTGACCACGCCGACGGGCCGCCGCTCGCTGTCGACGACGACGCCGGCGCCGTGGGCGCGCTTGGGGAGCAGGGACAGCGCGTCGGCGACCGTCTGGCCGGGAGCCAGCACGATGGGCGTGTCGAGCACGAGGTGGCGTGTCTTGACCCAGGCGATGACCTCGGTGACGACCTCGATCGGAATGTCCTGCGGGATGACGACGAGACCGCCGCGACGGGCCATCGTTTCGGCCATCCGGCGGCCCGCGATCGCCGTCATATTCGCGACAACGAGCGGGATGGTGGTGCCGGTGCCGTCGGGCGAGGACAGGTCCACCCCTTGGCGGGATCCGACCGCCGACCGGCCCGGGACCATGAAGACATCGTCGTACGTGAGGTCGTACGGGACGGCGGGGGACTCTGTGTATCGACCGGTGCCGGGCTCAAGAAAACGCATAACACTCATTTTTTCATACGAAATGGCGCAGGTCGTTTCCACGAAGACACAACACATGACTCCCGCGTTCGTGTGTTCCTCCGAGGAACCGGATCGGGAGTCCCGGGCAAGTGGAACCTGCCTTACCCACAGACCCTACCTGCCCGGCATCCCGATCATTCGGGATCAGCATCCCTGGACCTGGTGACAAGGGGTCAGGTAGCTTCAAATGCGCAGGTCCCGCGGGTCAGCCACACGCCCCGGAGGAACAGGCGGATTGGTCACAACTTCCGTCATAAGCACGACCGGAGAGGATCACGACCCGCCCGTGGAGAGCGAACTGCCGGACATCCACTGCCCGTTCCCCCAGCTCACGAACCCGCACGTCGCGCACGTAAGGGCACATCTCGACAGCTGGACCCGCAACACCGGCCTGGTCCACCGGGATTCAGCCAGGGAACGCTTCGAGCAGGCAGACTTCGGGGCCTTCGTAGGCATGGTGTACCCGACCGCCGACAGTGAGAATCTGGACCTTGTCGCCGACTGGTTCGTCTGGCTGTTTCTCGTCGACGACCAGCTGGACGACGGCCATCTCGGCCGGAGCCCGGACCGGGTGCGGAGCGTGGTCGAGCTGATGCGGTGCGTGGTCGACGGCACCGGCACACCGGCGGACGAGGAGCTGCCGGCCGCTGTCGTCGCCCTCGTCGATCTGTGGGAACGCACGGTGCCGGCCGCCGCACCGCAGTGGCGGCGCCGCTTCACCTACCACCTGATGAAGTACCTCACGACCGCCACCACCTGGGAGGCCGGGAACCGGGCCGACGGCGTGGTCCCGCCCGAGGCGACGTACATCGAGAAGCGCCGGCACACCGGTGCGATACATGTCTGCATGGACCTGATAGAGATCGTGGCCGGCATCGAGGCTCCCGAGTCGATCCACAACGATGCCCGGTTCATCATCGCGCTTGAGGCCTCGTGCAACGTCGTGTGCTGGGCCAATGACGTGTACTCGTACGAGAAGGAGCAGGTCCTCGGCGAGATCCACAATCTCGTCCATCTCGTCCGGCACCACCGCGGGTACGGCAAGCAGCAGTCGCTCGACCACGTCTGCGCGGAGATCACCGCCGAGACCGAGCGCTTCCTCGCCGCGGAGGCCGAGCTGCTGAAGGCGTATCCGCAGCTCAACTGGATGCTGAAGCCGTATCTGGACGGGATGCGGAGCTGGATGCGCGGCAATCTCGACTGGTCCCGGCAGACCCCGCGGTACAACCCGGCCGACGTCAGCCAGTACAAGGACCCGGAGCACTATCTGGAGGCGACGGTCCTGGGCGTCCGGCAGGACTGACCCGGGCCGGGAACATCAAGGACGCAGGGGGTGCGGGCGGTGACACCGCCCGCACCCCCTGCGTCCTTCGCTCACTCCCCGTCCGGGTCGGACCGCTCCAGCGCGGGCCTGCGCGGTGCGGCCGAGTCGGTCAGCAGGTAGTCGGCCGCCGCGGTGTCCGTCACCAGGCTGGTGACCAGACCGGACCGCAGCACCGCTCCGATCGCCGCGGCCTTGCGCTGGCCGCCCGCGATCGCCACCACCTCGGGAATCCGGCGCAGCCGGTCCGCCTCGACCGTGATGCAGCGCTCGCCGAGGTCCCGGCCGACCCGCCGGCCCTCCGAGTCGAAGAGGTGCGCCGACATCTCCGCGGCGACGCCGAGCGAGGCGTAGTGCTCCCGCTCCTCGTCGGACAGCATGTCGTGAACCGTGGAGATGCCGGGCTCCCAGGAGCCGATGGACACCGCCGCGACCGTCACCTTGTCGAAGTAGTCGAAGGCGCGGGCGATCCCGGTCTGGTGGCGCAGCGCGGCGGCCGTGGCCGGGTCGGGCAGCAGCATCGGCGCGTAGATCGGGTGGGCCTCGCCCCCGGAGACCTGCGCGGCCCGCCGGACCGCCTCGACCGAGCCGCGCTCGGCGGTCCCCGCGTCGTACACCCCGGTGAGCTGCACGACCGTGCACGGCGGGAGCCGGTCCAGGGCCGCCGCCATGTGGATGGTGGACCGGCCCCAGGCCAGCCCGAGCACATCGCCCTCGTTCACCAGTTCGCCGAGCAGATCGGCCGCGACCTCGCCCAGGTTCTCCGGGTCGGCGGCGTCGTCCTGCTCCTCGGCCGGGGATTCGACCACGACCGCGTGGCGCAGCCCGTAGCGGGCGCGGAGCGCGTCGGAGCGCTCGGCGTCCAGCTCGGCGGGGACCCGGATCTCGATCCGTACGAGGTCGCGTTCCAGCGCCGTCTCCAGGACCCTGGCGACCTTGAAGCGGCTGACGCCGAACTCCTCGGCGATCTGGATCTTGGATTTGCCCTCGAGGTAGAAGCGGCGGGCCATGGCCGCCGCCTGCACCAGCTCCGCGGGCCCCATCCGCAGGGCGGACCGGCCCGCCGACATTGCAGACACCGCGTTCTCCTCACTGCTGTTCACGCTCTTGATACGCCGTTCATCCTGTCAGATACGGCGATCCTTGATCGGTCCCGTCGGACCGCGTTCATCTGCCCTTGGCCGGGCCGACCGGCAATCGGGGGCCGGAGCGGCTGTCGGCTCCGTCGCCCGCGTCAGTGGCCGCACGCCCACGGCGCCGAGGCGATGGCTCCGTCGGCCTTGGCGCGCAAGGCCTGTACCGCCGCGGCCGGGTCCTTGGCGCCGTACACGGCGGAACCGGCGACGAAGACGTCGGCTCCGGCCTCGGCGCACCGTTCGATGGTGGACTCGGAGACCCCGCCGTCGACCTGGAGCCACAGTTCGAGGCCGTGCCTGGAGATCAGCTCACGGGTGCGGCGGATCTTCGGCAGCATGATGTCCAGGAAGGACTGGCCCCCGAAGCCCGGCTCCACCGTCATGATCAGCAGCATGTCGAGCTCGGGGAGCAGGTCCTCGTACGGCTCGATGGGCGTCGCCGGCCTGAGCGCCATGGACGCGCGGGCCCCCTTGGCCCTGATCTCCCGCGCCAGCCGTACGGGGGCGGCCGCGGCCTCCACGTGGAAGGTGACGGATCCCGCCCCCGCCTCGACGTACTGCGGGGCCCAGCGGTCCGCGTCCTCGATCATCAGATGGCAGTCCAGCGGGGTGGACGTGGCCCTGCTGAGTGATTCCACGATCGGCACGCCGAGCGTCAGATTGGGCACGAAGTGGTTGTCCATGACGTCGACATGGAGCCAGTCGGCGCCCTCGACGGCCCGCGCCTCCTCGGCGAGGCGTGCGAAGTCGGCGGAGAGAATGCTGGGGTTGATCTGGGCCATGGGCCAAGCCTGCCACGTTCTGCGGCACTTCCCCGCTTCGGTGCGCTCCAAAGCCTCACGGGATCATTACGGTTCGCACATTCCCGGCTTTTCACCCCCGGTCCGGGGGCGGCCGCCCCTTCAACCGGTCTGATCAGCCGGTACGCCGCAGCACGGCGAGGTACATCGCGTCCGTGCCGTGCAGATGCGGCCACAGCTGGACGTCCGGCCCGTCGCCCAGGGCGGGCACCCCGGGCATGAGCGGACGGGCGTCCACCCACTCGGCCTCGACCGGCGCCCCGCCGCGGCCCTTGAGCACGTCCTCGACGACCACCCGGGTCTCCGCGAGGTGCGGGGAGCAGGTCGCGTAGCCGACGACGCCGCCGATCCGTACGGCCTTCAGCGCCTCGCGCAGCAGACCGCGCTGGAGCGGCGCGAAGCTCTCCAGGTCCTCCTTGCGGCGTCGCCAGCGGGCCTCCGGCCGGCGGCGCAGCGCGCCGAGGCCCGAGCACGGGACGTCCATCAGGATCCGGTCGAAGGTGTCGGGCCGCCACGGCGGGCGGGTGCCGTCGGCGGTGATCACCTGGTACGGGCCGGGGTTGCCGGCCAGCGAGCGCTCGACGAGGCGGGCCCGGTGCGGCTGCTTCTCGGCCGCCAGCAGGGCGGCGCCGCGTCCGGCCGCGAGGGCGGCCAGCAGGGCGGCCTTTCCGCCTGGCCCGGCGCAGCCGTCGAGCCAGCGGGTGTCACGGCCCTCCAGCGGCGCGTTGGCGAGGGCGGCGGCGACGAGCTGGCTGCCCTCGTCCTGGACACCGGCCCGGCTCTCCTGCACGGCGGTCAGTGCGCCGGGCTCGCCGCCCTCGGCCATCCGCACGGCGTAGGGCGACCAGCGGCCGGGGAGCCCGTTCTCCTCGCCCAGCGCCTCCAGCAGCTCATCGGTGGTGGAGCGGCCGGGGCGGGCGACGAGCGTGACCTCGGGCCGTTCGTTGTCGGCCTCCAGCAGGTCCTCGATGCCGGCGCGGCCGCCGCCGAGAGCGTCCCAGAGGGCGGAGACGACCCACCGCGGATGCGAGTGCACGATGGCGAGGTGGTCCTCCGCGTCGTCCTCGTACGAGGGGGCGACCCGCGCCACCCACCCGTCGAGGTCGTCCGCGGAGACCTTGCGCAGGACTGCGTTGACGAACTTGGCGCGCCCCTCGCCGAGCACCACCCGGGCCAGCTCCACACTGGCGGAGACCGCGGCGTGGGTCGGGATACGGGTGCCGAGCAGTTGGTGCACGCCCATGTTCAGCACGTCCAGGACCGGCGGGTCGACCTCGCGCAGCGGCCGGTCGATGCAGGCCGCCACGATCGCGTCGTACGTGCCCTGCCGGCGCAGCGTTCCGTAGACCAGCTCGGTCGCCAGCGCCGCGTCCCGGTTGTCGAAGTCGCCCTTGGCGCGGGCCTTCTTCAACAGCGGGGGAAGGACGAGGTTGGCGTACGCGTCGCGTTCGTCGACGGCCCTGAGGGCCTCGAAGGCAAGGAACCGGACCGGGTCCTTCTGCGGGCGGCGGTGCGGGGTGGCTGGACGGCGACGCGGCTGGTCGTTCACGTGAAAGGTGCTCCGCTGATGGTGAGGGGGCGAACCGCCCCAGCCTACGTCCCCGCCCAGCCCCGGCGCTCCGCGAGAGGCCCCGGGCCCCCGCGGCCCCGGCATGAACCGGGCGGGGGGACCCCAGGGGCTGTCCCGTGGTCCATGGCGGATCACGGGACAGGCCTCAGATCCCGACGAGCCCGCCCGGAACGATGCGCACCCCGCGCGCCCAGTCGGCGGCGCCCATCGGCTTCTTGCCCTGCGGCTGGAACCAGAGCAGCTCGATCGCGTT
>NZ_JAFMPZ010000228.1 GCF_017353455.1 Streptomyces laculatispora
CTTCGTCGACTGCGTCCGGACCTCCCTGCCCTTCGCATGGGAGATGATCAGCTCGCTGGTGGCTCAGCTGAAGGTCGACGGCGGCGAGTTCGCCGACAACCAGACGCCGCCGCCGGACGAGCAGGCACGTGGTCAGCTGCTGCGTGCGCTCGCGAGTGATGCGATCCGCGGCGCGCTGCAGCGGCACTTCGGGGTGCGTCTGGCATTCCAGAACTGCCACCGCGTCGCGGTGTTCCCGCTGGACGCCTCGGTCGACGACCGGCTGGCCCGATTCACCTCGGTGAGGGGCCAGTTGCTCAACCAGTCGCCCGAACTACGGGACTGCTGAACGTCTTTGCTGCCGCTCCGGGCCGCGGGAGGTGCCACTGGTCCGGGGCGGCAGCTCCCGTTCGTACGCCGGAACAGCGGATCCGGCGGATCATTTCAGGAGCGGCAGCACCTCGGTGCCCAGTCGCGCTACGTTCTCCTCCGTGGCCACGAGATCTCCCGAACCCTCGACCAGGAGCGCGAAGCGGGTGATGCCCGTGCGCTCCGCCGTGGCCGCGAGCCGGTCCGCCGCGAGCCGGGGCGGGCCCACCGGGTGAATCCCGCACAGCATCTCCGTATAGCCGACCGGGTCGCGCATCACCCGGTGCCGGCCGTCGACCGTCACATGGGCGTCCAGCCCCTGCCGCAGCCAGCCGGGCATCGCCTTCACCAGCGTCTCGGTGGCGTCCTCGGCGCGGTCCGCGATCTGGGCCACCCCCGCCGACACGTGCCCGGCCTGCCGCACGCTCTCCGGCGACCGGCCCGCGGCCAGCGCGGCGGTCCGCCAGAGACCGACCATCTCGGCCTTCTCCTCGTCCCCGCAGTGCATGCCGAGCAGCATCGGCAGGCCGTTCCCGGCCGCGAGTCGCACGCTCTTGGGCGAGGTGCACGCGACGACCACCTCGGGACCGCCGGGGTTCTCGCCGCCCTCCCCGTCGAACAGCTCGTCGGCGCGGGGCACCACCGCGACCTCGGGGAAGCCGTAACGCTCCCCGCGACCCGCCACACGCGGTTCGCGCAGCCAGTCGAGCAACAGCCCCAGGGACTCCGGGAAGCCCTTCTCGTACGCCTCCAGGCCGCCGCCGAACACCTCCAGGTCGATCCAGGGGCCGCCCCGGCCGACGCCGAGGATGAATCGGCCGCCGCTGGTGAGGTGGAGCAGCGCGGCCTGCTCGCCGAGCGCGACCGGATGCTGCGTCGGCAGCACGCTCACTGCCGTGCCCACCCGGATTCTGCGGGTGCGGCCGAGCAGCAGCGCGGCCAGTGTCACGGCGGACGGGCAGACCCCGTACGGCACGAAATGATGTTCTGCCAGCCAGACCGAGTCGAGTCCGGATTCCTCCGCGACCTCGGCGGACCGGATCGCGCGATACAGCGCTTCGCCCGGCCCCTGCCCCGGAAACTGGGCTGCCAGTACAAACGTTCCGACACGCATCGCCTATTGCCTCCTTGCGGCCGACGCGGCTCTCCCCTGTTGGCAACAACGTCTGACACGTGCCAAAGGCACGGTCGGGCGGGAAGCTGTTGCGATTTTCCGGTAACCCGTCCCGTCCCGGGCCCGGTGGAGCGCGGTGTGGGACATCTGCCCCGGCTGAATGGCCCTACGCTGGACGGGAACTGCCCAGCCTGCCCCGTGAGGTGTCACGTGTCCCCGCGCCGCAACCGCCCCCGAGGCGGCGAGAGTCCCACCGAGAGCTCCGGCGCGCTGGGGGACCGGTACGGGGGTGGCGGGCGCGCGGAGGAGTGGCAGGGCGAGGACTGGTCCGTCCGCCCGGTGAGCGGCGCGAGCGCGGCGGGCAAGCGCTACCGGTGCCCCGGCTGCGACCAGGAGATCCCGTCCGGCGTTCCGCATCTGGTGGCCTGGCCCGAGTACGGCGGGATCGACGACCGCAGGCACTGGCACAAGGCGTGCTGGAACGCGAAGGACCGCCGCACCACGCGGGTGCAGCGGTCCAGGAACGCGCCTCGGTACTGAACGCTCCCCCCCCGGTGGACGGCACCGGGGCGGCGGCCGGTCAGACGTCGCGGCGGCTCATCGAGAGATAGGCGCCGCCCATGGCCACGGCGGTCACCCCGAGCATGATCCACAGCGGTTCCCAGCCGGACGGTCCGGAACCGGTGACCGAGGTGTCGTAGAAATTGCTGAGCTGGTTGGGGATCGAGTACTCCAGGAGCCACTTCTGGAGCTTCGCGAGCGACTGGGCGAACATGAAGATCGCCAGCACGAGCGGCAGCAGGACCACGCCGATCATGACGGTGATCGCACCTGCCGAGTGCCGGACCAGCGCGCCGATCGCCAGCGAGAGCAGCCCGAGCGTCGCGATGTAGAGGCCGACGCCGACCGTGCTGCGCAGCCAGTCCGCGCCGCTGGGTGTGTCGGCGTCCAGGATGCTCGTCTGGAGCACCGCGACGACCGAGGTCATCACGGTCATCAGGACGAAGGTGAGCAGGAAGAAGACGATGGCCTTCGCGCCGAGCACCCGGCCGGGACTGGGGCAGGCCGTCATCGTCGTACGGATCATCCCGGTGCCGTACTCCGAGGAGATCGTCATCACGCCGAGCGTGATCACACAGATCGAGCCGAGCAGAACGCCGAAGAAGCCGAGGCTGAGCACCGGGGTGGAGCCCAGATCGGTGTCGGACATGTCGACCGCGATCGCCGAGAGCAGGCCGATCACGAGCAGCAGCACGACCAGGACGCCGAGCGTCCACATCGTGGAGCGCACCGAACGGATCTTCGTCCACTCGGAGGCGATCGCGTCGCCGAGGGTGGCCGGGCGCACCGGGATCGGCGAGGTGTAGAAGCCGCCCTGCGCGCCCTGCGCGTTCTGCTGCGGTGCGGGGGGCTGCTGGTACGCCGGCTGCTGGTACGGCGTGGACGGCGTCGTCATCGGGGGTCCTCGCTGGTGTCGCGCGCGGTCAGGTCTGCGGGAGCCGCGGCGGGCGCTGCCGGGGCGGGGGCAGGAGCGGTGGAGG
>NZ_JAFMPZ010000582.1 GCF_017353455.1 Streptomyces laculatispora
AGACGGCCCAGCCCCAGCAGCCCGAACTCGTCGGCGCCCCGCAGCAGGAGCAGTACGCCGAGCCGGAGCCGCGGAACCAGCAGCCCCACCCCCGGCCCCAGCCGCAGAGCGCCTTCCAGCCGCACTCCCAGGCCCAGGAGCACTCCCAGGCTCAGGAGCACTCCCAGGCTCAGGAGCAGACTCAGGCCCAGGCCCCCGCCTCGCACGAGAGCCCGTGGTTCGCGGCACAGGCGCCGGACGGCGCGTACGAGGGTTCGTACAACCCGACGTACGTCGATGTCCAGGAACCCGGCCCGGTCATGATCCCGACCGGCCCCGGCCGCACCCGCCCGCTGGGCAACGTGGGCACGATCGGCGCCATGCCCGCCCCCCGCGGCGAGCAGCAGCCGCTGCCGGAGCACGAGGCGCCCGAGGCCCTCGCGGCCGACGAGGTCCCTCAGGAGCCGAAGCCCGTCGCCGAGGCGGCCGAGGAATGGGCCGAGGAATGGGCGCAGGAGGACGCGGAGTTCAGCGAGATCGCCTATGAGGTCTTCGCCGCGTTCGTGACCCAGCACAGCACGTACCCCAGCATCGAGGTCCTGGACATACACCTGTCGGACGGTCACAACGTGCGGCACCCGCGCAGCGCGGCCCTGCTCCGCCAGCTGATCCAGGGCTTCAAGAACCGCTACCACGCCGAACTCGAAGCGGACCACATCGCGTAGGCCGCACCAGCGAAGGCACCTGGCGAACAACACCGTCGAGGACAGCAGCGACGCCGAAGGGCCGCCACCCGCGAAACGGAGTGGCGGCCCTTCGTCGGTCGTCGTTACGCGCCGAGCAGCCTGCGCACCCGGTCCGCCCCGACCGCGAGCAGCAGCGTGGGCAGTCGCGGCCCGGTGTCCCGGCTGACGAGCAGCCGGTACAGCAGCGCGAAGAACGACCGCTGCGCGGTCTTCAGCTCGGGCGTCGGCTTGGCGTCCGCCTCAAGCCCGGCCAGCGTCTTCGGCACGCCGTAGACGAGCGTGGTCAGCCCGTCCAGCGACCAGTGCGAGTCGAGACCCTCCAGCAGCAGCCGCAGCGATGCGCGGCCCTCGTCGTCGAGCGAGCCGAGGAGCTCCTTGTCCGGCTCGTCGCGCACGATGGTGCGGGCCTCGGCCGGGACCTGGGTGGTGATCCAGCTCTCGGCCCGGTCCAGCCGCGGCCTGACCTCGTCCAACGAGGTCAGCGGGCTCGAAGGGTCCAGCTCGCTGAGGATGCGCAGCGTCTGGTCCTCGGCCCCGGCGGTGATGTCGGCGACCGAGGCGAGGGTGCGGTACGGCAGCGGGCGCGGGGTACGCGGCAGCTCACCGGCGGCCGTCCCGATCGCGCGGGCGTACGCGGCGGCGTCGGCCGGCAGCACGGAGCCGTCGGCGACCTTGCGCTCCAGCGAGTCCCACTCGTCGTAGAGCCGCTGGATCTCCTGGTCGAAGGCGATCTTGAAGGACTGGTTGGGCCTGCGGCGCGCGTACAGCCAGCGCAGCAGCGGGGCCTCCATGATCTTCAGCGCGTCGGCCGGGGTCGGCACACCGCCCTTGGAGGAGGACATCTTCGCCATGCCGGAGATGCCGACGAAGGCGTACATCGGCCCGATCGGCTGCACGCCGTCGAAGATCTCGCGGACGATCTGGCCGCCGACGACGAACGAGGAACCGGGCGAGGAGTGGTCCACCCCGCTCGGCTCGAAGATCACGCCCTCGAACGCCCAGCGCATCGGCCAGTCGACCTTCCAGACCAGCTTGCCGCGGTTGAACTCCTTCAGCCGAACCGTTTCGGCGAAGCCGCAGGCCGCGCAGGTGTAGTTCAGCTCGGTGCTCTCGTCGTCGTACGACGTGACCGTCGTCAGGTCCTTCTCGCAGTTGCCGCAGTAGGGCTTGTACGGGAAGTAGCCGGCCGAACCGCCGCTGCCGTCGTCCTCGCTCGCCGCGCCGGAGCCGGCCTCGGCCTCCAGTTCGGCCTCGTCGGCCTTCTTCTGCTGCGGCTTCCTGCCCTTGCCCGGCGCACCGCCCGCCGCCGGGTCCTTCTTGGTCCGGTAGCGGTCCAGGACGGCGTCGATGTCGGCGCGGTGCCGCATCGCGTGCAGGATCTGCTCGCGGTACGTGCCCGCCAGGTACTGCTCCGTCTGGCTGATTCCGTCGTACTCGACACCCATCTGGTCCAGCGCGTCCGTCATCGCGGCCTTGAAGTGCTCGGACCAGTTCGGGTACGCGGAGCCGGCCGGGGCGGGCACCGAGGTCAGCGGCTTGCCGATGTGCTCGGCCCACGACTCGTCGACACCCGGGACGCCGCTGGGCACCTTGCGGTAGCGGTCGTAGTCGTCCCAGGAGATCAGGTGCCGGACGGTGTGGCCGCGGCGGCGGATCTCGTCGGCGACCAGGTGCGGGGTCATGACCTCGCGGAGGTTGCCCAGGTGGATCGGGCCTGACGGGGAGAGACCGGAGGCGACGACGACCGGTTTGCCAGGCGCACGACGCTCCGATTCGGCGATGACATCGTCCGCGAAGCGGGAGACCCAGTCGGTCTCGGTGCTGCTCTGACTCTGAGCCACGGTCGGCACGTCCTTCTCTCTTGTAGGACTCATAGGGGCGCTCGCCATTCTCCCAGGTACCGCCCACAGCGCGAAAACGGCTTTGCACACCGTGGAATACTTGGGTCCATCCCTTGTACTCCTACGGAAACGGCAGCCAGCTGATGGCCTCGGTCAATTCCCTCGCTTCCACGCTCCAGCAGCAGCTGGCGGACGCCCTGACGGCAGCTCTGCCGGATGCCGGTACCGCGGACCCGCTGCTGCGCCGAAGTGACCGGGCCGACTTCCAGGCCAACGGAATCCTGGCCCTCGCCAAGAAGCTCAAGGGCAACCCGCGCGAGCTGGCCGCCCAGGTCACGGCCGCCCTCCCGGCGAGCGACCTGATCAAGGACATCGAGGTCTCCGGCCCCGGCTTCCTGAACATCACGCTCTCCGACAGGTCGATCATCGAGACGCTCGCCGCCCGCGCCGCGGACGGCGAGGGCCGGCTCGGCGTCCCGTACAGCAGCGCCGTGGGCACCACCGTCATCGACTACGCCCAGCCGAACGTGGCCAAGGAGATGCACGTCGGTCACCTGCGGTCCGCCGTGATCGGTGACGCGATGGTGCAGATCCTGGAGTTCACCGGCGAGTCCGTGGTCCGGCGCCACCACATCGGCGACTGGGGCACCCAGTTCGGCATGCTCATCCAGTACCTGATCGAGCACCCCGACGAGCTGGACCACGAGGGCGGCAAGGCCGACGGCGAAGCCGCCATGTCCTCGCTCAACCGGCTCTACAAGGCCTCGCGGGCGCTCTTCGACTCCGACGAGGAGTTCAAGGCCCGCTCGCGGGACCGGGTGGTGGCCCTCCAGGCCGGTGAGGCGGAGACGCTCGCCATGTGGCAGCGGTTCGTCGACGAGTCGAAGATCTACTTCTACTCGGTCTTCGACAAGCTCGACATGGAGATCAGCGACCCCGACATCGTCGGCGAGTCCGGCTACAACGACATGCTGGAGGAGACCTGCCGCATCCTGGAGGAGACGGGCGTCGCCGTCCGCTCCGAGGGTGCGCTCTGCGTCTTCTTCGACGATGTGCTGGGCCCGGACGGCAACAAGGTCCCGCTCATCGTCAAGAAGACGAACGGCGGTTACGGCTACGCGGCGACCGACCTCTCCGCGATCCGCGACCGGGTGCAGAACCTCAAGGCGGACACCCTGCTGTACGTGGTGGACGTGCGGCAGTCCCTGCACTTCAAGATGGTCTTCGAGACGGCCCGGCGGGCCGGCTGGCTGACCGAGGACGTCAAGGCGCACCAGCTGGCGTTCGGCACCGTCCTCGGCAAGGACGGCAAGCCGTTCAAGACCCGCGAGGGCGTCACGGTCAAGCTGGAGGACCTGCTCGACGAGGCGGTCGAGCGGGCGACGGCCGTGGTCCGGGAGAAGGCCGAGAAGGTCGGTCTGACCGAGGAGGAGATCGTCGAGAACGGCCGGTACGTCGGCATCGGCGCCGTGAAGTACGCGGACCTGTCGACCTCCGCCGTGCGGGACTACAAGTTCGACCTGGACCAGATGGTGTCGCTGCACGGCGACACGTCCGTCTACCTCCAGTACGCGTACGCGCGTATCCGGTCGATCCTGCGCAAGGCCGGCGACGCGAAGCCGGTCGCGCACCCGGAGCTGGAGCTGGCCCCGGCCGAACGGGCGCTGGGTCTGCACCTGGACCGGTTCGCCGAGGTGCTGTCCGAGGTGGCGGCGGGCTACGAGCCGCACAAGCTGGCCGCGTACCTCTACCAGCTGGCTTCGCACTACACGACGTTCTACGACCAGTGCCACGTCCTCAGCGACGACAACTCGCCCGAGGTCGTCGAGAACCGGCTGTTCTTCTGCGACGTCACCGCCCGCACGCTCCACCAGGGCATGGCGCTGCTCGGCATCCGGACGCCCGAACGGCTCTGACCGCCACGCGTTCCCGACACGCCATGCGTTCCTGACGCGAGGGGCCGCTGACACTCTCCTGGCCTGCCCGGAGTGCTGTCAGCGGCCCTTCACGCGTCCGGCCGGGCACGACTGCGCGCGGTGGATGGCTCAGGAGGCTGTGACGCCCACGGTTGTGACGTCCGCGCCGATGTCGCACCAGGTGGTGGAAGTGCCACCGGACACCGCGCGGTTACCGAAGTGCCGGTAGGTGCCGTATCCGGGCTTGAAGCAGTCGATGAACTCGGTGAACGCTCCGCCCGTACAGCTGATGGAGGCGCCGTGATGTCCTGCGCTCCCGACCAGAGGTTTGGGGTTTCCGCAGGAAAGCCCTGACGCGGATGCCGCGGCCGGCGAGGCCAGTCCGAGCAGCCCCCCGCCGGCCAGTGCGAGGGATGCGGCGACAGCTGCGACTCGGTGGTAACTACGCACGTTCGTCTCCTCTGAGGGTCGGACCGAAGCGATCGGTCGGATTCAGCCTGATCGACCCCGGACTGATCCACTAGACCGCCCGGACCAACTGGCCGAAAGCGTCATACCGCCCCAGGTGGGATGAAACGAGCGTCTGCCATCGACCGGCGCCGGTGGGGACGACCGGACGGACAGAGCCGAAGCGCGCGATGCACGAAATGAGTGACGGAGAGTTAGCCGAAAATCGATCACGTACAGTTATTCTACGAACGCGATGCGTAGTCGACACCCTCGGCACCCGGACGGGAGCTACGGGGCCTGGCTGCGGGAACTACTCGGGCCGTCCCAGCGCCCACCCGGAGACGTCGGACAGCCGCCCGCGCCACAGCGGCAGCCGCAGCGGAGCCGCACCGCCGAACACGAGCGTGGCGTCGCGCAGATGAATCCAGCGGGGGAGCTGCTGCGCGTCCTCGTCGGCGCGGAGCTCCTTGATGCCCTGATCCACCGTCTCGGGGAACTCGGCGATGAGGTTGGCGCCCTCGCCCTCGACCTGCCGCAGACTCCTGGACCAGTCCGCCTTCCAGGCCTCGTGCCCGATCACGTCACCGTGCAGCACGCCGGCCGGGATGGCCAGCGTGAGCGGCAGACCGGAGCGCATCTCCCGGTCGAGGAGCTGGATCAGCAGCTGGAGCTGGAGATCGGGCACCGCCTCGGTGATCACCGCGGTCGAGTCCGGTGAGCGGTCGACGGACTCGTTCATGGGATGTTCCCTTCGCCGCGGCGGTCGTCCCGGAACCGTATCCGGGCGAACCGCATTGTCTGGTGCCGCTCACCTGCCCCGAGGAGGCCGCCGCACGCCTCGAACGGAACGGCCACCCGTACGGACGAATTTCGGATACACGGCAATGGCTCGGGTACACGCAGCCAAGACCGGCCACCGAGCCTTTTCCTCTGGGGTGAATCCACATGAACGACCAATGCGCCGCACCCGACTTCTCCACCGTGGAAATGTCCTCGGCGGCCGCACCCCCGCCGCTCCGGGCCGCGGATGCCCGCGAGGCCGCCGCCGTCTTCGCCGCGAAACTGAGTCCGGCACCGTCCACCCGCGCCGTCCAGAATCTGGTGCTGCTCTCCTCGGAGCTGGTGACGAATGCGATCCGGTACGCCGGAGGAGTCACCGCCCTGTCGTTCGGGGCCGATCAGGGTGCGCTGCACGTGCGCGTCGTCGACCCCAGCCCCACCCATCCGCAGTGCCGCGTCCCGGACCTGACCGGCCGGACGGGCGGCTTCGGCTGGCCGATGGTCCTCCGGCTGGCCAGCCACGTCACCATCCACCGTCACGGCAGCCGGGGAAAGACCATTCTCGCCACACTGGCGCGCTGAACGGTTCACCGGCCGATGAGTTCAGCGACCGCCGTCACAGAAAGCGGCGGAACGGCACGACCGACGCCTCCCGGATGCGCTGCACGACCGACCGCCGCTTCCAGCGCCCGCCCTCGATCAGGACACTCGCCTTCATGTCCTGATCGAAATGGCCGTCCAGCGTCGCGGTGAACGCACGGTCCATCACCGCGAGCATCACTTCCTCGTCATGGTCCAGCGAGCGCCGGTTGAAGTTGGTCGAGCCGATCAGCGACGCGACGCGGTCGATCGTGATGGCCTTGGTGTGCATCATCGTCGGCTGGTACTGGAAGATCTTCACGCCGCAGGCGGTGAGGTCCTCGTAGTGCAGTTGTCCGGCCAGTTGGCAGACCCGCTTGTCGGTGTGCGGTCCCGGCAGCAGGATCTCCACATCGACCCCGCGCCGCGCGGCGGCACAGAGCAGTTCCACGAAGTACGTGTCGGGCGCGAAATAGGCCGTGGTGAGCCGTACGCGCTCCTCGGCGGACTCCAGTACGACGCGGAGCAACGTCTGCATGTCCTGCCAGCCGACGCTGGCCGAACCGCGCACGACCTGGACGACCGCCTCCCCGCGCGGCTGCGTCCGCAGGAACCGGTCGCGGGCGTCGAACAGTTCCTCGTGGCACTCGGCCCAGTTCTGCGCGAACGCCGCCGCCAGTCCGTCCACAGCGGGTCCGCGCACCTGTACGTGGGTGTCGCGCCACTCGTTCTCGTTGCGCGCGTCCCCGCACCACTCCTCGGCTATCCCGACGCCCCCGGTGAACGCTGTCTCCTCGTCGACCACGAGGACCTTGCGGTGGCACCGGTGGTTCTGCTTCAGCGGTGAGAGGTGCAGGGGTTTACGGAACCACGCCACCTGGACCCCGGCCGCCTCCATCCCCGCGAGCTGGTCCTTCTCGATCAGCCGGCTGCCGAACCCGTCCAGCAGCAGCCGGACCCTGACTCCGGCCCGCGCCCGATCGGCCAGCGTCCGGGCGAACTCCCCGGCTATGTCGCCACGCCAGTAGACGAAGGTCATCATGTCCACGGTGTGCTCGGCGCCCCGGATGCTCTCCAGCATCGCGGCGAAGATCGCGTCACCGTTGCGGAGCGGGACCAGTTCGTTTCCCTCGGTCGCGGCGATTCCGATGAGCCGCTCCAGCCGCCGTCGCAGCCTGAGTGCGCGTTCGGCGAGGAGCGCGGTCTCCTGCGCGGCGGAGGCGTCGGACGCGGAGGCGGAGGCGTCAGACGCGTCCGGGCGGTGCTCCGGTCTGTCGTCCATGGTGCTGGTCATACGTCTCCTCGACGGTCGTCGCTGGGCGGTTCCGTGCACCGCTCCCTGTGGAAGTTGCCCCGGGCACCTTCCCGCGACGTCGCCGTCCACGCGTTCGATCGCTCGCGTTACGGCTCACACAGCGCCCAGGAGCCCGAGCACCTTCCTGACCGCCTCGACCACCGGCTCCCCGACCGTCGACACCGTGGCCGCGATCCCGGCGACCGCCAGCAGCGCGCGATGCCGCTCCTCCGGCGCCTGCGGCGGGACGCCCTGCCCGGTGAGGGCGGGCAGGTTGTCGTCCAGGACCCGGACACTGGCCGGCGGGAGCTGCCCCCGCAGCTCACCGACCAGCCGCAGCAGTTCCCGTACCGCCTCCCGCAACTCCGGGGGGACGGCTTCGGCGGACGGCGTGAAATGGTTGTTCTGGATGCCCGTGTTCCCCGAGCCGCCGTACATGTTCACGTTGTCGCCGCTCATGAATTCGCAATCCCCACGTTCCCGGACCCGCCGTACATATTGACGTTGTCCCCGAAGTGGT
Source organism: Streptomyces laculatispora (assembly GCF_017353455.1). Taxonomy (GTDB): domain Bacteria; phylum Actinomycetota; class Actinomycetes; order Streptomycetales; family Streptomycetaceae; genus Streptomyces; species Streptomyces laculatispora. Next base: position 8,106 of record NZ_JAFMPZ010000582.1, read on the forward strand.
AGATCTGGGGACTCGCACTGATTCCCTCCACCCGCACGGTGAACTCGGCCTCGGGATGGTCGATCGCGTGGGCGATGCGACCGACGAGCTGAATCAGTTCACCCGGATCACGGCTGGTCACCATCGCCGTCGACGGCCCCGACGTCTCCACCGCCAGCACGAAGTGCGAGCGGGCCGACAGGACCTGTGTCAGCTCCAGCAGGTAGTAGACGAACCCGCCCACCGTCCCGAGCCACACGAGGAAGATGAACGGGCCACCACTGCTCTCGCCCCGGCCGATGGACGCCACCGCGTCCACCAGCAGAATGAGAACGGTCATGCCCACCGCCAGCGCGAGCGTCAACGCCACGCGCTTGCAGAACAGCGTGATCGCCTCCTTGCGTCGCGGACGCAGCACGAACGTGAAGACGCGGGCGATGTTCTCCAGCGGATACGCGGCCGGCCCGACCCACAGCAGCCGCTTGCTGACCCGGAGATCCACCGCGTGCACGAGCGGCGGCGAAGGCGCGCCCATGGGGCGCGGTGGTACGGCCGGTGGCTCCATGAGTCCCCCTCGAATGATCGCTCACCGCGAAGGACCCATTAAGCGCCGCACCCTCCGTCGGTGCAAGCCGAAATCATTCAACGAAACTTCATAGCAACGGAGTTGGCGAGATCCGACCACCTGCCCCACCGCCCGCCCCGGAGCACCCCGCACGACCGGCAGGCCCTGCGCACACCCTCCCTGACCTGCGAGATCGACATCAGATCCGCGTTGACCGGCCTTCGGCCGACAGATTTTCGAGGACGACGACGACCACGACGACGAGGCCGAAATGGCCTCCCACCGGGACCGTCCTCCTGAACGGGGCCGGGCTGAACCACGGCCACTCGGTCGCGGCCATGCTGCCGGCACGGGACACGGTCCTCCCCGAGGAGCCATCGGGCTCCTCGGGCATCGCCGAGGCCTCCGGCCGTCACCGCTCCCTGCGGAACTGACACCAGACCACCTTGCCGGGGCTGCGCTCCCCCACCCCCCACCCGTCGGAGAACGCCGCCACGATCAGC
>NZ_JAFMPZ010000229.1 GCF_017353455.1 Streptomyces laculatispora
AAGGTCATGTTCCAGACGCCGTTGCCCCAGCTGCCGACCGAGCTGTCGCGGGTGTACCACTGCTGCTGCGAGTACGGGCCGACCTGGCCGTCGATCTTGCTGTCGGCGATGTACCCGCCGCTCGCCCAGCCGTAGCCGTTCGGCGCGAGGTTGAGTCCGCCCTTGACGTGCATCCGGCGGAACGGCGCGGCCTGCGAAACGGCCCAGCGGTCGGTGCCGTTCACTGGGTTGAGCGCCAGGTTCTCCGCGGAGCGCCAGAAGTTCTGTGTGGCGTTCCCGTTGAACCAGCCCGCGTCGACGGTCACATCACCGTTGAACGTGGTGTCGTCGGGCTTGAGACCGAGACCGGCGATCGAGGTGTAGAACCCGATCTGCGCGTTGAGGTTGTTGTACGTGCCCGGCTTGAACATCAGTGCGTAGCGGCCGGTGCCGAACTGCGCCGACTCCTGCTGCTTGAAGATCTCGTCGACCTTGGCCTGGATGTTGGGCGTCGAGGGGTCGAAGACCAGAACGTTGGGGCCGAGGTCGCCGCCGCCGGGAATCTGCGGGCCGCCTCCTCCGCCGGTGGTGCCGAAGACCTGGAACTCCCAGAGCGAGTAGCCGTACTGGGTGGCCCGCGCGGTGCCGGTCAGCCGGACGTAACGGGCGGTGCCGGAGACGTTCAGGGTCTCGTTTCCGCCGGGACCCGTGGTGGTCGAGTAGGCGGTGCTCCAACTGCTGTTGTCCGTGGAGAACTCGATCTTGTAGCTCTTGGCGTAGGCGGCCTCCCACCTCAGTGCGATCTGGCTGACCGAGGCGGCGGAGCCCAGGTCGACCTCGATCCACTGGGGGTCGGCGGCGGCGCTCGACCAGCGGGTGCCGTTGTCGCCGTCCACGGCGGAGGTGGCGGGGGTGCCGTAGTTCTCCTGGCTGGAGGCGGTCACCGTCTTGCCCTGGGAGAGCAGCGAGGGTGCGGCGCTCGCCGGGGCCGACGGGACGAAGGCCAGGAGTGAGATGACGAGACCGGCGACGGCGGTCAGTACGCCGGTGCGTCTTCTTCCGGTCGAGGGCACGGGTCTGTGGAACACGGGGGGTGCGTACATGGGGAAGTCTCCTGAGTCGCGGTACGGGTGCACGACACGAAGTCGGAGAGCGCTCTCTCCGGCCGATGGGGATACTTCTCTCTTGGTTCCCCACGCGTCAATAGGTGTGCAACACCCGCTTGGCCGGGCGACATTGAGAACAAGAGTTGATGACGGATAGCTCACGATTGACCGAGTTCCGCACGCCTTAAAAGCACCGCAGCCGCAGATCTGGAGCGGCGTCGATTCAGGTGATGATGGTGCGTACGCAGGGAGTGACCGAAGTGAAGCGTGCCGTTGCCACCGCAATCCGACGCCGCCCGGCGGCACCCGTGGCGGGCCGGAGGATCTGGGCACCGGAGGCCACCGCGCCTGTTACCGGACATCTTGCCGCCGTCCCGGGACAGCGGGTGCGCGTGCTCGCTATCCTCCGGGACATGAGCCGTGAGCGTGACACGCGCGGCGCCCTTGACCAGGCGCGACGGTGGTACCGGTGACCGCGGACATGGGCCCCGCGCCGTCGGACCCCGGTGGCGCGGAGGCATGGAGATCCTTCGGGGTCCGGTTGCGCCAGTGGCGCAGGCGGGCCGGCCTGACCCAGGCCCAGGTGGGCGCCCGGGTCGGCTACGACCACACCGCCATCAGCAAACTCGAGCACGGCAGCCGCCGGACGCCGCTGCCCCTGGCCCGCAGGCTGGACGACCTGCTGACGGCGGGCGGCGACCTGCTGGCCGCCTGCGAGGCGGCCGAGGCCCGGGAGGCCGCGGCAGCCACGGGCGGGGCGGGCGGCGCTCCGCATCCCGCGGACACCCCGGCCCGCCGCGGACCGCTGCCCGGCGAGCCCGCGGGCGGCGCGCTGCTCGCGATGCTGCCACCCGGAACCGAGCTGCCCGCGGGCCTTCCCGCATACGGACTCGTCTGCCCGGCGCACAGCCGGGACGGCTGCGCCGTACCCCCGCTGACCGACGTCGTCGAACTGCACGCCGCCTTCTGCGCCCTAAGCCCGGACACCTCGTCCCACCCCGCACTGGACACCGAGACCGTGCACGCGCTGACCGCCCTGCTCGCCGTCTGTCTGCGCGCCGACGAGGAGCGTGCCTGGCCGGGCGCGACCGCCGTCGTGGAACGCACGCTGCACGCCATGCTCCGGTGGATGGCGCTGCCCGCGGCCCCCTACCAGCGCCAACTCGCCCCGCTGGCGGCCGAGTACGCGCAGTCGGCCGGCTGCCTGCGGCTGTTGTGGGGCCGTAACGGCACCGCGATGGCCTGGCTCGACCGGTCGCTGCTCTGGTCCGCCATGGCCGGTCACGTGGGGACCGAGGTCGCGGCACTGAGCGATATGAGCACCCTGGCCCGGCTGGAGGGTGACGGGCCGTCGGCGCTGGCGTACGGCGGGGCCATCCGGCAGGCCGCGGCGGGCCGGCCCTGGGCGGGTGCCATGAGCGATCTGTACCAGGCGCGCGGTCATGCGGTGCGGGGGGACGCTCCGCAGACCCTGAGGCACATCGACCGCGCCCGGTCCCAGCTGGACCGGGTCGAGGAGCGCGACGAGACGGAGGCGCCCTGGCTCTCCGTGGCCTCGGTGCGCCTGCGGGTGGAGTCGGGCGCGGCGGGCGCGCTGCGCGATCTCGCGGCGGCCACCGGGGACCGCCGGTTCGCCCTGCGCGCGGTCGCGGCGGCCGGCACCGCGCTCGGACTGCTGCCTGCCGGGATGCACTCGGCCCGGATGCTGTTCCTGGCGCGGATGGCCGACGCCCATGCCTGCGCGGGCGACCTGCCGGCGGCACAGGCCGTGGCCGGTCCGGTGCTCGACACCACCGAAGTGACGCCGTCGACACTGCTGGGCCAGGAACTGCGCGGGCTGCACGGCAGACTGGCCGCCCGCGGCGGCGGCCGGTCCGAGACCGACGACTTCGTCCGCAGACTGGCCGCGGTGGTCCGCTGAAACGCCGGGGGCGGGGCGTGTGGATCACGCCCCGCCCCTGCCCCTGATGAAGAATCAGCTCACGTCGAGCGCGACGTCGTCCACGACGAAGCTGGTCTGGAGGTAGGCGTCCTCCTTACTGGTGAACCCCAGCGTCACCGTCTGCCCCGCGGCGGAGCCGACGTCGAAGCTCTGCTGGACGTAACCGCTGCTCGCGTCGAGATTCGAGTACGTGGCCAGCGTCCGCGACCCCAGCTTCACGGTGAACGTGTCGTAGGCGGTCGCGTCGCCCGCGGACTCGGCGGTGTCGGTGCGCACGAAGAACGACAGCTTGTACGTCGAGCAGCCCGCCGGAACGGTCAGTGACTGCGAGGCGCTGTCGCTGTGGGTGCTGCCCCAGCCGCCGAACCATGCCTGGTAGGCGCCGGTGTGCGCGGGCTTCTCCGAGGTCCGGTTGTTGATGACCCCGTCCGTCTGGGTCCACGGCGCCGTGCCGTTCTCGAAGCCGCCGTTGGCGACGACCTGCCGTGCCTGGCAGTTGCCGCCGCCACCGACGACCAGCGAGTAGGTGGTGGTGTGGGTGGCGGTGCCCGTCGCGGTCACCGTGAGCGTGTAGGTGCCCGCGGCGGTCTGCGCCCCAGCCGAGACGGTCATCGTCGAGGAGGACCCCGACTGCACGGTCGCCGGCGCGAAGGAGACGGTGACCCCGCTCGGCGCACCGGAGGCCGTCAGCCGGACGCTCTGTCCGGAACCGCTGGTGGTGGCCGTCGACACGGTCGCGGTGGCCGAGGCACCCGGCTGGACGTTTCCGGAGACCGGGTTCACCGAGACGGAGAAGTCATCGGCCGGTGCCGTGGTGCCGACGGCCGTCTTCCACAGCGTGTAGGCGACTCCGTCGGCGCTGCGGTCGAGAGCGGTCGCGTTGATGTTGCTGGTGGTGTCGCACGACTGGTGGTAGCACGGGTCGTACGAACGGCCCGCGGTACCGCCCCACTTGGCTGCCTGGGCCGAGGTCTTGGTGTCGCTCGCGCCGGTCGCGTAACCCGAGGTGGCGATGCCGCCCTGCTGGAAGGAGTAGTCGTCGGAGCGGCCCTGGCCCTCCACGTTCTCCTCCGGAGCCAGGCCGAGCGAGGCCCAGTACTCCTTCATCGGGGCCGAGGCGGCCGAGTTGAGGTTGTTGATGAAGTAGCCGCCGTTGGTGGAGGCGACCATGTCGAAGTTGTAGTACGCGCTGATGGCGCTGCGCTGGGCGGAGCTGAGCTGACCGACGTAGTACTCGGAGCCCTGCAGGCCCTGCTCCTCGCCGTTCCACCAGGCGAAGCGCACATGCTTGGTCATCGTCGGGTTCTGCTGGGCCAGCGCGAGGGCGTTCTCCAGCAGGGTGGCCGAGCCGGAGCCGTTGTCATTGATCCCGGGCCCGGCGCTGACGCTGTCCAGGTGGGCGCCGAACATCACGGTCCGGTCCGTCGGACCGCCCGGCCAGTCCGCGATCAGGTTCTTGCCCGCGTAGGTGCAGCTGCCGCAGGTCTGCTCGCTGACGGTGTAGCCGGCCGCCTGCAGCTTGCCCTTCACATAGGCGAGCGAGGCGGTGTAACCGGCGCTGCCGGCCCGCCGGTTGCCGCCGTTCTGCGAGGCGACGGTGCTGAGCTGCGACAGATGGGACTGCACATTGGCGACGCTGATGTCCGGAGGCGTGCCGCCCGGAGTGCCGCCGCCGTCATTGACGGTCAGGGTGTACTGCGCGGTGTGGTCCTGGGTGCCGGCGCCCTTCACGGTGAGCGTGTAGGTCCCGGGTGCGGCGGCCGACGTCGTCGAGACGGTCATGGCCGAGGTCGCACCGGACTGCACGGCGGAGGGGCTGAAGGAGACGCTCACACCGCTCGGCTGACCGGTCGCGGACAGGTTCACCGTCTGCGCGCTTCCGGAACTGACGGTCGTCCTGACCGTGGACGTCACCGAGTTGCCCGGCTTCACCGAGCCGGCGGACGGGTCCAGGGACATCGAGAAGTCGTTGTTGCCGCTCGGGGTGCAGGTCGGGTCACCGCTCTGGGCGGGGACACTGACGGCGTCCCAGGCCGCCTTCGCCCGGTTGAACAGCACGCAGGTGGCGTCGAGGGTCTTGGCCGAGGTGAGCGTGGCCGTGCGGTAGCGCTTGTACGTCATGCCGCTGGTCTTGAGCAGCATGCCGCCGTAGAAGACCTTGCCGGCACTCTGGATGCCCACGCCGGTGACCGAGGAGCTGTTGCACGTCGGGCTGGACGGCTTGCCGCCGCCGGGGCTGGAGCCCTCGGCCAGCAGGTAGAACCAGTGGTTCAGCGGACCGGCCGCCGCGTGCTCCTCGGTGCTGGGTATGGAGGAGCTGTAGCAGTTCGGGTCGCCGATCTGCCCCGGGTTGTACATGATCCGGATCGGCCCGTTGCCCACGAGGTTGATCTTCTCGCCGACGGTGTAGTCCGGGTCGTCGTACGGGGTCGGCTCGTTGGTGTACGCCTCGGTGAGCGCCCCCATGATGTCGCCGGTGGCCTCGCCGAGACCGGACTCGTTGTTGGCCCCGCCGGGCGTGTACTGGTCGATGCCGTGGCCGAACTCGTGGCCCACGACGTCCATGGCCCCGATCCACTGGTTGGCGTTGTTGTGGCCTATGGAGATGGTGGAACCGTCCCAGTAGGCGTTCACGTCGTTCAGCCCGACCTTGACCGGCCAGCTGCGGCCGTTGCCGTCGTGACCGTTGCGGCCCAGCCAGTCGCGCAGCATGTCCCACTCGTGCTGCGCCGCCCACATGACATCGACGCAGCCGGTCTCCTTGCTGGAGGCGCTGCCGGTGCCCCAGGAGTCGGAGGATTTGGTGAAGACGCCGCCCGTGCTGTAGTCGGCGCAGCTCAGCCCCGGCCTGCCGGGGTCACGAAGTGAGTAACTGCCGCCCGAGGATGTGGTGTTGATGGACAGCGGGGAGGGCCCGTTCCACTGGCTGTTGCCGGTTCCGGCCTTGACGTCGTCATAGCTGTCGAGCACCGCGCCGGTGCCCGCGTCGACGAAGACGTGCAGATGGCTGGGCGCCTTCGCGGTACGGCCGGTCAGCACGGTCTCCCAGGCCAGCCGGGACTTCATTCCGGTGGCCCGGACGACCAGCCGGTGACTGTCCACCCGCTCCACGGATTTCAGCTTCTTGCGCGCGGCGGCCTCGGCCTTTCCGGCCGAAACGGTCGCGGCGGTGGGTACGTTGATGCGTCGGGAGACCGCCGACTGCGCGCCGCGGACCCGTCCCTTGGAGTCCGCCACCACGACGGCGTCGCCGCCGACCACCGGCAGGCCGCGGTAGGTGCGTTGGTAGGCGATCGAGTAGAGCCCGTTGACCCAGGGGGTCACGTTCTGCCGTTCGTAGCGCTCCTCGGGCCCCTTCGCCAGGGCGTCGAGGCCGCTGGCGGCTGCCCGGTCGGCGGCCGACACAGCAACCGCGAGCGGGGTGGGGGCGGGGGGAGACGGTTCCGCGGAAGCTGACTGACCACTCGTGGCGACCAGCATTCCGGCGAGGACGGCCAGGGTTGTCCCGGCCGTCATCGGTCTGCGTTTCATCGAGGCTCCTCGGTTCGTGGGGACCTCGATCACGGGCGGCGGCGTGGGGAGACGCACCCGCCCACGCGGCGGCCGTCGGCCGTCCGCCCAGGTGGTGTCCGTGATCGAGCGACCGAACACTCACACGTCGCCATGACCTCGTCAACGAACTGCGGCCGTCTCGAAGGGAGTTGGCAAGTCTGGTCAAGTCGCCCTGGTGGGATCGCACAGCAGGCACACAGGAACGCCGGGGGGCGGTGCGGTGGTTGGGTGGCTCGCGAAAGGCCGGCGCCGTGGAGTGCCGGACGCCGGAGGGCTGTGAGAGGGGTGGACGGATCCGTCGAGCGGGGTTAGTATGCACCCGCGTTACATGATCATGCAACGAAAATATCCACTTTAACTGTATCACCTGTCAGTCAATTATGCAAGCCATCCTGACGTTCCGTCATGTGGCCGACTCCGGCCCGCCACCAACGAGGAAGACGACAGCCATGACTTCGGAAACAACCACCGCAGCGGCCGCCGGTACCTGGCAGCTGGGCGACCTGACCGTCAACCGCATGGGCTTCGGCACCATGCGTCTGACCCAGAACGGTGCGGCGCTCACCACCGACCGCACCCCGCACGACCGGGACCGGGCCATCGCCGTGCTGCGCCGCGCCGTTGACCTCGGTGTGAACCACCTCGACACCGCGGCCTTCTACTTCTCACCGATGCGCTCGGCCAACGAGCTGATCAACCGGGCGCTGGGCCCGTACCCCGACGACCTGGTCATCACCACCAAGGTCGGCCCCGGCCGGGGTCCGTCGGGCGACTGGCTGGACTGGGCCCGGCCGGAGGACCTGCGCGGCCAGGTCGAGGAGAACCTCCGTCAGCTCGGCCGCGACCATCTCGACGTGGTGAACCTGCGCATGAACGGGCCCGCCTCGATCGCCGACAGGTTCGGCGCGCTGGCCGAGCTGCGGAAGGAGGGGCTCATCCGCCACCTGGGGCTCTCCAACGTCGGGGCCGACCAGATCGCCGACAGGTTCGGCGCGCTGGCCGAGCTGCGGAAGGAGGGGCTCATCCGCCACCTGGGGCTCTCCAACGTCGGGGCCGACCAGATCGCCGAGGCCCTGCCCATCGCGCCGGTCGTCTGTGTCCAGAACCGGTACGGCATAGCCACCCGCCGTGCGGACTCCGACGAAGTGCTCCGGATCTGCGGGGAGCAGGGCATCGCATTCGTGCCGTTCTACGCCATCGCCGGCGAGGGCCGCGAGACCGGGGCGGCCGCGGCCGCGGCCGCCGAGAGCGAGGCGGTGTCGGCCGTCGCCGGCGCCCACGGCGCCTCGCCCGCCCAGGTCCGAGTGGCCTGGACGCTCCAGCGCGGCCCGCACGTACTCGCCATCCCGGGCACCGGTAACCCCGATCACCTCACCGAGAACGTGGCGGCGGCGGCCCTGCGGCTCACCGAGGACGAGCTGCGGCTGCTCACGGAACTCGGGCAGGACGCCGGCTGATCCACGCCGTCGGCCGCCGTGGCGGACGGGAGCCACCAGGCCGTCACCGGCTCCCGGACCCGGACGCCGTCCGGGTCCGGGGAGAGGCCGCGTCGAACGATCCCCGGCCGGTCTGCGTACCGACGTAGCATGATTCTCATGGAGCAGCGCGAACTGGGCAGGACCGGACGCGGCGTATCGGTCGTCGGACAGGGCACATGGCAGCTCGGCGGGGACTGGGGCGAGGTGCGGGAGGCCGATGCCTTCGGCGTGCTCGACGCGGCCGTCGAGTCGGGCGTCACCTTCTTCGACACCGCGGATGTGTACGGGGACGGCCGCAGTGAACAGCTCATCGGCCGCTATCTGAAGGAGCGTCCGGACGCGCGGGTCCTCGTCGCGACGAAGATGGGCCGGCGCGCCGAACAGGTGCCGGAGAACTACGTCCTGGACAACTTCCGTGCCTGGAACGACCGTTCGCGTTCCAACCTCGGCGCCGACACCCTCGACCTCGTGCAACTGCACTGCCCGCCCACCGCCGTCTACTCCTCGGACGCGGTCTACGACGCCCTCGACACCCTGGTCGCCGAGAAGCGGATCGCTGCCTACGGGGTGAGTGTCGAAACGTGCGCCGAGGCGCTGACGGCCATCGCCCGCCCCGGTGTCGCGAGCGTCCAGATCATCCTCAACCCGTTCCGCCTCAAGCCGCTGGACGAGGTGCTTCCGGCCGCGCGCGCCGCCGGTGTCGGCATCGTCGCGCGCGTGCCGCTCGCCTCCGGGCTGCTCTCCGGCAAGTACACCGAGGACACCGTCTTCGCCCCGGAGGACCACCGCACGTACAACCGGCACGGGGAGGCGTTCGACCAGGGCGAGACCTTCTCCGGTATCGAGTACCCGACCGGGGTGGCCGCGGCGGCCGAATTCGCCGCACTCGCTCCCCAGGGAGCGACTCCGGCGCAGACCGCACTGCGCTGGATCATCCAGCAGCCGGGCGTCACCAGTGTGATCCCCGGTGCGCGTTCGGTGGAGCAGGCCCGCGCCAACGCGTCCGCGGCGGCGTCGGCGCCGCTGCCGCAGCAGACGCTCGACGCGGTGCGTGACCTCTACGACCGCAGGATCTGCGCGGCGGTTCACGGCCGCTGGTAACGGACGCGGCTACCGGCCCTCTTCGGGCGCCGGGGACTCCGCACCGCTCGTCGAGGTGAGGTCGTCCGGGGTGGTGGCCGAACTGGAATCGGGGGAGAACAGGCTCATCCCCAGGTACACGGCGGCGAGGAAGGCGACCGTGCCCGCGACGGCGCTGGCCACTCTCGGGCGGCGTCTTATCGCCTCGCGGGTGGTACGCCGCCGGGCGTTCCTGGACCGGCCCGCCGCGCGCCGCCCGTGACCGCCGGCCGCCTGGGGCAGCCGGTAGGTCGTCGGAGCCCCGGAGTCCTCACCGGACCCGGAGCGGTGCGGGGCCGGGGACGGCGGCGGCGCGTAGGGCGCGGCCGGTGCGCGCGGGGGAGCGGGCCGGTGCATCGGCAGCGGCTCCGCCTGCCCCCGCCAGGCCTCGCTGTTGAACCAGTCGGCGACCTGCTGGGCCGTCGGCCGGTCCTCGGGCTGCTTCGCGAGCAGCCCCAGCAGGTACGAGTCGAAGGCGGCGGACATCTCGACCCCGCGCCGGCGCAGTGGCACGGGAGGTGTGTCCACGTGCTGGTAGAGGGTGGCGGTCGGGGTGTCCGAGCGGAACGGCGGCTGACCGAGCAGCAGTTGGTAGATCACGCAGCCGAGGGAGTACATGTCGGACGCGGCGTCGGCCGTACGGCCCAGGGCCCGCTCCGGTGCGAGGTACAGGCTCGTGCCGACGATGTGGCCCGTGGTGGTGAGCGCGGCGGAGGGATCGTCGACGAACTGGGCGATGCCGAAGTCACCGATCTTGACGGCGCCCTCCGCGTCCAGCATCAGGTTTCCGGGCTTGATGTCCCGGTGGACTATGCCCTGCCGGTGGGCCGCGGCCAGCCCGGCGGCGGCCTGGCCCGCGATGCGGGCGACCTGTTCCGGGTCCAGCCGTTCCTGAGCCAGCAGCAGATCGGCGAGGCTCCTGCCCTCGACGAGCTCCATCACGAGGAAGAGTCGGTCCTCCCAGGACCCGAAGTCGAACACCGCCACCAGATGCGGATGGCTCAGCCGGGCGGCGGTCTGGGCCTCCAGCCGGAAGCGAGCGGTGGCCGACTCGTCGGCGTGCTCCCCCAGCAGCAGCTTCACGGCGACGGCCCTGCCGAGGACCTCGTCCGTGGCGCGCCAGACCTCGCCCATCCCGCCACGACCGATGGCGGATATCAATCGGTACCGACCAGCAACCAGCACCTGCGCACACCTATCCAATATCTCGGGCCGAGGACCGCTTCGACTGCCGCGGCTGCGACCTCATCGGGAACAGACGGGGTGGGGGACACGCAGCAAGATCAGGATATCCGGCGCGCGGCCTCCGGACGACCGTCGGCCGGCGTCGGAACGGATCAGGGCAGCAGCCATGCGCAAGCGGCCTGCGCGCTGAACTCGCCCTGGCCGCCGGGGAAGAGCAGATCCGCCGCCGCGAACGCCGGATCGCCGGCCGTCGCCGGGACGTAGGGGACCGCGATGCAGCGCATGCCCGCCGCCCGAGCCGCCGCGGCGCCCGGCGCGGCATCCTCCACCACCACACAGCCGGCCGGTGCGACGCCGAGGCGCCGTGCCGCCTCCAGGAAGACGTCCGGTGCCGGTTTCCCGTGCGCCACCTCCTCGGCGGACACGTACTCGGTGAGATACGCGCCGAGGCCGGTGCTCTTCAGCACGGTCTCTATCGCGGCCCGTGGCGAGCCCGACGCCACCGCCATGGCGGCGCCGCGCGCGTGCAGCATCTCCACGAACTTCCGCATCTCGGGGAAGGCCTCGGTCGAGGTGCGCGCCAGCTCCAGATAGATGGCGTCCTGACCCGTCACCAGTTCGTCGACGGAGGCCGCGATGCCGTACTCGGTGCGCAGCACGGTCAGCGCCTCGCGGTTGCTGATTCCGAGGAACCGGGCGTTCTGCTCCCAGGTGAAGTCCGGTACTCCGTACCGCTCCAGCAGCAGCCGCGCCGACTCGTAGGCGTTCGGCTCGCTGTCCACCAGCGTGCCGTCCAGGTCGAAGAGGACCGAAGGGGCCTGTGCGCGTGATGAGTTCATGGTGGCCATGCTCTCAGCCGCTGATCACTCCGGGCCACCCGCCGCCGCCCGGCCCACCGATTCGACCAGAGGCAGCAGCCGGTGCGGCACCCGCTCGCGCAGGGCCACCTCGGTCCGGGTCCTGACCACGCCCGGCAGCTGGATCAGCTGCTGGATCACGTCTTCCAGATGGCCGTTGTCCCGGGCCACCACCCGGGTCAGCAGGTCGCCGCCGCCCGTGGTCGAGAAGGCTTCGACGATCTCCGGCACGGCGGCGAGCGCCTCGCCCACATCGTCGAGATGCCCCTGCGTGACCTCCAGGTGCACAAAGGCGAGCACCGGGTGGCCGAGCGCGGCGGGCGAGAGGGACGGGCCGCTGCCGGTGATCACACCGTCCCGTTCCAGCCGGTCGATGCGGGCCTGGAGGGTGCCCCGGGCGATGGAGAGGATCCGTGCGTACTCGCGCACGGAGGTGTGCGGCTGTTCGATGAGCAGCCGCAGAATCCGGGTGTCGAGCGCGTCCACCGCCATGGTCCGCCGGCCTCTTCCTGGTACGTCGGTCGGGGCAGCGACTGTACCAATGGCGCACCGGCGGGCCGCCGCCCCGTACTGGCCCGGGGCGGCGGCGGGACGTCAGAACTGGACGTCGGAGCAGGCGTAGAAGGCGTTCCCGGTGTCGGAGATCGTCCAGACGCCGAGGATCAGGTGCTTGCCGGACTTCTGTGGCAGCACGCCCGAGTGGCTCACGGTCGAGCCGGGCAGCCGGCCGCCGAAGGGGACGGTGAGGAACGGCTGCGGGTCCAGGTCGGCCCGGGTGAGCGGCTTGGCCGGGTCGTAGCCGTCCTTGGTGATGTAGTAGCGGAAGTCGGTCGTGGCGTGCCGGGCCTCTATCCGCCAGTTGAACGTGTAGTTCTGACCGGCGGTGACCTTGGTGGCGGGCCAGGCGCCGCCCCGCGGGTCGTCGAGTTCGGAGAACCGGCCGATGCCGCCCGAGCAGATGTGGCCGTCGGCCGGTCCGCGGGTGGGGAAGCCCTTGGGGCCCTCGACGCTCGGGGGCTCCCACTGGATCTGCCCGCAGTGCTTGACGGTGCCGATCCCGCAGAGCTGCTGGCGGCTGATGGGGGAGTCGGTGTAGCCGTGGCTCTGGGCGCTGCCGGAGGTGGCGAACAGTGCCGCACCGGCCAGGCCGAGCCCGGCCAGTAAGGAGGTGATCCTTCTGCGCATACGTAGCTCCTGGAGATGTGGGGTGATGTCCGGAGAGTTCTGCGGTCTAGACCAAGGGTGAGCGTAGTCATGTCAACCAGGTGTGTCCATGCCGTCCTGAGCGGGTTGCTGCGGGGTCCCGCCGGGGGGTGGTCCGTGGAGGCCCCATGTGCGGTGGGCGCGACATCGGGTGGTCCGTTGGTCGGCTGGTGGTGTTCCGGAGAAGCGATACGGCGAGCCAATGGCTCAGTGTTTGGAGCTCAATTTGAGCCAACAGGCCGATGGATGCTCTGATGTACCTGTCGATGGCGCTGCGGACCTCCGCGGCGCCTTTTTCATGCCGGAACACAGAGCCGGCGGCAGAGGCGGGGAGCATTCGTGCTGAAGAGAGCGTTCGTGGCCCGGGACCCGGGGCGGCTGCGGCTGCGCAGCGCCGTCCGGGCCGTCCTCGGCATCGGCCTCGCGGTGGCCGTGTGCGGACTCGCCGGCCACTCGCTCGTCGCCGCCGTCACCGGTGGCCTGGCCGCGCTGCTCGCC
>NZ_JAFMPZ010000583.1 GCF_017353455.1 Streptomyces laculatispora
GTGCCGGAGGCGGCGTCCCAGCGTTCGGCGCCGTAGTGGCCGAGGACGACGAGGTGGTCCAGTCCCGCCACCCCGGCGAAGCCGCCGTACGGGCCGAACTCCCCGGCGTGCTCGACGCGTTCGACGCCTGGCGCGGTACCTGGATAGAGGAGAAGGGGCAGGCGCTCGCCGTCCACACCCGCCGCGCCGGGGACCCGCAGGCCGCCTTCGAGGCGCTGCGCGGCCCCCTCGGCGAGCTCGCCGCCCGGCACGGATTGATCGTCGAACCGGGGCGCCTGGTACTGGAGTTGCGCCCCTCGGGCATGGACAAGGGCGTCGCCCTCACGCGGTACGTGCGCGAGGCGGGCGCCGAGTCCGTGCTGTACGCGGGCGACGACCTGGGCGACCTGGCCGCCTACGCCGCCGTGGAGAAGCTCCGCGCCGAGGGCCCCGACGGCACCCCCGGCCTGCTGATCTGCAGCGGTGAGGCGGAGGTGCCCGAACTGGCCCAGCGCGCCGACCTGTTGCTGCCGGGACCGGGAGCCGTCGTCGAATTCCTGTCAGCCCTGGCGCAGCGCCTCTAGCTGGTCCAGGAACCACTGCTGCGGCGGCAGCGCGGTGGCCGCCGCGGCCAGCCGCTCCGTGCGTTCCGCGCGCTCGTCGTCCTCCATCGTCAGCGCCTCGTGCAGCGCGTCGGCGGTGGCCGACACGTCGTACGGGTTCACCGTGACCGCGTCGTCGCCCAGCTCCTCGTGCGCCCCCGCCTCCCGCGACAGCACCAGCGCGCAGCCGTGGTCGGAGACGACCGGGACCTCCTTGGCGACCAGGTTCATCCCGTCCCGGATGGGGTTGACGAGCGCCACGTCGGCCAGCCGGTACGCCGCCAGCGAGCGCGCGAAGTCGTCCTTGACGTGGAGCACGACCGGGGTCCAGTCCGCCGTCCCGTGCGCCGCGTTGATGTCGTCGGCGACGCGCCGCACCTCGGCCGTGTACTCCCGGTACACCGCGAGGTCCTGCCGCGAGGGGTAGGCGAACGCGACGTGGACGACCCGGCCGCGCCACTCGGGCCGCTCGTCGAGCAGGGCCCGGTAGGCGAGCATCCCGCGGACGATGTTCTTGGACAGCTCCGTACGGTCCACCCGCACGATCGTCTTCCGGCCGGGGCCCACCTGTTCGCGCAGCGCCGCCATCCGGTCGTCCACGTCCGCCTCGTGCGCGCGGCCGAGCAGGAAGTCCGCGTCGGCGCCGAGTCCGTGCACGCCGATGCGGGTGTGGCCGGTGCCGCCGAGGATCTCCGTGCAGCAGCCGATGAAGGCGTCCGCCCAGCGGCGGGTCAGGAAGGCCGCCCGGTCGGCGCCGAGGATGCCGCGCAGCACCTGCTCGGCGATGTCGTCGGGCAGCATCCGGAAGTAGTCGACGGGCGCCCACGGGGTGTGCGAGAAGTGGCCGATCCGCAGGTCGGGGCGGAGTTCGCGGAGCATTCCGGGCACCAGCACCAGGTGGTAGTCCTGCACCAGGACCGCCGCGCCCTCGCCCGCCTCCTCGGCGAGCGCTTCGGCGAAGGCCCGGTTGTAGGCCTCGAAGGAGGCCCACTGGCGACGGAACTCCGCGTCGAAGACGGGTTCCACCGGGGTCTGGTAGAGCAGGTGATGGACGAACCAGAGCACCGAGTTCGCGATGCCGTTGTACGCGTCGGCGTGCACGTCCGCGTCGATGTCGAGCATCCGTACGCCCGGCTCCCCGACCCCGCGGCGCACCGCCTCGCGGTCGCCGTCACCGAGTGCGGCGCAGACCCACATCTTGTCGTCCACCGCGCTCAGCCCGGAGACGAGACCGCCCCCGCCCCGTTTCGCGTCGAGCGAGCCGTCCTCGTGGAGCGCGTACGAGACCGGACCGCGGTTGGACGCGACGAGTACCTGGGCGGCGTGCTGAGGGGCGTGCTCGGAGACCATGCTGCGGAACCTAGCCCGATCCCGAACCGTCCAAACGTGCGTGCGTCCGCACTCCGGTCATGCCGCGCGGCTTGAGACGTACTCCTCGATCTCGCGCATCGGCGGCCGCTCCTCGGTGTCCACCGGGTAGGTGTGCGGGACGAAACCGTGCTCGCCGCGCTCGAACTGGGTCAGCGAGGGGCGGACCAGATGGCCCCGGGAGAGCCGGAGCTGAGCGGTCCGGTAGATGGCCGCCGCCATCCGGCCGAGCGCCTGGCCGTCCTGGTGGCGGTGCTTCCTGACGCCGACGTCGACCTGTCCGAGCGCGTCCAGGCCGACCGTGTGCAGGGCGTCCACGAGCAGCCCCAGCTCCACTCCGTAACCGACCGGGAACGGCAGCTGTTCGAGCAGGGAACGGCGTACGGCGTACTCGCCGCCCAGTGGCTGGACGAAGCCGGCCAGCTGCGGCCAGTGCAGATTGAGCAGCGGCCGTGCCACCAGTTCGGTGACCCGGCCGCCCTGGCCTGCGGTGTCCCCGAGGGGGCGGTCGTACATCGCCTTGACGAACTGCACCGAGGGGTCGGTCAGCAGCGGGCCGACGATGCCGGAGACGAAGTCGGCCGAGAAGTCCTTCAGGTCCGCGTCGATGAAGCAGACGATGTCGCCGCCGGTCACCAGGAGCGACCGCCAGAGCACCTCGCCCTTGCCGGGGACGGCCGGGATACGGGGCAGGATCGCGTCCCGGCGGATCACCCGGGCGCCCGCCCGGCGGGCGACCTCGGCGGTGGCGTCCGTGGAGCCGGAGTCGATCACCACGAGTTCGTCGACCAGCCGGACCTTCTCCATGAGCTCGCGCCGGATCACCCGGACTATGTCCCCGACCGTCGCCGCCTCGTTGAGCGCGGGCAGGACGACACTCACGCTCCCGCGGTGCGGGCCGCCGTCCCCGGCGGCCAGGAGCTGCTCCAGCGGGCGGTCGGCACAGGACCAGGAACGCCTGGTCAGCCAGCCTTCGACCTCTTCCAGCACGGTCGATACTCCCTGTATGTGATCCATCTCGCGGTTCGGACGGCTATCTCAACAGTCCGGTGCTTCGGTTACAGTCTTGAACAACGCAGATGGCCGTGGCATGCCGGGGTCCATCCGCTGATAAACGCCTGGATCCATGGTCCAGTGCCACAGCGCTCATCCAGAGGGACAGAGGGAACGGCCCGTTGAAGTCCCGGCAACCATCCCGCCGACCGCGAGGTCAGGTGGGGACGGTGCCAATTCCGTCTTGTGGCGAAATGCGTCACGAGGAAGATGAGGAGAAAGGGCCTCGCCATCATGGCTGTTCAGACTGTTGCAGCAAACACCGAATCCTCTGTGGACCTTGGTCCCGCCGCGGCGCTTTCCTGCCGCGAGTGCGGAGAGCGATTCGAGCTCGGACCCCTTTTCGCCTGTGCGAGCTGTTTCGGACCGCTCGAAGTGGCGTACGACCTGCCGAGCGGTTCCCCGGACGAGCTGAAGAAGCGCATCGAGGCCGGACCCGACAACATCTGGCGGTACGCGCCGCTGCTGCCGGTCCCCGCCGATGTCGCGGACAAGCCCAACATCAACCCCGGCTTCACCAAGCTGGTCAAGGCCGACAACCTCGCCCGTGAACTGGGCGTCACCGGCGGCCTGTACGTCAAGGACGACTCCGGCAACCCGACGCACTCCTTCAAGGACCGCGTCGTCGCGATCGCCGTCGAGGCCGCCCGCGCCTTCGGTTTCACCACGCTCTCCTGCTCCTCCACCGGCAACCTCGCCGGTGCGGTGGGCGCCGCCGCCGCCCGCGCGGGCCTGCGGTCCTGCGTGTTCATCCCGCACGACCTGGAGCAGGGCAAGGTCGTCATGGCCGCGGTGTACGGCGGTGAGCTGGTCGGCATCGAGGGCAACTACGACGACGTCAACCGCTTCTGCTCGGAGCTCATCGGCGACCCGCTCGGCGAGGGCTGGGGCTTCGTCAACGTCAACCTGCGCCCGTACTACGGCGAGGGTTCCAAGACGCTCGCGTACGAGATCTGCGAGCAGCTCGGCTGGCGGCTGCCCGACCAGATCGTCATCCCGATCGCGTCCGGCTCGCAGCTCACGAAGATCGACAAGGGCCTCCAGGAGCTGATCAAGCTCGGTCTGGTCGAGGACAAGCCGTACAAGATCTTCGGTGCCCAGGCCGAGGGCTGCTCCCCGGTCTCCACCGCCTTCAAGGCCGGTCACGACGTCGTGCGGCCGCAGAAGCCGGACACGATCGCCAAGTCCCTGGCGATCGGCAACCCGGCCGACGGCCCGTACGTCCTGGACATCGCCCGCCGCACCGGCGGCGCCGTCGAGGACGTCAACGACGAGCAGGTCGTCGACGCGATCAAGCTGCTGGCGCGCACCGAGGGCATCTTCGCCGAGACCGCCGGCGGGGTGACGGTCGGCGTGACGAAGAAGCTGATCGAGGCGGGTCTGCTCGACCCGTCGCTCACCACCGTCGTCCTGAACACCGGTGACGGACTCAAGACGCTGGACGCGGTGGCCGCCACCTCGCAGGCGACGGCGACGATCCGGCCGAGCCTGGATGCCTTCCGCGCCGCCGGCCTCGGCACCAGCTGACTCGGCACCAGCTGACTCGGCACCGGCTGAGAGGCTGCCGCAGCCTCCGGCCACCCGTGACTCCAGGAAGGGCACCCACCATGAGCGTCAAGGTCCGTATCCCCACCATCCTCCGCACCTACACGGGCGGCCAGGCCGAGGTCCCGGCCGAGGGCGCGACCCTCTCCCAGGTCATCGATTCCCTGGAGCGGAACCACCCGGGCATCGCCGCCCGCGTCCTGGACGACCAGGGCAAGCTCCGCCGCTTCGTGAACGTGTACGTCAACGACGACGATGTGCGCTTCGAGGGCGGCCTGGAAGCGGTCACCCCGGACGGCGCCGGTATCTCGATCATCCCGGCCGTCGCCGGCGGCTGCTGACCCCGGGACCCGGGTGGTCCCACTTCACCGCGTCACCGGAATTGCCCCCTCCGCGAGAGAAGCGGAGGGGGCAATTCTGCATGGTTGAGCGCGGTAGAGTGTGGGAAGTCCCCTCCGCTGCCCGTGCCCCCCGCATATGAGAATGCGCCTGGCCACGACAAGATGCAGCCAAAGTACCTGAACTTCTTGCGCCATAAGTCGCCTTTGCCTGGCCCGACTTGCCCTGGAATCTCATCAGTTACTCATATTCGGGCGATCGGCGCTGCCCAGAATTCTCGTCCGATTGACCTGTTGTAGAGGGCAGTTGGGCAGATACATTCGGCCGCGGTCGACGCGTTCCGGCGCACGCACCCTCTCCTGTCGGAGGGTGGGTTCTGACCCGGGCCCGCGAAGTGCGGTCCTGTGCAAGGGCCAGTAATAGGGGAGTTGGGCATGGCTCAGGGCACCGTCAAGTGGTTCAACGCGGAGAAGGGGTACGGCTTCATCGCGGTCGACGGTGGTGCGGATGTTTTCGTCCACTACAGCGCGATCCAGATGGACGGATACCGCACCCTCGAAGAGGGTCAGCGAGTTGAATTCGAAATCTCGCAGGGCCAGAAGGGGCCGCAGGCGGACATGGTCAAGCTCGCTGTCGGCTGAGCTCGGCACGGTTGGCCAACGACACTACTCACGCACGGAGGGCCCGTACCCNNAGGAGCCTTCGGCGCTTGCACTCTCGGGGGTCGAGTGCTAATCATTGGGCTTAGCACTCTCCGGGTGAGAGTGACAGAAACTTGGACCGGGCCGGTGAGGCCCGCAGGTCTGTCGGGGCAAGGAACCGGCAGGCGGCAGGCCGTCCGTCGCGGGCGCCACTCGGTCCGGAGAAATCCACCCCTGTCCGGGAGGACCACTTCATATGGCCAAGATCATCGCGTTCGACGAGGAGGCCCGGCGCGGTCTTGAGCGCGGCATGAACCAGCTCGCCGACGCCGTCAAGGTCACCCTCGGCCCCAAGGGCCGCAACGTCGTCCTTGAGAAGAAGTGGGGCGCCCCCACGATCACCAACGATGGTGTTTCCATCGCCAAGGAGATCGAGCTGGAGGACCCGTACGAGAAGATCGGTGCGGAGCTGGTCAAGGAGGTCGCCAAGAAGACGGACGACGTCGCCGGCGACGGTACGACCACCGCCACCGTTCTCGCTCAGGCGCTCGTCCGCGAGGGCCTTCGCAACGTGGCCGCGGGTGCGAACCCGATGGCTCTCAAGCGGGGCATCGAGAAGGCCGTCGAGGCCGTCTCCGCCGCCCTCCTGGAGCAGGCCAAGGACGTGGAGACCAAGGAGCAGATCGCTTCGACCGCCTCCATCTCCGCCGCTGACACCCAGATCGGCGAGCTCATCGCCGAGGCCATGGACAAGGTCGGCAAGGAAGGCGTCATCACCGTCGAGGAGTCCCAGACCTTCGGTCTGGAGCTCGAGCTCACCGAGGGTATGCGCTTCGACAAGGGCTACATCTCGGCGTACTTCGCCACGGACATGGAGCGCATGGAGTCGTCCCTGGACGACCCGTACATCCTGATCGTGAACTCGAAGATCAGCAACGTGAAGGACCTCCTTCCGCTGCTCGAGAAGGTCATGCAGTCCGGCAAGCCGCTGCTGATCATCGCCGAGGACGTCGAGGGCGAGGCCCTGTCGACCCTGGTCGTCAACAAGATCCGTGGCACCTTCAAGTCCGTCGCCGTCAAGGCTCCGGG
Organism: Streptomyces laculatispora; assembly: GCF_017353455.1. Classification (GTDB taxonomy): domain Bacteria; phylum Actinomycetota; class Actinomycetes; order Streptomycetales; family Streptomycetaceae; genus Streptomyces; species Streptomyces laculatispora. The sequence goes on from NZ_JAFMPZ010000583.1 coordinate 6,617, forward strand.
CTTCGGTGACCGCCGCAAGGCCATGCTCGGCGACATCGCCATCCTCACCGGTGGCACCGTCATCTCCGAGGAGGTCGGCCTCAAGCTGGAGAACGCCGGTCTCGACCTGCTCGGCCGTGCCCGCAAGGTCGTCATCACCAAGGACGAGACGACGATCGTCGACGGCGCCGGTGACAGCGACCAGGTTCAGGGTCGCGTCAACCAGATCCGTGCCGAGATCGAGAACTCCGACTCGGACTACGACCGCGAGAAGCTCCAGGAGCGCCTCGCGAAGCTGGCCGGCGGCGTGGCCGTCATCAAGGCCGGTGCCGCGACCGAGGTCGAGCTCAAGGAGCGCAAGCACCGCATCGAGGACGCGGTGCGCAACGCCAAGGCCGCCGTCGAGGAGGGCATCGTCGCCGGTGGTGGCGTGGCTCTGCTCCAGGCCTCGGCCGTCTTCGAGAAGCTGGAGCTCTCGGGTGACGAGGCGACCGGCGCCAACGCCGTCAAGCTGGCGCTGGAGGCCCCGCTCAAGCAGATCGCCGTCAACGGTGGTCTTGAGGGTGGAGTCGTCGTCGAGAAGGTGCGCAACCTGCCGATCGGTCACGGCCTCAACGCCGCGACCGGCGAGTACGTCGACATGATCGCCGAGGGCATTCTCGACCCGGCGAAGGTCACGCGCTCCGCCCTGCAGAACGCCGCGTCCATCGCTGCGCTCTTCCTCACCACCGAGGCCGTCATCGCCGACAAGCCGGAGAAGGCCTCCGCGGCCGCTCCGGGCGGTATGCCGGGCGGTGACATGGACTTCTGATCCTGACGGATCGGTAGTTCCGCACAGCTTCACCACGCCGGCCCCCGGGGATCGCTCCCCGGGGGCCGGCGTCGTTCGCGCATCCCGGCTACGGCGTGAACACCATCTCCGGGAAGCGGTCCGAGGGGCCGTCCAGCAGATGGTCGTCGTGCCCGCGCAGCCACCGCCCGAAGAACGACGCCGCATAGGCCCGGCTCGCGGCCGAGGCCCGCTCCGGCCGCACCGTCCCGACCGCCGCCGCCAGGCCGCCGTCCGGTTCCGCGCCCTGCCGGGCCAGCTGCGGCAGCAGCACCTGTGCGTCGGTGTACGAGGCGTGGCGCGAGCCGGTCAGGGTGACGTTCGCCTTCCAGCCGCGGGTGTTCGTCCAGAACGCCGCCCAGGACGGCTGCTGCCGGTAGTCGCCCGATCCCTCGCCGGCCGTCCCCATCAGGAGCAGCGGCCCCTCCAGCCCCTCCAGCGCCACCGTGCTCAGCCGGCTGCCGTCCGGCAGCGCGCCGCCCACGTAGTCCAGCTGCCCGTCCATGTTGATGCCCGCCCGGATCCGCCGGTCGTCGTGCATCGTCTGGGCCGCGGTGAAGCCGCCCGCGGAGTGGCCGAACATCCCGGTCCGGCGCAGATCGAGTACGTCCCCGAAGCGCGTCCGGTTCAGTTCCGGGAGCCGGTCGAGCACGAACCGGGTGTCGGCGACCCGTACCGCCACGACCTTGTGCAGCAGGGCGCTGATCGCGTCCGGATCGGTGGGCGGCGACCCGTCGAAGATCCGCATGGTGGCGAGGCGCCCGCCGGGGAACTCGACCTCGGTCGCCTCGTGGGTGTGGTCGATCGTGACGACGGCGTACCCGTGGCTCGCCAGTTCGTCCACCAGGGCGGTGTTCCAGGTGCGCGGGTCGCCGAGCCCGCCGGAGTACAGCACGACGGGCAGCCGGCCGGCCCGCGCGGCGACGGGTGCGTCGCGGCGGGCGTGGCTGAGCGTGGCGCCCCAGTCGACGGACCCCGGCGCCATCCCCAGGTTCAGTGCGGCGGCCCCCTCCGCTCCGCCGAAGTGGGCGGCTGCCGCAGCCGTCATCTGCGGCTCGCGCCGCGCCGGTCCGCCGGGTGCGGCCGGGTAGCGGACGCTGACCATGAGCTCGCGGCGCGCGGAGGTGCCCGCCAGCCACGGATCGCTCCGCGCCGGGTCGACGAGGTGCAGGACGGTGCACCCGACCGCGAACGGGCCGGTGGGCCGGGGCAGTCGGGCGGTCGGCAGGGCGGCGCGCGTACGCCGGTACCCGGCCGCGGAGGACGGCGCGGCGCCGGTGGCGAGCAGGGCGGATGCGGCGAGGCCGGTGACGAGGACGCGCCGGCGGCCGGGCGTACGGGTGCGAGGGCGAGCGGTCGGGACTGCGGACACCTGGAACTCCCCGTTCGGGTGGTACGGCACGCGGCCGGGCCGCGTGCGCGCGGGTGCGGCGGGATAGTGCGAACGCCTCCACGATGCCCGGCGCGGCCCGCCCGGCGCGTGATACCCCGGTGCTCATTCGGTGGCGTGGCGCATGGTACCCGGGTATGGGATCCGCCCCCGCCCACAGGGCAGTTGGGCGCGCGCCGGGGGCCGGCCGCGACCGCGCAACCGCCTCCGGGTCAGCTGGCGTCGAGGCCGTCGACCAGCCGGGTGAGGAAGCGGTTGAACGTGGCGTCGGGGGTGAGCGGCCGGCCGGTCGCGGAGAGCGCCTCGGCCAGCTCCGGATGGTGGCCGTCCGCGGCGACGGCCGCGAGGTAGCGCGCCTCGGCGGCGGCCCGGCCGGGTGACCGCGCGGCCTCGGCCTGGGCGACCTCGTGGGCGACGTGCCCGGCCACGAACGCGGTGAGCTGGGCGAAGATCTCCAGCCGCGCCGCCCCGTCCAGCCCGCTGGGCCGCAGCGCGGCCAGGGCGTGTTCCAGGAACGCGAGGGTGTTGGGGCCGGGGGTCCGGCGGGTCCGCACGGCCGCGGGTAGCCAGGGGTGGCGGAGCATGTGGTCGCGCTGGAGGTGCCCGACGGCCTTCAGATCGGTGCGCCAGTCGCCGGTGAGGGGTGCGGATGCGGGCAGTTCGCCGGAGACGTGGTCGATCATCAGGTCCAGCAGCGTCTCCTTGTCGGGGGCGTAGCTGTAGAGGGACATGACCCCGGCGCCCACCTCCGCGGCGACCCGCCGCATGGTGACCGCGTCGATCCCCTCGGCGTCGGCCAGGGCGACGGCCGCCGCGGTGATCGCCTCGCGGCTGAAGGCGGGCCTGCGGCCCCTGCGGCCCCTGCGGGGGCGGTCCGGGCTCAGCCAGAGTTCTCGGGGGTCGACGCCGGCGGCGCCGGGCCCCTCGGCACGGATCACGGTCCTGCGGCTCCCTCCGCCACTGCTGCGGCACCTTGCGCGGCCCTCGCGGCCACGGCTCCTGCGGGAAGCCCTCGCGGCCACGGCCTCCTGTGGAGGAGATCACTGCTGTGACTCCTGTGAAGTCCATCCAAGCATCCACTATTCTCGTACGCAGTACGAGAATGCTCGGAGCGATGGAGGCGAACGATGACATCACCCACGCACGACGCCCGGCAGAAGTCCGCACGGACGTCGTCGCCGGCGAAGCCGCCGCTGTCCTCCCGGATGGTGCGGGCCACCTGGCGAGGGCTCCCGGCCCGACGTCACAGGGCCGGCTGGGAACCGGGGCTGGTGGTACCGGCCGCCGACGGCAGCCCGCTGATCACGGACCACTACTTCCCGCGCGCGGAGGGCGACTTCCCCACCCTCCTGGTGCGCTCGCCGTACGGGCGGGGCGTGCCGTGGTCGCCCCAGTACGGCATCCTCTTCGCCGAGCAGGGCTTCCACGTGATCGTGCAGAGCTGCCGCGGCACCGGCGGCTCGGGCGGCCGCTTCGACCTCTGGCGCAACGAGGCCGCCGACGGCCTGGCCACCGTGTCCTGGCTGCGCGAACAGCCCTGGTTCAACGGCGCACTCGGCACGGTCGGCCCCAGCTACCTCGGCTATGTGCAGTCGGCGCTCGCCCTGGACCCGCCGCCGGAGCTGAAGGCGATGGTGATGCAGGTGGGCCTCCAGGACCCGTACGCCCTCTTCCACACGGACGGCGTGCTCCATCTGGAGGCGGCGCTCGTCGTCGGCGTCGGCATGACGCACCAGCACCGCGGCATCGCGGCTTTCGGCCGAGCGGTGCTGCGTCTGCAGCGCCGGGTGCGCGCGATCGTCTCCGCGCAGCCGCTGCGGGGGGCGTTCGCGGCCGCGCTCGGGTACGAAGTGCCCTGGCTGGAAGAGGTGATGGCGCATCCGGACGCGGACGACCCGTACTGGCGGGGGGCGGCACCCGGCGGGGCGACGGAGCCCCCGGGCATCCCCACCGCCCTGATCACCGGCCGGTACGACGCCCTGGCCGGCCACACCTTCGAGCAGTACGGGCGGCTGCGCCGCGCAGGATGCGAGACCGCTCTGCTCGTCGGACCCTGGACCCACACATCCGCCCTGCAGAAGGGCTGGCCCGAGGTGTTCGCCGAAAGCCTCGCCTGGCTCCGCGCCCACCTGTGCGACGACCCCTCCGGCCTGCGCCCCACCCCCGTACGCATCCACCTGGGCGGCGCGGGCGCGGCGTGGCGGGACCTCGACGAG
>NZ_JAFMPZ010000230.1 GCF_017353455.1 Streptomyces laculatispora
ATCAGGGCCCGGTCGGCGAGCAGCGCTCCCCGGTCGGGCCAGGCGCGTATCTCAACGGGCGGCGGTGGCGGGGGAAGCGCTGAACGGCGGGACATGGGCGAGACCCTACCGAGTGCGGTACGTCCGGGCCGCCCGCGAACGGCGGCCGTCGCCGGCCGCCGTTCGCGGGGGCGGCGGTTCAGGCGTTGCGCAGGGCCTCGATGTCGAGCCGCTTCATGCCGAGCATCGCCTTCATGGCGCGGGCCGCCTTGTCCGGGTCCGGGTCGGTCAGGGCATCGCCGAGGCCGGGCGGGATGATCTGCCAGGAGACGCCGAACCTGTCCTTGAGCCAGCCGCACTGGCTCTCCTGTCCGCCGTCCGCGGTGAGCCTGTCCCACAGCTCGTCCGCCTCCTCCTGCGACGCGCAGTCGACGGAGAGGGAGACCGCCTCGCTGAAGGGGAACTCGGGGCCACCGTTGAACGCGATGTACTCGGTGCCCGCCAGTTGGAACCGCACGGTCATCACGGCGCCCGCCTCGCCGGGTGACGACGGGGTCCAGCGGGTCACGTCCAGGACGCGGGAGTCGCCGCCGATCACCGAGATGTAGTGGTCCGCGGCCTCCTCGGCCTGGTCGTGGTCGAACCACAGGAACGTGGTGATCTTCTGCATGGTCCTTCTCCTCACGCGGTGGTGCGGATGGTCGTACGGGGTAGACCGGTCGCGGGCCCGGAACTCATCGGCCGGCCCGGTCCAGCAGCATCGCCCGCTCCCGTTCGTTCCGGGTCAGCTCCGCCGCTCGTACGAACTCGGCGCGCGCCTCGTCCGTACGCCCCATCCTCACCAGCAGATCCCCGCGGACGCTCGGCAGCAAGTGGTAGCCCTTGAGCGCGGGGTCCGCGGCCAGGGCGTCGACCAGGACCAGACCGGCCGCCGGGCCCTCGGCCATGGAGACGGCGACGGCACGGTTGAGCTCGACGACCGGCGACGGGGTCAGGGCGGCGAGGCGGTCGTAGAGCGCCGTGATGGCGGCCCAGTCGGTGTCCTCGTACCGCGCCGCCCGTGCGTGGCAGGCGACGATCGCGGCCTGCAGGGCGTACGGGCCCAGCGCCTGCCCCGCCGTCCCGCTCGCCGTTTCACTCGCCCGGAGCAGGGCCGCGAAGCCGCGGCGGATCAGCAGCCGGTCCCAGCGGGCCCGGTTCTGGTCCGCGAGCAGCACCGGCGCGCCGTCCGGTCCGGTCCTGGCGGCGGTGCGCGAGGCCTGGAGCTCCAGCAGCGCGGCCAGTCCGTGCGCCTCGGGCTCCTGCGGCATCAGGCCGGCCAGCACCCGGGCCAGCCGCAGGGCGTCCTCGCAGAGCGCCGGGCGCAGCCAGTCGTCCCCGGCGGTCGCGGCGTAGCCCTCGTTGAAGACGAGGTAGATCACTTCGAGCACGGAGCCGAGCCGGGCGGCGCGCTCGGGTCCGTACGGCACCTCGAAGGGGACGCCGGCCCGGCCGAGCGTCCGTTTGGCCCGGACGATCCGCTGGGCGACGGTCGGCTCGGAGGTGAGGAAGGCGCGGGCGATCTCCTCGGTGGTGAGGCCGCCCAGCAGCCGCAGGGTGAGGGCGATCCGGGCCTCGGTGGAGAGCACCGGATGGCAGGAGGTGAAGATCAGCCGCAGCAGGTCGTCGTCGATGTCGTCCGGATCGGCCGGTCCCGGCTCCGGGGCGTGGCCCGCCCCGTCCAGGTCGCGGCCCATCGCGGACAGCTTGCGGGCGTACGTCTCGCGGCGGCGTACGAGGTCGATGGCGCGGTGCTTGGCGGTGGCCATGAGCCAGGCTCCCGGATTGTCCGGGACACCCGACTCCGGCCACTGCTCCAGCGCGGCGACCAGGGCGTCCTGCGCGAGCTCCTCGGCGATGCCCACGTCCCGCACGATCCGGGCGACACCGGCGATGATCCGCGCGGACTCGATCCTGAACACCGTCTCAACCGCGTTCGCTGCCGTCACGGCCACCCATCAGAGCAGCCGCACCGGACCCCGGCAAGCGCGCCGGGCCGGTGTGCGAGTGCTGCTGCTCAGCCTTCGTCGATGGCGCGGACCTCGGAGGTGACGCTCCAGCTCTCCGGGTGGATCCGCAGGAACCGCCTGGTCCACTCCAGCGCCTCCTCCTTGTCCTTGCACTGGAGGATGGCGTATCCGCCGACGACCTCCTTGGTCTCGGTGAAGGGGCCGTCGGTGCAGCTGAGCCTGCCCCCGGACCAGTGGACGCGGGTGGCCTGGGAGGTCGGGGCGAGACCGGCCGTCTCCAGCATCACCCCGGCGTTGGTGATCTCCTCGAACAGGGCGCCCATCCGCTTCTCCAGGCCCGGGTCGGGCTCGAATCCGGCGGCGGCCTGTTCGTCGATGCGGATGAGTGACATGAAGCGCGGCATGGTGACTCCTCGGTCGGGAGGGCGGGGGCTTTCCCCGGCTCTCACCCCTGCGTCGAACGGGCCACGGCCGGATCGACACCTCCCGCGGAATTCTTCTGAGAATTCTCCGGACCGGCCACCGGAACGGTTCCCGGTCCGGTTCCCCGGTCGCCCGGGAGCAGCACCAGCGCCGCCAGGGCCGCCAGCGCGAGCAGTCCGGCGGCGACCCAGAAGGCCGCCGCATAGCCCCGGACCAGTTCGTCCCGGCCCGCCGCTCCCCCGGTGACCTGCGCGGCGACCGTCACCAGGACCGCGAGTCCGAGCGAGCCGCCCACCTGCCGGGAGCTGTTCAGCAGACCCGAGGCCATGCCGGTCTCCCCGGGCACGACATCGGTGGTGGCCGCGGTGCCGAGCGGTACGAAGCACATGCCGATGCCGACGGCGGCGACCAGGGACGGACCGAGGATCGAGGTGAGGAAGGTGCCGTCCGCCCGCGCGGTGGCCGCGAAGCCCGCGATGCCGAGCGCGGCGAGCACGCCGCCGGTCGCCAGCAGCCGCCGGGTGCCGAGCCTGGCGACCGTACGGGTGGCGATCACCGAACCGGCGACGACGCCCACGCAGAACGGCAGGAAGGCGGCTCCGGCCGCGGTCGGTCCGTAGCCGAACACCTGCTGGAGGCAGAGCGAGACGAAGTAGAACGCGGCGAACTGCCCCGAGCTGAGCAGCAGGCAGAACAGGTTCGCCGTCAGGACCGGCCGCCCCCGCAGCAGGCCGGGCCGCAGCAGCGGCGACGCGGCCCGCAGTTCGACGGCCACGAACTCGACGCGATCATCACCGGCCTGCTGACCCGAGGGACTCGAAGCGCCAGCGGTGCACCGGCCGGGTGACGATCCCCGCGTCCGGTTCGGGCAGCTCCGGCAGCTCGTCGCCGTACGCGCCCTCCCACCAGGTGACGACCAGGACCCGGTCCTGCGGGGCGCGCAGCAGCTCGCTGCGCAGCGGCGGCCGCGCCAGCTCGCCCGCACGGGCGCGCGCCCACTCCAGCAGCTCCGCGCCCCGGCCCTCGGTGGCGCGGGCCTCCCACATCAATGCGATGGTCCCGGCGCTCACGAGTAGAGGTTGTCCTTGCTGATCTCGTGCACGTGATCGTGCGTGTGGGCGTGGGCGCTGCCCGGTACGTGCGTCTCGGTGACCGGCAGCGAGGAGTCGGCCGACAGCTCCAGGTCCGAGGCCGGCCGGTTGCGGGCCACCATCTCCGCGCCCAGCGCCGCGACCATCGCCCCGTTGTCGGTGCACAGCCCCGGCCGCGGCACCCGCAGCCGGATGCCGGCCCGCTCGCAGCGCTCCTGGGCGAGTGCCCGCAGCCGCGAGTTGGCCGCGACTCCGCCGCCGATCATCAGGTGGTCGACGCCCTCGTCCTTGCAGGCGCGGACGGCCTTGCGGGTGAGCACGTCCACCACGGCCTCCTGGAAGGACGCCGCCACGTCCCGTACCGGCACCTCCTCGCCCGCCGCGCGCTTCGCCTCGATCCAGCGGGCGACGGAGGTCTTCAGGCCGGAGAAGGAGAAGTCGTACGCGGGGTCGCGCGAGCCGCTCAGACCGCGCGGGAACGCGATGGCCTTCGGGTCGCCCTCCCTCGCGAGGCGGTCGATGACCGGGCCGCCGGGGAAACCGAGGTGCAGCACCCGGGCGATCTTGTCGAAGGCCTCGCCCGCCGCGTCGTCGATGGTCGCGCCCAGCGGCCGTACGTCGTTGGTGATGTCCGGCGCCAGCAGCAGCGAGGAGTGCCCGCCGCTGACGAGCAGCGCCATGGTCGGCTCGGGCAGCGGACCGTGCTCCAGCTGGTCGACGCAGATGTGCGAGGCCAGGTGGTTCACCCCGTAGAGCGGCTTGTTCAGCGCGTACGCGTACGCCTTCGCCGCCGAGACGCCGACGAGCAGGGCGCCCGCGAGTCCCGGACCGGCGGTGACGGAGATGCCGTCGAGGTCACGGCCGCTGACCCCGGCCTCCTTCAGCGCGCGCTCGATGGTCGGGACCATCGCCTCCAGATGCGCGCGGGAGGCGATCTCCGGGACGACGCCGCCGAAGCGCGCGTGCGTGTCGACACTGGACGCGACGGCGTCGGCGAGCAGCGTCGTCCCGCGGACGATGCCGACGCCGGTCTCGTCGCAGGAGGTCTCGATGCCGAGTACGAGCGGTTCGTCAGCCATCAGTCAGTCTCTGTCTCTTGTACGGGCGCCTGTACGTCTTCTTCGTGTACGTGCAGGCGCATGACGAGCGCGTCGATATTGCCCGGCTGGTAGTAGCCGCGGCGGAAGCCGATCGGTTCGAAGCCGAAGCGCTCGTACAGCTTCTGCGCCCGGGTGTTGTCGACCCGGACCTCCAGGAGCACCTCGGCGCACTCGAAGGCCGTGGCGTGCTTCAGCAGATCGGTCAGCAGCTCGGAGCCGAGGCCGCCGCCCCAGTGGCCGCGGGAGACGGCGATCGTCTGGACGTCGGCGAGGTCACCGGCCGCTGCCAGTCCCGCGTACCCGACGATCCGGCCGGTGACCGGGTCCTCGGCGACCACGTAGCGGCGGGTGGCCTGCGGGCCGCGGGCGTGCGCCAGCTCGGACCAGAACATGCCGGGTGACCAGGCGTCGTCCGGGAACAGCTCGTGTTCGAGGTCGAGCACCGGGTCGATGTCCCACCAGCGCATCTCGCGCAGTACAGCGGTCGCGGTGGTCACTTCGGCGTGACCACCTTGTAGTTCTTCGGGACCTGCGCGTCGGGCCTGCGGAGGTAGAGCGGCTGCGGCGCCAGCATGTCGGCGCCCGCGGCCAGGCGTTCGGCGGCGAGGGCGGCCAGGGCGCCGGCCGCGACGTGCTCGGGGCCGCGCGCGTCCGGGAACGCGTCGGGGTAGAGCACCGCGCCCGCGCCGACCACGGGGACCCCGGCGAGCTGCGCGGCGATGTCGGCGGGCCGGTCGACCGCGGGTTCACCGGTCCGGGTGCGGGGGTCCTCGTACCGCGCCCAGTAGACCTCCTTGCGGCGGGCGTCCGTCGCGACGGCGAAGGGTCCCTCGATGCCGGCCTGTCCGGCGGCGTACGCGAGACCGTCCAGGGTGCACACTCCGTGCACGGGCACGGACAGCACCGACCCGAACGTCGCGGCCGTCACCAGGCCGACCCGCAGTCCGGTGTACGGGCCGGGGCCGACGCCGACGACCACGTCCGTCACGGCGTCGAGTTTCACCCCGGCAGCGGCGAGGACCCGGTCGACGGCGGGCAGCAGCAGCTCCCCGTGCCTCCGGGCGTCGACCTGACCGGACTCGGTGACGACACGGGTCCCGTCGTGCAGGGCGACGGTGACGGCGGGGGTGGCGGTATCCATAGCGAGCAAGAGCACGCAAACAGCCTACGGCTCCGGCGCGGGGCAACCGCGCCCTGTACGGCGTCCCGGCAGCGGAGGTCACGGCTGCTACCGTCACCGGACATACGCGGAGTACGTGTAAACGCCTGTACGACTACCAACGGCGAAAGAGGCGCGCGCGTGGCAAGGGTCAGCTCGGGAATCGTGGCCGCGCTCACCGCGGCGGCTGTCGTCGCGATCGGGTTCCTGGCCTACCAGGCATCGGCGAACGCCCCCGCCACCCTCGCCCCCAAGCCGGAGGCGTCCAGCAGTTCGCCCGCCGCGACGGGCCACCCCGAGCCGAAGGGCAGGAAGGACCCGTTCGCGGTTCCGGCCTCCTCGGGCGCGGGGATGCGGGTGGTGTACGCGCTGGACGACCGGCGGGTGTGGCTGGTCGGCGCGGAGAACAAGCCGACGCGGACCTTCAGGGTCACGCCGAGTGCGGTGAGCGCGCTTCCGGGTACCTACGAGGTCACCTCACGCTCCGGCATCGTCACCGGCTCCGACGGGGTGCCGATCGAGCACGTGGTGCGGTTCGCGACGACCAACGACGTGTCCATCGGCTTCAGCGCCGCGCAGGACGGCTCGATGGAGAGCCCGGACCCGACGCTGAAGGCGGGCGGCGTACGGATGTCCCGTGCGGACGGCAACGCGGTGTGGACGTTCGCCACGGTCGGCACGAAGGTCGTCGTGGTCCGCTAGGTCCGCCTGCTGGACCATCCATGGTCCACGCTCTCCCGGGCGCGTAACGAGGCCGCTCCCGGCGCTTGCGGGCTTCCTCAGGCGTGCTCGGGGTCCGGGACCGCGTCCTCCCGCGGTGCGGGTTCCGCGGGCGTCCGCGGACGCACTCCGCACGGCGGGGTGGACACGGCGTCGGCCGCCGCCCCCGCGGCCAGCAGATCCTGCATCGATACCGCCCGCGGCGGCTGCACTTCACGCTCGGATGTAGGCATGGACGCCTCCTGGGGCTCCGGTGGAAGGCACGGTTAGGCAGACCTAACCTGCTCTCGCCCTCCATGTCACCACGCCCGCCCCGCCCCGCGCAACAATTTGCCGACACCGTGTCGGAAAGTGGGCCGCGGGTCACGGCCTCGGGAGTTCCTCAGGCCTCACCGGGCCCGTCGTCCCCGTCCACCACCCACGGGGTCCACGGCGCGAGCCCCAGTTCCGCCCAGCGTGCGCCCACGCCCACCAGCGTCACCGCGCGCCGTTCGTCGTCCGTGTCGCCGACCGCGCGGTCGATCAACACCTGGAGCCGGTCCTCCGAGAGCTCCTCGACCTTGCCGTCGCCCCACTCGACGACCACCACCGAGTCCGGCAGCGACACATCGAGGTCCAGGTCCTCCATCTCGTCGAGCCCGCCGCCCAGGCGGTAGGCGTCGACATGGACCAGCGCCGGGCCGTCGCCGAGCGCCGGGTGGACGCGGGCGATCACGAACGTGGGGGACGTGACGGCGCCGCGCACCCCCAGGCCCTCGCCGAGGCCGCGGGTCAGGGTCGTCTTGCCGGCGCCGAGCTCGCCGGTGAGCATCACGAGGTCGCCGGGGCGCAGCACACCGGCGATCCGGCGGCCCAGGGCCCGCATCTGTTCAGGGGACTCGACGGCCAGGTTCACGGTGACGGTGCCCGGCGCGGTGCCTTCGGCGACCTCAGCCGCCGGGCTGTTGTGCGGTGCTTCCATGCCCGCCAACGTTAGAGGATTCCGTCACGGCTCCCGCCCTCACCAGCAGGTCGGCCAGCCGGTCCGTCACCGTCTCCGGGTGCTCCAGCATCACCAGGTGCCCGGCGTCCGGCACGATGACCAGCTCCGCGTCGGGCAGCTCGTCCGCGATCGCCTCGCTGTGCGAGCTGGGCGTCACCAGGTCCTTGTCGCCCGCCAGGATCAGCACCGGGACCTCGTGGAACTGGGGCAGCGCGGCGCTCTTGTCGTACTCGGTGAAGGCCGGGTAGAACTCCGCGACCACATCGATCGGTGTGGACTCGATGAGCCGCTCGGCGAACCGCTCGACCGCCGGGTCCACGTCCCGCGAACCGAACGAGTACCGCTTGATCAGCCCCGCGAACAGATCCGCGGTCGCCCGCCTGCCCCGCTCCACCAACTCCGGCTGCGAGCCGAGCGCCTTCAGCACCCCGGGCAGCACCCGCCGTACCGCGTTCACGCCCGCCACCGGCAGCCCGAAGCTGACCTCGCCGAGCTTCCCGCTCGACGTCCCGATGAAGGCGACGGCGGCGACCCGGTCGCGGAACAGGGCCGGGTACTGGTCGGCGAGCGCCATGATCGTCATGCCGCCCATGGAGTGCCCGACCAGCACCAGCGGGCCCTCGGGCGCGGCCGCGTCGATCACGGCCTTCAGGTCGCGGCCGAGCTGGTCGATGCCGACGTGGACGCCCTGCGCCTGCGCCCGGCCGCGCTCCGAGCGGCCGTGGCTGCGATGGTCCCAGTGGACCGTGCGCACGAGGCCGCGCAGGGCGGCGCGCTGGAAGTGCCAGGAGTCCTGGCTGAGGCAGTAGCCGTGGCTGAAGACGACCGTGACGGGGGCGGGGGCCTTGCGCCCGAAGAGCCGCTGCCTGCGCGGACCGGCCGCGGTGCCGGGGGGCGTACCGCCCGTGCCGGTGCCGCCGCCGGGTTCGATCTCGTCGGTCTCGTAGTACAGCTCGGTGCCGTCGTCGGCCGCGGCCCGGCCCGGCAGCCCGCGCAGCGAGCCGTACGGTCCGGTGGCGTCCAGCGCCAGCCGGGCCCGCCTCCGCATCCCGCGGCCGACCGTCAGCCGCTCGACCGCGACACCGGCCGCCGCGCCCGCCGCGATCACACCTATGGCGGCCCCGGCGATCCCCGCCCGGCGCCAGCCGACCGTCGAAGCGGCCGTCGCCGTCGCGTCCCCCGCGCTGATCTCGCTCACCGTGCCGCGCTCCTCGTGGGTCGTGTCCGTCAGGTCAGGGCCGGTCCGGTCGGAGCCGGTACGGTCCGGTCCGGTCTTCCGATCATGCTCAGATCGTGCCCGGTCAGAAAGGCTTCCTCGGTCAGGACCCGGCCGACTTGCCGTCCGCTGTCCCGTCCCGGTAGACGCGTGGCACCCGGCCGCCGATCCTGGTGACGATCTCGTACGCGATCGTGTCCGCCGCCCGCGCCCAGTCCTCGGCGCTCGGCTCGCCCCGGTCCCCCGGGCCGAACAGCACGGCGTCGCTGCCCTCCTCGACCACGTCCCCGGCGAGGTCGACGACGAACTGGTCCATGGCCACCCGGCCCGCGACCGTCCGCCGGACGCCGCCGACCAGCACCGGGCCGCGGCCCGAGGCATGGCGCGGGATGCCGTCCGCGTACCCCACCGGCACCAGGCCGAGCGTGGTCTCCCGGGATGTCGTGTAGTGGTGCCCGTAGCTGATGCCGTGCCCGGCCGGCACCTGCTTGACCAGGGCGACCGACGCGACCAGCGTCATCACCGGACGCAGTCCGAAGTCGGCCGGGGTGCCCAGCTCGGGGCTGGGCGAGATGCCGTACATGGCGATCCCGGTCCGCACCAGGTCGAAGTGCGACTCGGGGACGGTCAGCGTCGCCGGGGAGTTGGCGATGTGCCGCACCTCGGGCTCGGCACCGGCCTTCTCGGCGTACGCCACCATCTCGCGGAACACGTCCAGCTGGGCGGCGATGGAGGGGTGTCCGGGCTCGTCCGCGCAGGCGAAGTGGGACCAGAGGCCGGTGATCCGGACGGTGCCCGCCTCCTCGGCGGCGCGGGCGGCGGCGACCAGTTCGGGCCAGTCGGCGGGCTGGCAGCCGTTGCGGCCGAGGCCGGTGTCGGCCTTGAGCTGGACACGGGCGGGGCGGCCCGCCCCGGTGGCCGCCGCGGTGACCTCGCGCAGCGCCCACATGCCGCTCACCGAGACATCGACATCGGCCTCGATCGCCTCGCGCCAGGGCCCGCCGGGCGTCCACAGCCAGCACATCACCCGGCCGCCGAGCCCTGCCGCGCGCAGGGCGAGCGCCTCCTGCGGGGTGGCGGTGCCCAGCCAGGTGGCGCCGGCTTCGAGCGCGGCACGGGCACAGGGCACCGCGCCGTGTCCGTACGCGTCGGACTTGACCACGGCCATGAGCTGCGCGCCGGACGCCCGGGCACGCAGAACGCGCACGTTGGCGCGGAGTGCGGCGAGGTCGATCTCGGCACGGGCTCTCAAGGACGCTGTCTCGTTCATCGCGCCCAGTGTCTCAGAGCCGTGCGGCACGGCCCCCGGGCACCGGTCGCGGCAGGGCGCGCCGCTCCGTCGCACGGGAGCGGCGGCGGGGGCGGGGGCGGTCCCGTCAGCCGTGGTGCAGCTCGTGTTCCAGATGCTCGACGAGGACCGGTACATGGCTGTGCGGGACGTCCTTGACCGCCGTGACCAGCGTCACCGGGCCGCCGTCGCGGACCAGCGCGACGAGTTCGCCGACGGCCGCGGTGTGCGCGGGGTCGGCCAGTTCCGCGCGGTAGCGGTCGACGAAGTCGTCGTAGCGGGTGCCGGAGCGGTCCTCGTGGTACCAGGAGCGCAGCTCGTTCGACGGGGTGAGGTCCTTGAGCCACTTGTCGATCGCGGCGCGCCCCTTGGCGACCCCGCGCGGCCAGAGCCGGTCGACCAGGACGCGGGTGCCGTCGCCGTCCTCGCGCGGGTCGTACACCCGGCGTACCCGCACGTCACTGCTGCTGCCCACGACCGATCACTCCCTCAGGGCTGTCCCCCTGCCCCAGCATCACTCAGGCCCGTACGTCCCGCCAGGCCGCCCGGATCGCCTCCGCGACGTCCTGTGCGGCGACCGGGGAGCCGTCGGAGGCGTGCCGGGCCGCGAGGCCGTGGAGGTGGGCGCCGACGGACGCGGCGTCGCGGGGGGCGAGGCCGGCGGCGAGCAGGGAGCCGGTCAGCCCGGACAGGACGTCGCCGCTGCCCGCGGTGGCCAGCCAGGAGGTGCCGGTCGGGTTCACCCGCACGGGGGTGTGCGGGTCATCGGTGGCGACGAGCGTCGTCGAGCCCTTGAGCAGGACCGTCGCGCGGAAGCGGGAGGCGAGTTCGCGTACGGCGTCGAGCCGCCCGGCCTCGACCTCCTCGCGGGGGACGCCGAGCAGCGCGGCGGCCTCCCCGGCGTGCGGGGTGAGGACGGTGGGGGCGGTGCGCGCCCGTACGACGGCGGCGTCCAGCAGCCGCAGCCCGTCCGCGTCGACCAGCACCGGGACGTCGGCGGCCAGCACGTCGCAGACCGCCTCGACGGCCTCCGAGCCGTCGCCGAGCCCCGGCCCGACGACCC
Source organism: Streptomyces laculatispora (assembly GCF_017353455.1). Classification (GTDB taxonomy): domain Bacteria; phylum Actinomycetota; class Actinomycetes; order Streptomycetales; family Streptomycetaceae; genus Streptomyces; species Streptomyces laculatispora. The sequence goes on from NZ_JAFMPZ010000230.1 coordinate 11,031, forward strand.
AGGCCTGCACCCGCCCGGCCTTCGACGGCGGGCCCGCGTGGACCAGGGTCTCCGGATGCCGAGCGATGACCGCGTCCGCCCCCGGGCCGACGTACCGCACCGCACCGGCCCCGCCGCGCAACGCCCCGGAGACGGCCAGTACCGCCGCCCCCGGATAGCGCGCCGACCCGGCGACGATGCCGAGGACACCGCGCCGGTACTTGTCGCTCCCGGCGCCCGGTACGGGCAGCAGCGCGGCCACGTCCGCGTACTGGAGCGCCTCCAGATCGGGCACGTCCGGCAGTTCGGCGCCGAGCCCGATGTCCACGAGGTGCAGCGCCCCCGCCCGTTCGGCGGCCGGGTCGATGAGGAGCCCCGGCTTGTACGCCCCGAACGTGACGGTCGCGTCCGCGCGGACCGCGTCCCCCCGCACCTCGCCGGTGTCGGCCTCGACGCCGCTGGGCAGATCGACGGCGACGACGGGCGCCCCGTGTGCCGCGTACCGCTCCACCAGCGCGGCCGCCGCCGGACGCAGCCCGCCGCGCCCGCCGATGCCGGTGATGCCG
>NZ_JAFMPZ010000584.1 GCF_017353455.1 Streptomyces laculatispora
CCGCAGCACCGGCGCGCCGGTCAGCTGCTTCTGGACCTCGGGGCGCTTGTCGTCGAGGACCCGGAGCGGGTTGATCTCGATGCGGCGGCGGGTCTCCTCGTCCAGGTCGAGCTCGCGCAGGAAGCCCTGGAGCGCGTCGCGGTAGACGGGCCGGCACTCCTTGTCGCCCAGCGAGTTCAGCAGGATGCGGAAGCCGCGCAGGCCCAGGGAGCGGTACGCCTGGTCGGCCAGGATGATCAGCTCGGCGTCCAGGACCGGGTCCTCGGCACCGATGGCCTCGGCACCGACCTGTGAGAAGTGGCGGTAACGGCCCTTCTGCGGACGCTCGTAGCGGTAGTACGAGCCGGAGTACCAGAGCTTGACCGGCAGGTTGCCGAGCTTGTGGAGGTTGGCCTCCAGAGCGGCGCGCAGCACGGACGCGGTGCCCTCGGGGCGCAGGGCGAGCTCGGAGCCGCCCTTGGTGGTGAGGGTGTACATCTCCTTGCTCACGATGTCGGTGGACTCGCCGACGCCTCGGGAGAAGAGGGCCACGTCCTCGAAGCCCGGGGTCTCGATGTAGCCGTAGCCGGAGTTCTTCAGCGGTGCGGAGATCGCCTCACGCACCGCGAGGTACTTCGCGGAGTCGGGCGGGGTCAGGTCGTACGTGCCCTTGGGGGCCTTGAAGGTGCTCACGATGTCGCTCTCGTCACATTCCTCGTCGGGGCGCGTCCATACCGTGCAGATACGGATTGGTGGCGCGCTCGCGGCCGATGGTCGTCTGGGGGCCGTGGCCCGACAGCACCACGGTCGAGTCGTCGAGCGGCAGGCACACACGGGCCAGCGACTCGAGCAGCTCGGCGTGGTCGCCGCCGGGCAGGTCGGTACGTCCGACGGAGCCGGCGAAGAGCAGGTCGCCCGAGAAGAGAACCTGCGGAACCTCCGCGGCCTCGGGCATCCTGAACGTCACCGACCCCTTGGTATGGCCGGGCGCGTGCGAGACACCGAACTCCAGACCGGCCAGCATCAGCCGGGCGCCGTCGCTCAGCTCCTTGACGTCGTCCGGCTCCCCCACCGTCAGCTCGCCCATGAGCGGCATCCCGATGGAGCGGCCCAGCGCCTTCTCCGGGTCGCTCATCATGTAACGGTCCTCGGGGTGGATCCAGGCGGGGACGTCGTGTGCGCCGCACACCGGGACGACCGAGGCGACGTGGTCGATGTGGCCGTGGGTGAGCACGACGGCGACGGGCTTCAGCCGATGCTTCCTCAGCGCTTCCTCGACCCCGGAGGCGGCCTGGTGGCCCGGGTCGATGATCACGCACTCCTCACCTGCGGCGGGGGCGACCAGGTAACAGTTGGTCCCCCAGGCCCCGGCGGGGAACCCGGCAATGAGCACGATCGTCCTTAATGGTTGTTCGACGAGGGGTCGCGGCTGCGAGGTCGCAGCAGTTCAGAGCCTACCGGCGCTCCTCATTCCACAGCTAACCCATATACGGTACGGGGCAACTCAGGCCCGATCACACGACGTACAAGGAGATCACCCGGTGGTCAGCAGCGATCAGCGGCGGCGGCAGCTCGCCAGGGAGAAGTTCGAGCGGCAGCAGCAGCGCCGGGAGGAGGCCCGCCACCGGACCCGGCGGCTGACGGTCATCATCACCTCCGCGGTGGCCGTGGTGGCCGTGATAGGCGGCGTCACGTACTTCGCCACCGGCGACGACGGCAAGAAGGACAAGGCCGACCCGGCCGCGAGCGCGAGCCCGTCGGCGTCCCCCTCGGCGAGCGAGAAGAGTGCGCCCGAGCCGGCGATGAAGATCGACAAGAAGGCGAAGTACACCCTGTCGCTCAAGACGGGCCAGGGCGACATCGCGTTCACGATGGACGCGGCGAAGACCCCGCACACCGCGAACTCCTTCAAGTCGCTCGCCGACAAGGGCTTCTTCGACGGCACGAAGTGTCACCGGCTGACCACGCAGGGCATTTTCGTCCTCCAGTGCGGCGACCCCAAGGGCGACGGCACCGGCGGTCCGGGCTACACGATTCCGGACGAGAACCTCACCGCGCTGGGCAAGGCGGGCAAGGACGGCACGGTGACCTACCCGGCGGGCACGGTGGCGATGGCCAACACCGGCCAGGCCCACACCGGCGGCAGCCAGTTCTTCCTCGTCTACAAGGACAGCAAACTGCCGCCCACCTACACGCCGTTCGGCACGATGAGCGAGGCCTCGCTGAAGGCCGTCGAGGCCATCGGCAAGGCGGGTGTCACCGGCGGCGCCGCCGACGGTGCGCCGAAGAAGGCCGTGAACATCTCGAAGGCGGCCGTCGACAAGGCGTGAGCCCGGCGGGCCCGGCGTGATCCGCACGGCAGGCACCGCGCGGGGCCGGATAATTTCGGCCGCTCGGAGTGCGGACAGCCGGGCGGCCCGTCGCCTAGATTGGCGTTGTGCAGGGCGGGCGCTGCCCGCCCCAGGAAACTGTGGACGATGCCAGGGGGGTGAACCCCCTCGCGGGCATCAGGTGGAGGAGGCGCTGTGAGCAGCGACCCGTGGGGCCGTGTCGATGAGACAGGCACCGTGTACGTGCGTACAGCCGACGGCGAGCAGGTCGTCGGATCGTGGCAGGCCGGTTCTCCGGCGGAGGCCCTGGCCTACTTCGAGCGCAAGTACGAGGGCATTGTGGTCGAGATCGGCCTCCTCGAGCGGCGGGTGAAGACCACCGATCTGTCCGCGAAGGACGCGACGACCGCCATCGAGCATCTGCGTGCGCAGGTCGACGAGCACCATGCCGTCGGCGACCTCGACGCGCTGCGCAAGCGGCTGGACGCCCTGGTGGCGACGGTCGACTCGCGGCGCGAGGAGCGCAAGGCCCAGAAGGCGAAGCAGACCGACGAGGCGAAGCACGCCAAGGAGGCGCTGGTCGTCGAGGCCGAGGAGCTGGCGCAGAGCGAGCAGTGGCGTTCCGCGGGCGAGCGGCTCCGTGCGCTCGTCGACACGTGGAAGGGCCTGCCGCGGCTCGACCGCAAGTCGGACGACGAGCTGTGGCACCGCTTCTCCCATGCGCGCTCGGCGTTCTCCAAGCGCCGCAAGGCCCACTTCGCCTCGCTGGACGCCCAGCGCGAGGAGGCCCGCAAGGCCAAGGAGAAGCTGGTCGTCGAGGCCGAGTCGCTGTCCCGCTCCTCGGACTGGGGCACGACGGCTGCCCGCTACCGCGATCTGATGACGGAGTGGAAGGCGGCGGGCCGCGCCCAGCGCGAGGCCGAGGACGATCTGTGGAACCGTTTCCGCGGTGCCCAGGACGTCTTCTTCGCGGCCCGCGGCGAGGTGTTCGCCGAACGGGACGCGGAGCAGGGCGAGAACCTCAAGCTCAAGGAGGAGCTCGCGGTCGAGGCCGAGAAGCTGGTGCCGGTGAAGGACCTGAAAGCCTCCAGGGCGGCGTTCCGGGCCATCAACGAGCGCTGGGAGGCCATCGGCCATGTGCCGCGTGACGCCCGCCCGAAGGTCGAGGCGCGGATGCACACGGTGGAGCGGGCGCTCCAGGAGGCCGAGGAGTCGGAGTGGCGCCGGACCAACCCGGAGGCACGTGCCCGTGCCGCGGGTCTGACCGGACAGCTCCAGTCGGCCGTGGACAAGCTGCGTACCCAGATCGACACGGCGCGCACCTCGGGCAACAACGCCCGTGCGGACAAGCTCGCCCGCGAGCTGGAGGGCCGGCAGGCGCTCCTGGACCAGGCTCTCAAGGGCCTGGAGGAGTTCGGCGGCTGAGACCCGGTTCGCCGGTTCCGTCGTGAAGGGCCCCTCCGCCGGTCGGTGGAGGGGCCCTTCACGTGGTGCACGGGGCCGGTGCGACGCACCACAGCCCCGAGGGGCTGCAGGGCCGGTCGGGCGGCCCGGATCAGGGCCGGCGGGCCGAGGTCACCCGGTAGACGTCGTAGACGCCCTCGACGCCGCGTACGGCCTTCAGGACGTGGCCGAGGTGTTTCGGGTCGCCCATCTCGAAGGTGAACCGCGAGGTCGCCACCCGGTCGCGGGAGGTCTGCACGGCCGCGGACAGGATGTTGACGTGCTGGTCGGACAGGATGCGCGTGACGTCCGAGAGGAGCCTGGACCGGTCCAGTGCCTCGACCTGGATGGCGACGAGGAAGACCGAGGACTGGGTGGGCGCCCATTCGACCTCGAGGATGCGCTCCGGCTCCTGCGAGAGCGAGTCGACGTTGACGCAGTCCGCACGGTGTACGGAGACTCCGCTGCCCCGGGTGACGAACCCGATGATCGGGTCACCGGGAACGGGCGTACAGCAGCGGGCCAGCTTGACCCAGACGTCCTCGACGCCCTTGACGACGACGCCCGGATCGGCGTTCGAACGGCGCTTGTTGCGGCCGTGCGAGGGCGGCGAGCTCTCCGCGAGGTCCTCGTTGGCCTCGTCCTGGCCGCCCAGCGCCTGGACCAGCTTCTGCACGACACCGGCCGCCGCGACATGTCCCTCGCCGATCGCGGCGTACAGGGACGAGATGTCGGGATAGCGCATCTCGTGGGCGAGGGTGACCAGTGAGTCGCCGGTCAGAATCCGCTGGATCGGCAGGTTCTGCTTGCGCATGGCGCGCGCGATGGCGTCCTTGCCCTGCTCGATCGCCTCGTCGCGGCGCTCCTTGGAGAACCAGGCGCGGATCTTGTTGCGTGCCCGCGGCGACTTGACGAACCCGAGCCAGTCACGGGAGGGACCCGCGCCGGCCGCCTTGGAGGTGAAGACCTCCACCAGATCGCCGTTGTCGAGGGTGGACTCGAGCGGGACGAGCCGCCCGTTGACCCGTGCCCCTATGGTCCGGTGGCCGACCTCCGTATGGACGGCGTACGCGAAGTCGACCGGTGTCGCCCCTGCCGGGAGCGCTATGACGTCGCCCTTCGGCGTGAAGACGAAGACCTCGTTGCGCGAGAGGTCGAAACGCAGGGACTCCAGGAACTCGCTGGGGTCCTCGGTCTCCTTCTGCCAGTCCAGGAGCTGGCGCAGCCACGCCATGTCGTTGACGGTGTCCTGGCCGCGGCCGGTGTTCTTGGGGACGTCGGTGCGCACCTTGGAGGCGCCCGCGACGGCCTCCTGCTTGTACTTCCAGTGCGCGGCGATGCCGTACTCGGCGCGGCGGTGCATGTCGAACGTACGGATCTGCAGCTCGACCGGCTTGCCGCTGGGGCCGATCACCGTGGTGTGCAGCGACTGGTACATGTTGAACTTGGGCATCGCGATGTAGTCCTTGAACCGGCCGGGGACCGGATTCCACCGCGCGTGAACGGTGCCGAGCGCCGCGTAGCAGTCGCGGACCGTGTCGACGAGGACGCGGATGCCCACCAGGTCGTAGATCTCGGCGAAGTCCCGGCCCCGCACGATCATCTTCTGGTAGACGCTGTAGTAGTGCTTGGGCCGGCCGGTGACGGTGGCCTTGATGCGGGCGGCGCGCAGGTCGGACTGGACCTCGTCGGTCACTATGGCGAGGTATTCGTCACGCTTGGGCGCCCGCTCGGCGACGAGGCGGACGATCTCGTCGTACATCTTCGGGTAGAGGATCGCGAAGGCGAGGTCCTCCAGCTCCCACTTGATCGTGTTCATGCCCAGGCGGTGGGCCAGCGGGGCGTAGATCTCCAGCGTCTCGCGGGCCTTCTTCTCCTGCTTCTCCCGTTTGAGGTAGCGCATGGTGCGCATGTTGTGCAGCCGGTCGGCGAGCTTGATGACCAGCACCCTGGGGTCCTTGGCCATCGCGACGACCATCTTGCGCACGGTCTCGGCCTGCGCCGCCTCGCCGAACTTGACCTTGTCCAGCTTGGTCACGCCGTCGACCAGCAGGGCGACCTGGTCGCCGAAGTCGCGGCGCAGGGTGTCCAGGCCGTACTCGGTGTCCTCGACCGTGTCGTGCAGCAGCCCCGCCATCAGAGTGGCCGGATCCATACCCAGCTCGGCCAGGATCGTGGTCACGGCGAGCGGATGGGTGATGTAAGGGTCGCCGCTCTTGCGCTTCTGGCCGCGGTGCCAGCGTTCGGCGACCTGGTAGGCGCGCTCGATCTGGCGCAGCGTGGAGGTCTCGATCTTGGCGTCGTTGCTGCGGACGG
>NZ_JAFMPZ010000585.1 GCF_017353455.1 Streptomyces laculatispora
CGCCTCCCCCGCCCTGCCCCGCTCCGAACCGAAGCGGCTGAAAATCCCGGCCATCGCGGTGGACGCGCCCTTCACGCCACTGTCCATCGGGGCCTCGGGCCGGCTGGACGCCCCGCCGGCAGGCGACCGGAACCTGGTCGGCTGGTTCAAGGACGGCGCCACGCCCGGTGAGCGCGGGGCGTCGATCGTGGCGGGCCACGTCGACACGACGACCGGGCCGGCGGTCTTCCTTCAGCTGCGGTTCCTGCAGCCCGGGGCGACGGTCGACATCACGCGCACGGACGGCTCGGTGGCCACGTTCAAGGTCGACTCCGTCGAGACGTTCAGCAAGGCGAACTTCCCCGACAAGCGGGTGTACGCCGACACCTCGGACGCCCAACTGCGCCTGATCACCTGTGGCGGCAACTACGACAAGAAGGCCAAGGACTACGAGGACAACGTGGTCGTCTTCGCGCACCTCGACTCGTCCAAGCAGGACTGAGCCGGTCGGATGCGCCGGAAAACACCGCGCGCCGGGCAGCACCCCGCTGCTAGCGTCCCCCGCATGAAGCGCGCCGCTATGACGACGACGCCGGAGAGTGTCCCGGCGCGCTGACTGCTGAACAGTCCGAAGCCCCGGGGCGAGTGCCCCGGGGCTTCTGCTTGCGGTGACTCGCCCCTCGTACGCGAGGAGACCGCCATGCACGACCACCGCAAGCTCGGCCGCGAGCTGGAGCTGTTCGACACCGACCCGCTGATCGGCGCGGGACTTCCGTACTGGCTGCCCGACGGCGCTGCGCTGCGGCACACCCTGGAGGAGTACATCCGCACCGCCGAGCGGCTGGCGGGATACCGGCACGTGTACTCGCCGGTGCTCGGCAAGCGGGAGCTGTACGAGATCTCGGGGCACTGGTCGCACTACAGCGACGACATGTTCCCGCCGATGGACCTGGGCGGCGAGCAGGTCGTGCTGCGGCCGAGCCTGTGCCCGCACCACGCGGTGATCTACCGCTCCCGCTCGCACAGTTACCGAGAACTGCCGCTGCGGATGGCCGAGCTGGGCGGCATGTACCGCTCCGAGCTCTCGGGGGTGCTGGGCGGGCTGACCCGGGTGCGGGCCATCCAGCTGAACGACGCGCACATCTTCTGCACCCTGGACCAGGTCGCCGACGAGGCGCGGGCCGCGCTCGACATGATCCGCCGGGCGTACGAAGCACTCGGCATCCGCCCGGCCCGCTTCCGGCTCTCCCTGCCGGGGCCCGGCGGGAAGTACGTCGCCGCGCCGCAGATGTGGCAGCGCTCCACCGCGCTGCTGACCGGGGTCCTGGACGCGTCCGGGGTGCCGTACGAGGCGGTCGAGGGCGAGGCCGCGTTCTACGGTCCGAAGATCGACGTCCAGGTCGCCGATCCGGCGGGCCGCGAGTCGACCCTCTCCACCATCCAGGCCGACTTCCACCAGCCCGAGCAGTTCGATCTGCACTACATCGGCGCGGACGGGGCGAAACACCGGCCGGTCATGGTGCACCGCAGCATCATCGGCAGCGTGGAGCGGGCCGTCGCCCACCTCATCGAGCAGCACGGCGGCGCCTTCCCCGGCTGGCTCTCCCCCACCCAGGTCGTGATCCTCCCGGTCTCGGACGCCGAACTTCCCGACGCCGAGGACCTCGCCCGCCGTTGCACCGCTCTCGGGCTGCGTGCCGAGGTCAGCGGCCGGGAGCGCGGCAGCCTGGGCGCCCGCATCCGGGAGGCCCGCCTCGTCCCGTACCAGGCGGTGCTCGGCGCCGCGGAGGCCGCCCGGGACCTCGTCGCACTGCGCCTGCGCGACGGCCGGCGGCTCGGCCCGCAGCCGGCCGGGGAGGCGCTCGCCCGGATCGGCGCACTGGTCGCGGCGCACAGCACCGCCCTGTGGGACGAGGCGGCCGGCGTGTAGAGGCGGCCCGCCGGACGGCCCTACGGAGTGACCGGGGCCGGCTCCGTACCGGTGCGGCGGCCGGCCCCGAGTGACCCGGCCAGCGTGGCGGCGACGATCAGCAGGGCGAGGACGACGGTCATGGTGAGCCGGAGTCCGATGTGGTCGGCGAGGAAGCCGAGTCCGGGCGGGCCGACGAGGAAGGCGACGTACCCCGCGGTGGCGACCGCGCCGACCCGCGCCGCCGCGTCGTGCGGGTGGTCGCCCGCCGCGGAGAGGGCGACCGGGAAGCCGAGCGAGGCGCCGAGCCCCCACAGCACCGAGGCGGCGCCCGCCACCAGCGGGCTGGGCGAGACGATCACCAGCACCAGCCCCGCAGCGCCGGTGACGGCGCTGCCCCGGACGACGGCGACCCGGCCGAAGCGCTTCAGGAGCGGGACTCCGGCGAACCGCCCGAGCGTCATCGACGAGGCGAAGGCCAGGAAGGTCAGCGACCCCGCGGTGGCGCTCACGTGGTAGCCGTCCACCATGAGCAGCGGCAGCCAGTCGTTGGCGGCGCCCTCCGCGAAGGCCATGGCGAGGACGATCACCGCGATGAGGACCAGTCGCCGGTCCCGCCACACCAGCAACTGGCCCCGCAGGCCACCCTGTCCGTCCGCACCGCCGGCGGCACCTGCCGCCTCCCGCCCGGTGCCATGCGGGATCGAGAGGACGGCCCGGACCGCGGCGGCGGCTATGAGCACCGCGACGACCGTCAGATGCCATCCGACGGAGAACGCGGCCGCGGTCAGCCCCATGCCGAGCAGCGCCCCGACCACGGTGCCGAGGCTGAAGCAGCCGTGCAGGACCGGCAGGACGGGCCGTCCGATGACGCTCTCGATGGCCGCACCCTCGATGTTGAACGCGACCTCGGCCAGCCCCATCCCGCCGCCGAACAGGGCGAGTCCGCAGAAGACCCCGCCCGCCAGCGACAGGCTCGTGCCCGCCGCGACGACCAGGAGCCCGGCGACGATCAGCGCCGCGCCGACGCTGATCGTGACCCGGCCCCCGTAACGGCGGACGAGTGGGCCGGAGGCCGTGACGCCGGCCATCGAACCGGTGGACAGCCCGAACAGCACGAGGCCCATCGAGCCGGTGGACACGTCGAGCCCGTCCCGGACGGCCGGGGTGCGGGCCACCCAGGACGCCATTCCGGTGCCGGCGGCGAGCATGAAGAGGAACAGGGCGGTGCGCCAGCGGCGCGTAGCGGCATCCATGGCAGCGGGGCCTCAGCAGACGGATCGAAGAAGGTGAGCGACAGGAGCGTACGATCGTACGCCTTGAGTGTACGATCGTACGCATGACGGACCACTTCGCAGGGGACCCCCGTACCAACCATGAGCGGATGCTCGCCGGAGACCTCTACATCTCCGACGACCCGGACATCGCCGAGGCCCAGCAGCGCGCCGTGCGCCTCGCCGCCCAGTACCTCGCGGCGTACACGCAGGACGCCGATGCCGCGCAGCCCGTCGTCGCCGAACTCCTCGGCGGCGTCGGCGCGGGTGCGCACATCCGGCCGCCGCTGTACGTCGACTACGGCACGTACATCACGGTCGGCGAGGACACGTTCATCAACTACAACCTCACCGCCCTGGACGTGGCGCCGATCACCATCGGCCGCGACTGCCAGATCGGGCCGAACGTACAGTTGCTCACCCCGACCCACCCGGTGGAGCCGGAGCCGCGCCGGGACAAGCTGGAGGCGGCCAAGCCGATCACGATCGGCGACAATGTCTGGCTCGGCGGCGGAGCGATCGTGCTCGCCGGGGTGGCCATCGGGGACAACAGCGTCATCGGCGCCGGAGCCGTCGTGACGAAGGACGTCCCCGCCAACGTGGTCGCCGTGGGCAATCCGGCCCGGGTGATCCGCTCGATCTAGCAAAAGGAAGCACCGTGGCGACCGGCAGGAACGACCCCGAGCGGCGGGAGCGCATCATCACCGCCGCGCTCGACCTGATCGCGGAGGAGGGGGTCGCCGGGACGTCGCACCGCAAGGTCGCCGCCCGCGCCGGAGTGCCACTCGGATCGATGACGTATCACTTCGGCGGCATGGACGAGCTGCTGCGGGAGGCGTTCATCCGCTTCTCCAGCAGCATCGTCGCCGTCTTCGAGGAGCGTCTCGGCGCCGCGAACACGCCCGACGAGGCCCGGGAGGCGGTGGCCGGTCTCGTCCATCACCTCTCCAGCGGCAACCAGCGCGAACTGGTCCTCACCCACGAGCTGTACACCCTCGCGGCCAGGAAGCCCGCCTACCGCGAACTGACCCGGGAGTGGATGCGCAGGAGCCGCCGCGCACTCGAATGGCACTTCGACCCGGCGACGGCCCGACAGCTCGACGCGCTGATCGAGGGCCTGTCCATCCACCGCGCCCTGGAGACCGAACCGCATGACCGCGCCCTGACCGTCGAGGCGATCACCCGCATCACGAAGGGCCAGGGCGGGAGTTCCTGACCCGCGCCCCTGAACTCCTGGCCGGCACCCCACCTGACCAAGGTGCCGGCCAGGTCCATGACCTGGATCAGGATCCGGCGCAATCCGCGGGGGAAGCGCCGGCGGCGGGCCGCCGGCCGGCCAGGCACGCCCACGGCCATCTCTCCCCCTCTCCCAGCATCCGCGCGGTGGACACGAATCCGGCCCGGACCAGCATCTCGCCGACCCGGACGGGCGACAGCAGATGAATGTCGTAGGACACTCCGTCGTCGCGCTTGCGCCCGCTGTACGGCTCGTCCTCGCCCGCGTGGAACCCCAGCAGCAGCCGGCCGCCCGGGGCCAGCACCCGGTGGAACTCGGCGAACAGCACCGGCAGCAGACCGGGAGGCGTGTGGAGGATCGACCACCAGGCGACCACGCCCCCGAGCTCACCGTCCGGGAGGTCGAGCGCGCTCATCGAGCCCACCTCGAACCGCAGTCCGGGATGGTCGCGGCGGGCGACGTCCACCATCCGGGGCGACAGGTCCACGCCGAACGCGCGCACGCCGAGGCCGTCCAGATGCGCGGTCACATGCCCCGGTCCGCAGCCGAGATCGGCAACCGGCAGCCCCCCGTCGGCCCGTACCTCCTCCGCGAACCCGCCTAGCATCGCGCGCCCCCACGCATCCCGCGCGAAGGCACCCTTCACCCGCTCGGCATACCCCTCGGCCACGGTGTCGTAGTAGGCGCGGGTCGCTGTCAGCAGAGGAGGAGTCGTCACGCGCACGACCCTAGGTCACCGGTCCCGCTCCCGACGGCCCCTCGGCCGACCCGTACGACGCCCCGCCGTTCCGACGTAGCGACGAACATCAACTCCTAAAGTCAACCGCACCCGGAACTGAGCACAGAACAGGCCAATTGCCTTTCTGGCGACGTTAATTGTTGCGCACAGGCGGATCGGCTGAGGCTCCTGTTGCACACCTCTTGACGTTTCCCGGGTGACGGCGGAACCATCAACTCCCGTCGGAGAGCGCTCTCAGAGCGCTCTCAGAGAAGCTCGTCGTGTCACCCGTACCACGACTCAGGAGACGTACGCCCATGCATGCTCCCCCCACGGAAACCCCCACGGCACCCCCCACGACACTCCGCACCGCAACCGGTCGCGGGCGCCGCACCCGGACGTTCGGGTTCGCCGCGTTCGCCGTTTCGCTCCTCATGGCCCTCCCCACGGCGCAGAACGCCTTCGGCGCGGACGCGCAGGCCATCGAGGGCGGCGGCGACCTCGGCCCGAACGTCATGGTGTTCGATCCGTCGATGCCCGACATCCAGGCCAAGGTCGACGAGGTCTTCAAGCAGCAGGAGTCGGCGCAGTTCGGCACCGGCCGCTACGCGCTGATGTTCAAGCCGGGCACGTACAACAACCTCAACGCGCAGATCGGGTTCTACACCTCGATCGCCGGTCTCGGTCTCAAGCCCGACGACACCACGTTCAACGGTGACGTGACCGTCGACGCGGGCTGGTTCAACGGGAACGCCACGCAGAACTTCTGGCGCTCCGCGGAGAACCTGGCGCTCAACCCGGTCAGCGGCACCGACCGCTGGGCCGTTTCGCAGGCCGCGCCGTTCCGCCGGATGCACGTCAAGGGCGGACTCAACCTCGCGCCGAACGGCTACGGCTGGGCGAGCGGCGGGTACATCGCCGACAGCAAGATCGACGGTCAGGTCGGCCCGTACTCGCAGCAGCAGTGGTACACCCGCGACAGCTCGGTCGGCAGCTGGGGCAACGGCGTCTGGAACATGACGTTCTCCGGCGTCGAGGGCGCCCCCGCCCAGAGCTTCCCGGAGCCGCCGTACACCACGCTGGAGAACACCCCGGCCTCCCGCGAGAAGCCGTTCCTCTACCTGGACGGCGACGACTACAAGGTGTTCGTCCCCGAGAAGCGCACCAACGCGCGCGGTGTCTCGTGGGCCAACGGCACGCCGAAGGGCGAGTCGATACCACTGGACCAGTTCTACGTGGTGAAGCCCGGCGCGACCGCCGGGACGATCAACGCGGCGGTGCAGCAGGGTCTGCACCTGCTGTTCACGCCCGGTGTCTACCACGTCGACCAGACGATCAACATCGACCGCGCCAACACGGTCGTGCTGGGCCTGGGTCTGGCCACGATCATCCCGGACAACGGGGTCACGGCCATCAAGGTCGGTGACGTGGACGGGGTGAAGCTCGCAGGCCTGCTCGTCGACGCCGGTCCGGCCAACTCCAACTCGCTGATCGAGGTCGGTCCGCAGGGCGCGTCCGCGAGCCACGCGGACAACCCGACGTCGCTTCAGGACGTGTTCGTGCGGGTCGGCGGTGCGGGAGCGGGCAAGGCCTCCACCGGCATGGTGATCAACAGCAACGACACGATCATCGACCACACCTGGCTGTGGCGCGCGGACCACGGTGAGGGCATCGGCTGGGAGACCAACCGGGCCGACTACGGCCTCCAGGTCAACGGCGACGACGTCCTGGCGACCGGACTGTTCGTCGAGCACTTCAACAAGTACGACGTGCGCTGGTCCGGCGAGAGGGGCAAGACGATCTTCTTCCAGAACGAGAAGGCATACGACGCCCCCAACCAGGCCGCCGTCCAGAACGGCAGCACCAAGGGGTTCGCGGCCTACAAGGTCGACGACTCCGTGACCACCCACGAGGGCTGGGGGCTGGGCAGCTACTGCTACTTCAACGTGGACCCGACGATCCGCCAGGACCACGGCTTCGAGGCACCGGTGAAGCCCGGAGTGAAGTTCCACGACCTGCTCGTCGTCTCCCTCGGCGGCCAGGGCCAGTACGAACACGTCATCAATGACACCGGATCACCCACATCCGGGACGACCACCGTCCCGTCGAACGTGGTGTCCTTCCCGTAGGAAGGCACCTGGTGCGGGCCGGGGCAACACCGGGTGCTCCCGGCCCCTTCCGGTCAGCCCGGC
>NZ_JAFMPZ010000231.1:0-7274 GCF_017353455.1 Streptomyces laculatispora
GGGCGGGAGCATGGAGGGTGGTGGCATGAACGAGCAGGCGACCGACGACGGACCGGACGGGCCGCAGCCCCCTCGGCGGCGGCTCTGGCCGTGGGTGCTGCTGATGGTCCTCGTGCTCCTGGCCCTGGCCGCGGGCGCGGTCTCCGCGGTCCTGGCCCACGGGATCTCCGAGCAGAGCTCGCAGAGGCTGCGGGTCAGGTACGAGGTCACCGGCACCGCCAGGGACGTGACGCTCACCTACAGCACCTGGCAGGGCGAGGCCCTGTCGACCGGGCGGCTGACCCTGCGGACCCTGCCGTGGGCCGGAGAACTGGAGACGCGGGGATTCATGGACGGCGGCTCGTTCGTCGTCAGCCTCGGCAGGTCCGGCGGCGATGTCGCCTGCTCCGTGAAGGTGGACGACATCACCCGGCGGACCGACCGCGCCTCCGGCGCATTCGCCACCGCTACGTGCGACGGGTACTGATACGCGGCTGCGCCCCCGGACATCCCGGGGGCGCAGCCATCGGATCGGGGCGCAGCGGTTGGATCGGTGGCGGCGGTCAGCGGCCGTAGCGGATGAGCGCGCGGACCATGCGGCAGGTGGTGTCGGACGGCGGGTGGATGCCGAGCAGTTCGGCGGTCGTACGTATCCGGGCGTTGCTCGCGCTCGACGGCTGGTGAACTCCCGTGTCGAGCAGGGCGATCGCCAGGCGCATCGCCTTCAGCCGGCGGTTGTGGGCGACGTACCACTCACGGGGGCGGCCGGCGGGGAGACGCTTCTTCTGCAGGGGCTTGTGGAGCGGCTTGGTCGTGACTGCGGCAACGGCCATTGGCAACCTCCTGGCACGGTGGTGGAACCCTCACGAACTACCTCCATTTTACTGCCCAGCACTGACAATCGCCCCTGGCCAGAGGGGTTTTCGCGGGTCCATCCCGTACCGTTGGCCCCATGGAGATCTGGATCAATCCCGCCTGTTCCAAGTGCCGCAGCGCGGTGCGGCTGCTCGACGCGGAGGGCGTCGGCTACACCGTCCGCCGCTACCTGGAGGACGTGCCGTCACCGGACGAGATCCGGGCCGTGCTCGACCGCCTCGGGCTGGAGCCGTGGGACATCACGCGGACGCAGGAGGCGGACGCGAAGGAGCTCGGGCTCAAGGAGTGGCCGCGCGTGGCGGATGCGCGGGAGCGGTGGATCACGGCGCTCGCCGCGCACCCGAAGCTGATCCAGCGGCCGATCATCACGGCCGAGGACGGCACGGCCGTGGTCGCGCGTACGGACGAGGCGGTACGGGACGCCATGGGGCGCTGAGCCCCACCCGGGCCAGTGGCGGGCGCCCGCTACGCGCCCGCCTGCGCCTCGGCCTCCGCGAGCAGTTCCGTCAGCCGGAGCCCGAACCGTACGTCGCAGGGGTGCGCCACCCCCGTGCGCACCGATTCGGTCAGCGCGTCCACCGCGGCCCGGAAGGCACCCACGGCGCCGTCCCACCGGGGCAGCCCGACCGTCCCGTGCTCGCCCCTGAGCTCGACCTCCACCCCGGCCGCCGCCACCGGGGCGGCCAGCGTGAGCGTCACCGTGCTGGAGGCTCCGGAGGCGTGACCGAGGATGAGGTGGTGGGTGTCGGCGGGGCCGCGGGCGGCGGTCAGCCGGGTCACCTCGCCGAGCACCGGGATGAGGACGGAGAGCGCGTGCGGGCCGACGTCCCAGAGGCCGCCCTTCTCGTGGCGCCAGGGGGAAGCGGCGTACTCACTGTCCACGCCGGGTGCCCACAGGGCGCCGATCCAGTGGGCGTGCGCGGTGAACCAGCCGCCCGCCGCACTCTGTTCGGCGATCCAGGCGGAGGTCTCCGGGGCGAACCGCAGCGTGCAGAAGACGATGGAGGCGACCCGGGACCGCTCCGCGGCCTCGGCCACCTCGCGGGCGGCCGCGACGCTCGTGGCGACCGGCTTGTCCATCAGCAGATGGCAGCCGGCCGCCGCGGCGCGGGCGGCGAGCGGGGCCTGGACGTCCGGCGGCAGCGCGAACGCGACGGCGTCGCTCGCGGCGAAGAGCTCGTCGAGCCCCGCGTCACCGGTGTACGCGGGGGCGCCATGGGCGGCGGCCAGCTCCCCCGCCGCCTCGGCCCGGCGGCCCCACACCCCGCTCAGCACGGCGCCGGGGTGCGCGGCGAGGGCGGGGGCCTGGGTGTTGCGGGCCCACGGGCCGGTACCGACCAGGCCGATACGCAGGGGGGTCACGGATATCGTCATGGGACAAGTGTGCCCGGTGCGGCCTGGTCCCGAAGGAATGCGGTGGCGGGGTGCGTGGCCGGGCGGTTACGTTGACGGCGCCGGCCGCGGGACTCCGGTGCGACTTCCGGGACTTGCCTGTAAAGCAAATATTTCGCTGCTCGCGCCCCCATTCCCCGGCCGGCTTCCGCTTGCGCGTACCGCCTCGCGGGAACACCACGGGGGATTCATCATGACGACCGAGACCTTTGCCGGCCTTGTCGCCGCCGAGGACGTGCTCCTCTTCGTCAACGCGGCCATCACGGCCACCGGCCAGCGCGAGTTCCACTCGGACGCGGACCGGCAGCAGCTCTCGCTGGACTTCCTGCACGCGTACGTACGGATCAACTACCGCCGGGTGTACGCCGCCTCGCTCGCCCTCGACATCAACGACCACAACGCGGTGCGCATCGTGCAGGGGCTGCTGGAGTACGCCGCCGAGGCCACCGCCGAGGAGAAGCGCACCGAGGGCCGGCTGATCGCCGCGCGGCTGGCGAAGCTGCCGCCGCAGCGGGTGTACCGGCTGTTCCGGGGACTGCGCGCGGCCAAGGTCAACAACCGGCGCACCCGCGCGATCATGCGCGACTGGCTGGCCGCGCGGCCCGATCCGGCGCATGACGCGGTGAAGTACCGCTCGGGGCTGAAGAACGCGGCCCGCCACGCGCATCTGCGGCTCGGCGAGAGCGGTGCCAGAGGCGCCGGCGGTGAGCTGGGTGACTTCCTCTTCCGGCCCGGGAAGCTGCCCCGCTACCGGCACCGGCTGCTCGACGCCTGGCGCCGCGCCCACTACGAGCAGGGCGCCGTCGGCGAACTCCCCTTCACCGTCGCCGAGGGCTTCGCGGCCCGGCACGGCATGAAGCGCGAGGCGTTCCTGGAGCGGATGGTGCCCCGGATGACCCGGCTGGAGCGGCTGCGCACCCAGGGGCAGCGCGGTGCGGCCGCTCCGCAGGGGCTGCCGGCGGGTGTCGATCTGACCGTGATGCCGCTGACCCGGCTCGCCCTGTACGTCCTGACGTTCCCCGCGGAGCTGCGCGGGCGCCACCGCGAGGAGCTGACCTCGGCCCTGCGCACCGCGGCCCGTCGCGCGGCGGGCCCGCACGCCGGGGGCTGGGGGCGGGTCGCCGCCGTACTGGACGACAGCTACTCCTCGTCCGGTTCGGGCGAGAAGCGGCGCCGTCCGCTCGCCGTGGCGCTGGCCTGCCACTTCCTGCTGGAGGCACTCGCCGCGCCGGGCGCGTACACCCCGCTGTGGACCACCGGAACCGGCGATCCGCTGCTGGTCGTGCCCCGGGGTCCGACGCCGCTCGGCAACCGGGTGCTGGACGCCCTGGAGTACGGTCCCGACCGGCTGGTCATCGTCTCGGACGGCTGGGACAACGCACCTCCCGGGCTCGCGGGCGAGGTGCTGCGGGTGTGGCGGACCAGGCTCGATCCGGACCGGCGCACGGCGGTGGTGCATGTGAACCCTGTATACGACGCGGACGGTTTCGACGTCCGGCGGCTCTCCCCGAGTGTGCCGACGGCGGGTATCCGGGACGCGGAGGATCTGCCGGCCCTGGTGGAGATCGCGCGGTTCTCCGAGGGCCGGACCGGACCCGCCGCGCTGCACGCGTACCTGGACCGGCGGGTCGCCCGGTTCGTGACGTCCGGCCAGGAAGGGGACCCGCTGTGAACACGCTCGAACTGACCGGGCTCACCGCCCGCCCCTCGCAGGTCTGGGGCGGCATCCGGCTGGTGCCGCTGGTGCGCGAGAAGCCCGTCGAGGGGCTCCGGCTGCACCGCGAGGTGTACGCGGGCGGCGGGAGCGGTGTCGTGGAGGTGGGGCCGCGGACCCACTACACCTCGTACATCCCGCACGGCTTCGTCGCCGACTGGTCCGGCGAGGGTGCCCGGACCGCCGCGTACGGCACCCAGCTGGCGGCCCGCGGCGACGCGGGGAGCGTGCCGCCCAGGACCGTACGGCTGCCGCGCCACCGCCACCACCGGATGGCCAAGCGGCAGCCCGGCGACCGGCTGCGCTTCCTGCCGCTGCACCTCGCGATGGAGGGCTACCTCTCGCTGCACTTCGGCGGACCGTCGACCGCCTGGGAGGAGTGGTCGCGGCAGGCGCTGCGCGACGGCCTCTCGCCGCGTGCCGAGGACGCGTACCTGGGGTGGTCGGTGCGCGGGCTGGGCGACGCGCTGCGGGTGTTCGAGATCCATCCCGGCCAGTGCGGGGTGATGGTGTACGCGGCCGACGCGCTCGCCGCGGCCTTCGTGGTGCCGCACCCCGACGACTACCGCCTGCTGCACGCGTCGCTCGTCCAGGACCTGTACGGGGAGCTGGTCCACCAGTACGCGATGTACGGCGCCCCGGTGGCCGGTTTCGGGGCGCGGATCGCCGACGGGCCGGGGCTGAACACGCTCGCCGGTCTGCGGGCGGCCGCGCGGGAGCAGGAGCGGGAGTGGACCGAGGCGCACGACTCGCTGTTCGCGCGGGAGCTGCTGGACACCTCGTACGGCTTCGACCGGGTGTACCGGATGGGCTCCTTCACGCTGTGGCGGTTCCTGCCGCCCTTCCTGCGGAACCGGGGCGGGCAGCACATCGGCGAGACGATCACCGACCCCTCGGGGCGGGTCGCCTATCTGAAGACGTTCCGGCTGTCCGAGGCGCAGATCCGGCGCGGTCATCTGCTGCGAGGGCTCGCCGACGCGGACTGGCAGCTCCCGCGTGCCGCGGTGGCGCTGGGCGCGACCGAGGAGGAGCTGGTGCGGCGGATCCGGGCGGCCGGCTTCGAGTCGCTGCTCAGGGACCGCGGCTGAGGGCCCGTGCGACCGGCCCGTTCTCGCACGGGAAACCTCGGTAACACGGGGTTCACACGAGGGCAACGGACGGGAAATCGCGTCTTGCGAAGCTGCGCTGCATAGACCGCAGCACCCCCAAAGGATGGCTTCCGTGACGTTCAAGGCTGAGTACATCTGGATCGACGGCACCGAGCCGACCGCCAAGCTCCGTTCCAAGACGAAGATCATGCCCGGTTCCCCGTCCTCCGACGTGTCGGAGCTGCCCATCTGGGGCTTCGACGGGTCGAGCACCAACCAGGCCGAGGGCCACGCCTCCGACCGGGTGCTGAAGCCGGTCTTCACCTGCCCGGACCCGATCCGCGGGGGTGACGACGTCCTGGTCCTGTGCGAGGTCTTCCACATCGACATGACCCCGCACGAGTCCAACACGCGTGCCGGACTGCGCCCGCTCGCCGAGCGGTTCGCGGGCCAGGAGCCGATCTTCGGCATCGAGCAGGAGTACACCTTCTTCGACGGCCACCGGCCGCTCGGCTTCCCCGAGGGCGGCTTCCCGGCCGCACAGGGCGGCTACTACTGCGGCGTCGGCGCCGACGAGATCTTCGGCCGCGACATCGTCGAGAAGCACCTCGACAACTGTCTGAAGGCGGGCCTGGGCATCTCCGGCATCAACGCCGAGGTCATGCCCGGCCAGTGGGAGTTCCAGGTGGGCCCGCTGGCTCCGCTGGAGGTGTCCGACCAGCTGTGGATCGCCCGTTGGCTGCTCTACCGCACCGCCGAGGACTTCAACGTCTCCGCGACCCTCGACCCGAAGCCGGTCAAGGGCGACTGGAACGGAGCGGGCGCGCACACCAACTTCTCCACCAGGACGATGCGCGAGGGCTACGACGCGATCATCACGGCGTGCGAGTCGCTGGGCGAGGGCTCGAAGCCGATGGACCACGTCAAGCACTACGGCGCGGGCATCGACGACCGGCTGACCGGTCTGCACGAGACCGCCCCGTGGAACGAGTACAGCTACGGCGTCTCCAACCGCGGCGCCTCGGTCCGTATCCCGTGGCAGGTCGAGCAGGACGGCAAGGGCTACATCGAGGACCGCCGTCCGAACGCCAACGTCGACCCGTACGTCGTCACGCGGCTGATCGTCGACACCTGCTGCGCCGCGCTGGAGAAGGCCGGCCAGGCCTGATCCCGCGGCAGCACCCGTACGAGGGGGCGCCCACCGGTTGTCCGGTGGGCGCCCCCTCGTCGCGCGCGGGGCGCTGTCAGTGCGGTGTGCCAGGGTGATTCCATGCTTGAGATCAAGGTGGCGACCGAGAACCAGCAGGCCCACACGCGTATTTCGGACGGGGCGCTGAGTGCGCTGGTCCACCGGATCGGCGGGGACGACGACCATTTCCTCGTCGTGCAGCGGATACCGGACATCCCGGGCGAGTTCGTCCAGGTGTGGCACGAGGGCGGCGGGGTGTACGAGCTGGAGCACCGCGCCGGCGGGCCCGGTACCCACGTCCGGACGGTCGTCGACGCGCCGGAGCGGGTCGCCGGTCTGATGACGCGCTGGGCCCGCCGGGAGCCCGGCTGGGACGCGGGCGTCGGCTGGGAGAGCGCCGGCCTGCCGGAGCCGGAGCCCGTGCCGGGGATCGCGCCGGAGATCCGCGATCAACTGGAGGAGCGGGTGCGGGCGTTGCTGCGCGGCGGGTACGGCAGCGTGGCGGAGCTCGCCGAGTCGGCCGAGGACTACCTGGTGAAGGACGGCGTGCACCCGGTGAGCCGGGCGCAGGCACGCCTGCTGGTGGAGCGGCTGTGGCTGGAGCGCGTCGAGGAGCAGCGGCTCTGGTCGGACGTGACCGACGCGGACCGGCTGGAGCGGGCCTTCGCCGTGCTGGACGGGCGTGGGATCACCGCCCGGGAGCATTTCACCTGCTGCCGGGCGTGCGGGATCAGCGAGATCCACGCCGCCGGCCGGGACGACGCACGGGGGTTCGTCTTCTTCCATCTGCAGGGCACCGAGAGCGCGGCGGCCGGGCACGGCCTGACGCTGTACTACGGGGGGTTCGACGAGTCCGCGGAGACGACCGCGGCGGTGGGGCGGGAGGTCGCGGCGGCGCTGGGCGAGGCCGGGCTGGCCGTGGAGTGGGACGGTTCGCCGGACCGGGCGATCGAGCTGACCGGTCTGGACTGGCGCAAGCGGCTGGTGGGTTGAGGGCGGGGCCTCTCCCGGCCTCGTCCGGACGGGGAGTCCGGTC
>NZ_JAFMPZ010000231.1:7348-18752 GCF_017353455.1 Streptomyces laculatispora
CCGGACGGGGAGTCCGGTCCGCGCCGGAGGCTTGATCCACGGGCGCCCGAGGTGAGGAAGGTAACGCAAAGGGTCCGTATCGACGGGTGGGAGAGGTCTGCTGCGGGGTCGTTTTCTCTGGTTCAATGGGGGCATGGCCAGCTTCCAGCACACCTCGACAGGTCGCAGCGACCTCGAGCCCTTCTGGCCTTCCCGTCAGCATCACGACTTCGACCGGGTGTGTTGCCGCGCGTTGAACGCGCTGGCCCTCTAAAGCCGCTCACCCCGGTCTTCGGTCCGCGCGCACGCAGCAAGTCCGTCCACAGACGACTCCTTCGCGCGAAAGAGCTGACCCTCATGGCGAACACCCGTACCTTCTCCGCCGCAGCCGCTGCCACCGCAGCGCAGACGGCGACCGCTGCGGCCACCCCCACCCGTCCGCCCTCCCCCAACCGGCACCGGCTGCGCGCCGTCGCGCCGGACGAGGTCTTCCAGCCGGCCGATGTGGCCGCGTTCCTGGCGCCTGGCACCACCTGGCTGCCCGCACCCCAGCACACCCTGCCCGCGCGGCCGGGCCGGCCGCCGATGGTCGGCTATCTGGTGCTCGTCCCCGCCGACCAGCAGCCGGCGCTCGCGGCCGCGGCGGCCGGGGCCGCCCAGTACGTGGTGCCGGAACTGCTGGAGGACCCGGCCACCGGTCCGGTGCGCATCGACCCCGTCCAGCGCACCGCCGCGGTGAACGGGAACACGCTCGACCTCACCTACCTGGAGTTCGAGCTCCTCGCGCATCTGGTGGCGCACCCGCACCGGGTGCACACCCGCGACCAGCTGGTCACCACGGTCTGGGGCTACGGGCATGTGGGCGACGGGCGCACCGTCGACGTCCACATCGCCCGGCTGCGCCGCAAGCTGGGCGCCGAGCACCGCCGGTCGATCCAGACGGTGCGGCGCGTCGGGTACAAGTACGCGCCCTGAGCAGCGCGCGGTGGGCCCCGGTTCCGGTGCGTACCGGAGCCGGGGCCCACCGCGGGTGCCGGGGTTCAGCCGCGCAGCCCCGTTGCCACCGGGTCCGCCGCGGGGCCGGGTTCCGGCTCGCTGTGGTCCAGGGCGGGCAGCCGGGACAGTCCGCGCGGGGTCCGCCAGTTCCGCTCGCCGAGCAGCGCCATCACGGAGGGCAGCAGCACCATCCGGACGATCGTCGCGTCCAGCAGCACCGCGACGGCCAGGCCGACGCCCATCTGCTGCATGTCCTGCATGGACAGCGTCCCGAAGACCGAGAACACCGCCACCATGATCACGGCCGCGCCGGTCACCGCACCCGCCGTCCGCCGGATGCCCTCGTCGATCGCGGCCGGAGTGGAGAGACCGCGGCCGCGGGCCTCGCGGATCCGGGAGACCACGAAGACGTGGTAGTCCATCGAGAGCCCGAACAGGACGACCAGGACGAAGAGCGGCATCCAGGACTCGATCGCGCCGACGCCCTCCGAGCCGATCAGCGAGGCGCCCCAGCCGTGCTGGAAGACGGCGACCATCACTCCGTACGCGGCGCCCACCGAGAGCAGGTTGAGCAGGATCGCGGTGACGGCGATGACGTAGCTGCGGAAGCAGAACAGCATCACCAGGAAGGTCACCGCGGTGATGAAGAGGAAGACGGGCAGGATGCCGCGCTTCAGCTGGTCGTTGAAGTCCGTGGACCCGGCCACCTCACCGGTCACATAGGCACGGGCGCCCGTTCCGTCGAACGCGGCCGGCAGCCGCTTCTCGCGCAGTTCGGTCAGATCGCTCTCGCCGTGCGGCAGCGGAATCTCGATCTCCGCGACGTTCTGCGCCCGGTGGACGGCCACCTTGTCGAAGCCGTCGAGTGCCTCGCGTACGCCGGGTGCCTCGATGTCGTCCGCCTCGACGACCACCTGGGCCGGGGCGGGCCCGCCGGGGAAGGCCTCGCTGATGTTGCGGTAGGCGACCGCGAGCTGGGAGTTGGAGCCGAACTGCTTCTCCAGGCCGAGCTCCTCGGTCTTCATACCGAGGGCGGGCGCGGCCAGCACGAGCAGCACGACGACCGAGGCGGCGGCGAAGAACTTCGGCTTGGACAGGACGGGGCGCAGCAGCTTGCCGGCGATCCGGCCGCTCTGCTTCGTACCCCGCTTGCCACGCCGGTTGAGCAGCGGCACCCGTCCGGCGTCGATCCGGTCGCCCAGCCAGGAGAGCAGTGCGGGCAGCACCGTCACGGAGCCCATCATGGCGATGAAGACCACGATGATCGTGGCGAGTGCGAAGCCCTTGAACAGCAGCAGTCCGGACAGGAACATGCCGGCCATCGCGACCATGACGGTCAGCCCGGAGACCAGGACGGACCGGCCGCTGGTCGCGGCGGCGATCCGCAGCGCCGTCTCGGCGTCGCGCCCCGCCGCCCGCTCGTCCCGCTCGCGCCGCAGGTAGAAGAGGCAGTAGTCGACGCCGACGGCGAAGCCCATCAGGAACATCACGGAGTACGTGGTCTGGAAGAGGTGCAGCTGGTGGCTGGCGAGCGACAGCAGACCGAAGGCGGCCAGGCAGGCGGTCAGCGCGAGCCCGACGGGCAGCAGGGCCGCGACCACGGCGCCGAAGGCGACCAGGAGAATGCCCAGCGCCAGGGGTACGGCGGTGAACTCGGCCTTCTTGAAGTCGTCGGAGAGCAGGTCGCCGAGCCACTTCCCGGCGCTGGCGTCGCCGAACTGGCGGACCGTGACGTCCGTCCGTTCCTTCTGGACCCCCTCGACGGCGTCCAGGACGGGCTGCACCCGGTCGGACGCGGTGGCGGCGTCCCCCTTCATCTCGAAGGTGATCAGTGCGTCCTTGCCGTTCCCGGAGGCGACCGGAGCCGCGAGGCCCGTCACCTCACCGGTCTTCCCGAGGGCCGCGGTCAGCTCCCGCGCCGCGGTCCGCCAGCCGTCCGGCTCGGCCGACGACACCATGACCAGCTCGCCCGACCGGTGGCTGAGGCCGGCGTCGGAGAGGATCTGCTCGGCACGCGCCGAGTCGCCCGCGCCGTTCTCCGCGTTGGTCATCTCGACCATGCCCGACGCACCGCCGATGCCCGCGGCGAGCACGACGAAGAGCAGCCAGCCGAGAATGGCCGTCTTTCGGTGGTGTGCGCTCCACACACCGATACGTGCCGCGAGATTGCGCCTCATGGCGGGTTCGCCCCCTGAAGGTAGTCGTCGGAAAAGACACCTCGAATCTAGGAACCCCGGGCCCGCCGCCCCAGCCGCTGGAACCCCCACTCCGCGTGACGTAGGGCGAGGTAACGGGGGTGGTGCTGGGTACACCCCGGCCGGGTGTCGAAACGGCTGACACCTCGGCCGCCCGAGGCGTCAGACTGTGTGCGGACCGGGGCTGCCACGAGTGCCGGCGAGGGAAGAGGGACCGATATGAACACGCCGCACGGACGGACAAGGGCCGCGCTGCTGGCCGCTGGGCGCGGGCTGGTGCTGTCGTTCGCCTCGATCGTGGGGTCGGTCACGCTGTTCGTGCTGGCGGTGGTCTCCATCTCCCTCATCCCGCTGGGAATCGGCCTGGTCACCACCCCGTACGTGCTGACGGCGGTCCGCAAGCACGCCAATCAGCGCCGGCTGCTGGCGATCACCTGGTCGGATGTCCGTATCCCGGTCCCGTACCGGCCCTTCCCGACGGATGTCCGCAGCGGGTTCACCGGACAGGTGGAGCGGACCGGACTGATGCTGAAGGACCCGGCGACCTGGCGGGACCTCCAGTGGCTCCTGGTCGACATGACGGCCGGCTATGTGGTGTCGATCCTGGCGGCGGCGCTGATGATCTACCCGGTGGAGGGCTTCGTCCTGGCGGCGGGGCTGTGGCGGGTCTTCACGCACGACCGGTACTGGTACGGGTTCGTCCCGGTCGACAGTCAGGCGACGGCGCTCGCCGCCGCGGCGCTCGGGGTGGCGCTCTTCGCCACCGGTGTACTGCTGAGCGAACGGCTGCTGCACGCGCACTTCGTGATCGCCCGCTCGGTGCTGGCCCCCACCCATGAGCAGGAGCTCGCCCTGCGCATCGACCGGCTGACCGAGACCCGGCACGAGGCGGTCGACACCGCCGCCTCGGAGCTGCGGCGCATCGAGCGCGATCTGCACGACGGTGCGCAGGCCCGGCTGGTCGCCATGGGCATGAATCTGGGCACGATCGAGGCACTGATCGAGAAGGACCCGGCGCAGGCGAAGAAGCTCCTGGTGATGGCCCGCGAGTCGTCCGCGGAGGCGCTCACGGAGCTGCGCGATCTCGTACGGGGCATCCATCCGCCGGTCCTCGCCGAGCGCGGTCTCGGGGACGCGGTCAAGGCGCTGGCGCTGCGTATGCCGATCGGGACCGAGGTCGACGTGGAGCTGAGCGGTCGCGCCCAGGCCCCGGTCGAGTCGGCCGCGTACTTCGCGGTCAGCGAGATCCTGACGAACGCCGCGAAGCATTCGGGCGCGGACCGGATCTGGGTGGATCTGCACGATGCGGAGGGGATGCTGAGGATCTCCGTCACGGACAACGGAAAGGGCGGTGCGGCGACCGGATCGGGCTCGGGTCTGAGCGGGGTCGAACGCCGACTCGGTACATTCGACGGCATCATGGCCGTCAGCAGCCCCGCAGGCGGTCCCACCATGGTGACCATGGAGATCCCTTGCGAGTTGTCCTAGCCGAAGATCTCTTCCTGCTGCGCGACGGCCTGGTGCGCATGCTGGAGGCGTACGACTTCGAGATCGCGGCCGCCGTCGAGACGGGACCGGAACTGACCAGAGCCCTCGCCGAGTTGCAGCCGGACGTCGCCGTTGTCGACGTCCGGCTTCCGCCGTCCCACACGGACGAGGGGCTGCAGTGCGCGCTGGCGGCCCGGCGGGCCAGACCGGGCCTGCCGGTGCTCGTGCTCTCCCAGCACGTCGAGCAGTTGTACGCACGTGAGCTGCTGGCGGACGGCGACGGCGCCATCGGCTATCTGCTCAAGGACCGGGTCTTCGACGCCGACCAGTTCATCGACGCGGTCCGCCGGGTCGCCGCGGGCGGCACCGCGATGGACCCGCAGGTGATCTCGCAGCTGCTGTCGCGGCGCTCGCAGGACAAGCCGATGGGCGGGCTGACGCCGCGTGAGCGGGAGGTCATGGAGCAGATGGCCCAGGGCCGTTCGAACGCGGCGATCGCCTCGCACATGGTGATCACGGAGCGGGCGGTGGCCAAGCACACCTCGAACATCTTCGGGAAGCTCGGCCTGCCGCCCTCCGACGACGACAACCGCCGCGTTCTCGCGGTACTCGCGTATCTGGACCGCGGTTAGGGCGTGGCCGGCGCGGCGGCGAGGTGCAGCGTCGTGGCCCCCAGGTACGGCTTCGCCCGTGACTCCAGCACCTTGATCCTCACCGCCGAGGCGGTGACGGCCGCGGGCAGCGGCAGGATGCGCTCGTGGCCGATGGTGGTGCCGTCGGCGATCCGCTGCCACGTCCCGTCGACCCGGGCCTCCACGGTGAACTTCTCCACCCGCTGTCCGTGCCGGATGTCCTCACGGACGGCGACCCGGTCGAAGGTGTACGGCCCCGGCCCCTGCTTGCGCACATCGGCTCCGTAGACCCTGCGCAGGCCCGCCCCGAAGGCGGTCAGCGAGGCGACGTCCTCGTCGGCGATCCGGCCGTCCGGCGCGGGCGGGACATTGAGCAGGAGCGAGGCGTTGCGCCCGACGCTCTTCTCGTACAGGTCCATCAACTGCGCGGCTGTCTTGGGCTTTTCGTCGGGGTGGTAGAACCAGCCGGGGCGGTTGGAGACGTCGGCCTCGGCCGGGTACCACTGGAGGTAGTTGATCGCCGGGTCGAGGAGCCTGGCCCGGGAGCCGATGTCGGGTTCGGTCGAGTCGTTGGGGAGACTGCCGAGCCCCGTCCATGGGTCGGTGGTGTGCGGGGTGACGCTCCACTCGGTCTCGCGGGCGACGCCGGACTCGTTGCCGACCCAGCGGACGCCCTGCGGGCCCTGGAAGATGACAGTGTTCGGCGACAGCGCCTTGACCATGTCGAACCACTGCTTGACGTCGTACTTCTGCGTGATGCCCGAGCCGGACCAGGGGTTGGCGCCGTCCAGCCAGAGTTCCTCGACCGGGCCGTACTGGGTGAAGATCTCGTAGAGCTGGTTGAGGTAGTACGCGTCGTAGTCGTCCGCCTTCACCTTGAAGCTGGGCAGCTTGCCGCTCTTCACGCGGGCGGCGCGGTCGTCGCCGG
Source organism: Streptomyces laculatispora (assembly GCF_017353455.1). Taxonomy (GTDB): domain Bacteria; phylum Actinomycetota; class Actinomycetes; order Streptomycetales; family Streptomycetaceae; genus Streptomyces; species Streptomyces laculatispora. Next base: position 13,567 of record NZ_JAFMPZ010000231.1, read on the forward strand.
GGACGAGGGTGGGGATGGTGCGCTCGGTGACGGCGCTGCCGTTGCCGAAGCGGCCCTGGCCTGCGGGGGCGCGGTCGCCGTCCTCCAGCGCCATCCGCTCGGGCAGGCTCAGCGGTTTGCCCTCGGCCTGCTTGGCCCGGATCTGCTCGACCCACTCGGCGTGCCAGGCGTGCGGGAGTTCCGCGCCGTCGGAGGGTGAGAGGTAGAGGCCGACCTTCAGGCCCGCCTTGCGGGCGGCCTTCACATAGAGGGCGACGACATCGGGGCTGCCGGGGCTGAGGGCGACCGAGTGGTCGGTGTAGCGGCTCGGGTAGAGGACGAAGCCGTCGTGGTGCTTGACGGTCAGCATGACCTGTTCGACGCCGGCGGCCTTGTAGGCGCGCATCCACTGGTCGGCGTCGATGCTCTTCGGCGCGAACTGCTTCTCGTCCTCCGTGCCGGAGCCCCACTCGCGGCCGGTGAAGGTGTTCATCCCGAAGTGCGTGAAGGCGGTGACCTCCCGCTGCTGCCAAGCCAGTTGGCCCGGAGTGGGGACGATGTTCGCCGCCTTCTCGATGATCCGGCCGGGGCTGTCACAGGGCTCCACCGTCATCTGCGAGGCAGGCCTCACGGGCGCGCCGCACGGGGCGCCGGACGGGGCCGGCTGCCGGGGTGCGGGCTGCTGCGCCGTGGCGGTCACGGGGATGAGCGCGGCGGCGGCCGCCAGTGCGAGCGCGCTGAGCGCATGGGTGCGTCGTGCCATGGTTCCCTCCCATTCTCGACCACGAGTGGTCGGATCTCTTGGGTACCGACGCGTGCATGTTGCCGCACCGAGGGGCCCGCGGGAAGGGCGCCTGCCACATACGTCCTATCTCTTATGGGTAAAATCCAAGCCTTCACCGGCTCCGGTCAGCCGTTGAACCAGCTCGTCGCATCGAGCCTGAAGGCGTCCGGGGGGACCATGGCGCGCAGGTCGGACTCCAGGGCGGCGACCCGTTCGGCGCCGAGCGCCCGGACCCATTCGGCGCGCAGCCGGTCGAAGCCCTCGGCCGAGCGCACCAGTACGTCGATCCCGCGCGGGGAGAGCCGGACGAGTTTGCGGCGGCCGTCCCGCGGATCGTCGGCGCGCTCGACGTATCCGAGGCCTTCGAGCCGGTCGACGGTCTTCCCGGCGGCCTGCTTGGAGACCCCCAGCCGTCGGCCGATCTCGCTGGCGGTCGCCCCGTGGCGACCCACCGCCTGGAGCGCGTAGCCGTAGGCGGGCCGCACCTCGGGGTGGCCTTGTTCGGCCAGCTCGCGGTGCAGGTCGTCGATGAGCGACCGGAAGCCGGCGAACAGCAGCAGGGGCAGCTCGAAGCCCGCACCGGGGACGCCCGGAGAGGCCTCTCCCGCGCCCCCTCCCGACTCCCTCTCCACGCGCTCAGCCATTGCGAAACTCGACAACCTCGTTTACCTTTTGGTCAATCACGTTGTCGAGTTTACCGCGAGAGGTCAGCCATGCCCCTATCCGCCTTCCCCGACCACACCCTCGAATCCGCCCCCGCCGCCGCCCGTCCCGCCATGGCGGCCGTGACCGCGAAGCAGGGCCGTCTGCCCGCCGCCGTCGGCCGGCTCGCCTCGTCGCCGGAGCTGCTCAACGGCTTCCTCAAGATGAGCGCGCTCTTCGAGTCGACGACCCTGGATCCGCTCTCCCGCGAGGTCCTGATCATGACGGTGGCCACCCGCAACAGCTGCCACCTCTGCGTGGCGATGCACACCGGGAAGCTCACCGCCCTCGGCGCGGACAGCGAGATCATCGCCGCCCTGCGCGGCGGGAGCCCGCTGCCGGACGAACGCCTGGAGGAGGTACGGCGGTTCACCCTCGCCGTGATCGAGGCGAGCGGGGCCGTGGACGACGGCACGCTCCAGTCGTTCCTGTCGCACGGCTACACCTCCCGCAACGCGCTGGAAGTGGTACTGGGGATCGGCGCCTACACGATGTCGACCCTGGCCAACCGGATGACAGCGGCGCCTATCGATCCACAACTCGCGCAGTTCGCTTGAGAGTTGGGACACCGTCCGGCCAAGGACCACCACGGCAGCAGGCCCGTGGCCCACGCGGCACAACGGCTCCGGGCAGGTGCGCCCGGAGTGACCATCGCACGATTCGCTCGTTCAGCTGAATGTGCGCCCACTGCCAGAGGTACCGTCAGCCGCTGCCCCGGTCGATACGGAGCAGTCCGAGGCCTCACTCGTCGAGCACTACCCGCGACTGGTCCGGCTCGGCTATCTCGTCCTGTCGCCCTCGCCGAGCCGCTCCCGGCGCGTCCTGACGGCCCATGCCCTGGCCCAGCGCTCCCTGCAGGCCGCGCGCAGGGCGGCCGGATCGGCGGACTGCGCAGGCCTCCCGCTGCCGCGCCGTCCCGGCCGCGCACCGGCGGCCGGTCCCGGTTACGCGTACGTCCGGCGGCAGGTGCTGCGCAACGCACTGGCGGCGGGGAAGCCGCGGCGGCTGCGGTGGTGGCCGCGGCGCGCGCAGCTGCCGCCCGTCCTGCCGCTGGTCTGGGGCCTGCGGCTGTTCCCGCACTCCGGCGGAGCGGATGAACTCGCGCTGGAACAGCGGCTGTTGGCGGTCAGCGGACCGGCGCGCGCCGCGCTCGTCCTGCGTGGCCTCGACTCGCTCGCGGACTGCGAGGTCCGGCGGGAACTGGCCGCCGCGGGAGTGGCGGATCCGCACGCGGCTCTGCGGGAGGCGGACGGGGTCCCGGCGCCGTACGCACTGCTGGCCTCGCCCGAGTTCGACCCCTGCTCACTCCTGGCCAGGCCGCCGGACCTGCCGCGCCGCCGCAGATACGCGCGGGCCGCGCTGGCCGCCACCGCCGCGGCTCTGGTGTGCGGGACGCTGCTGGGGCTGCCGGGCGGCGGCTGGGGGCGCGGGGACCCGGCCGCGCCGCCGTACGCGCGCAATCCGGCCGCCGAGGAGGCGCTGGATCCAGGGGCGTTGCGGATGGTGACGGCGACGTTCTGGCGGCGTTCGCCGCGTACCGACTTCACCGCCTGGCCCACCCGGGGCGACCGCACCGAGGACACCCGGCTGCTGCGGCGGGCGCTGACGGTATGGGCGCGGCCGGGCAGCGGGGTCCGGATGTCGGCGACGCCGCGGACGCCCGTGGGGCCGCCGATGGGGGCACCGCAGCTGCTGTACGCGGGCGAGGTGGGCGCGTCGGCGGTGGCGCTGTTCTACGACGGGCTGCGCGTCGTGCGGTACGCGGAGCCGCGCAACGCCGATCCGTCCCGGGGCGCGGCGCTCGACTTCGCCCGGGTCGACGGGGCGGACGCGGCATCCTCGGGCGCCCTGGTCGTGGAGCGCGCGGGCGGCCGGGTCCGCTATCTGACGGCGCCCTGGGTACGGAAGGTGTCGGTACGGGATCTGCTCGCGCCGGACCGTGCGCCGCGCGCGCTGCACCGCTCCCCGGACGGGGTGACCGACGCGCTGGTCTCCCCGGACGGGGTGACCGACGCGCCGGCCGGTCCGGGCACCCCGGGCGGCTGCCGGTCCTGGGAGGCGGTCGAGCTGTCCGACGGCACGGCGGTCCGGCTGATGACGGATCTCGGTGAACTCGCCCCGGCCCGGCTGACCTCGGGCCCGCCGTCGGAGCCGCACGATGTGGCGGGACGGGCCGGGTTCGGGAGCTGGGCGCGGACCGCGTGCCTGCTGCCCGCGGTGCGTTCGCACGGTGTGCGGTCGGTCAACTCCTGGGTGTACGCGACGCAGCCGCTGCCCGAGGGGAACGGTTCGGCCCAGTGGCTGTGCACCCGGGCGGAGACCTGGCGGGGTACCGGGAGCCGGGTCCTCGCCCAGTTCCTGGCGCCGCCCGGGAGCCGTCCGCCGGGGGCCGTCGCGGCGCGCTCCGAGGACTCGCCCGCGTGCGGGCCGCGCACTCCGCGGGTACTGGCGGGCGTGCTGTGGAAGTCGCACGGCGGCCGGTGGTACGTGCTCGCGGCGGGCAGTGAGCAGTTCACCTCGCTGACCACGTCGGGCGGGGTGACGGGGCGCGCGCGGGGGCGGCTGCTCGCGGTGCCCGCCAGGGCGGGTGACCGGGCGGAGCTGAACGGGCGGCTCGCGGACGGCAGCCGGGTCGGGGCACTGCGGTGAGGGCCCGTCGGGGCCGGGCTCAGGAATTCGCCGCGGGCCCCTGTTCCCCGGGCCTACCCCTCAGTACATTGACAACATGTCTCACACGCAGCCAGCGGCGGCCGCGTCGGAGCGGATCGCGCTCAAGGCCCGCCGGGTCTCCTTCGCCTGGGACAGGACGCCCCTGCACTGGGTGCCGGGTGATCCGTTCACCACGCACACCATCAACGTGCTCCATCTGCTGCTCCCGGCCGGGGAACGCTGGTTCATCCACGTCTACCGCCAGGTGCTCCCGTACATCCACGACGAGCAGCTGCGCGAGGACGTCATCGGGTTCATCGGCCAGGAGGCGATGCACTCCCAGGCCCATGACGACGTGCTCCCGCACCTGAAGGAGCTGGGCCTCGACCCGACCCCGTACACGGCCCAGGTCGACTGGCTCTTCGAGAAGCTGCTCGGCGACCGGACGCTGCCGCCGGGCCGGGCACGCAGGTGGTGGCTGATGGAGCGGGTCGCGACGATCGCGGCGATCGAGCACTACACCGCGTTCCTCGGTGACTGGATCCTGAACGCCGAGGAGCTGGACCGGCGCGGGGCCGACCCCACGATGCTGGATCTGCTGCGCTGGCACGGCGCGGAGGAGGTCGAGCACCGGTCGGTCGCCTTCGATGTGTTCATGCATGTCGACGGCGGATACCGGCGGCGGGTGCGGACCTGGGCGACGGCGTTCTCCGCGCTGGCCTTCCTCTGGCAGCGCGGCGCCCGGTTCTTCATGGAGAACGACCCGAGCCTGCTGGACGGCAGGGCGTCCTTCCGGCAGTTCTACCGCAGCGGCAGGCGCGGCACCCTGCCCAGCACACCCTCGATGCTGCGTTCCGTCCCGCGCTATCTGAGCCGGGCATACCACCCCACACAGGAGGGCAGTACGGCGCAGGCCGTCGACTATCTCGCCCACTCACCCGCCGCGGTCGCCGCCGAGGCCCGCACCACGGAAGCCGGCTGACCATGCCCCTGCCCCTCCCCCGGCTGCGTACCGCCGTCGTGCTGGCCGGTGCCGCGCTGCTCGCCAAGCGGGCGATGCGCCGGCGCATCG
>NZ_JAFMPZ010000586.1 GCF_017353455.1 Streptomyces laculatispora
GGGGGAAGGGTTCCGCCTCTTGACGTACGCGGCAAGCGCATCAACGACGGCACCCCCGAAGGCCGGCTACTCAGCGGCACCGTCTCCTTCATGTCCGCGGTGGACCGGACGCCTACCGCGGCGGCAGCGGAGGCCGCTGCCGGTTGGGGGCCGCCTCGTACGTCGGTGGGGTCGCCTCCGGGTGCGCGGCCAGGAGGTCCAGGGCCATCCAGACCGCGTCGTCCAGCACCGCGTGGCGGCCCTCCGCCCAGTCCAGGGGGGTGCGCAGGGCCTCCACGTCGGGGGAGACGCCGTGGTTCTCCACCGACCAGCCGTACGCGTCGAACCAGGCCGCGTTCATCGGCACCGTGATCACCGTGCCGTCGCCCAGCCGGTGGCGGCCGGTCATGCCGACCACGCCGCCCCAGGTGCGCTGGCCCACCACCGGGCCCAGTTCCAGCAGGCGGAACGCGGCGGTGATCATGTCGCCGTCGGAGGACGTCGCCTCGTCGGCGAGGGCGACCACCGGGCCGCGGGGGGCGTTGGAGGCGTAACTGACGGGCTGGGCGTCGCGGGTGAGGTCCCAGCCGAGGATCGTGCGGGTGAGTTTCTCGACGACGAGTTCGCTGATGTGGCCGCCCGCGTTGCCGCGTACGTCCACGATCAGGGCCGGGCGGGAGACCTCCAGGCGCAGGTCCCGGTTGAACTGGGCCCAGCCGGAGCCGCCCATGTCGGGGATGTGGAGGTAGCCGCAGCGGCCGTCGCTCATCTCCCGTACGACCTCGCGGCGCTTGGCCACCCAGTCCTGGTAGCGCAGCGGGCGTTCGTCGACCAGGGGGACGATCGCGACCCGGCGGGAGCGGCCCTCGCCCTCGGCCGGCCGGAAGGTCAGCTCGACCGTGGTGCCGCCCGCGGCGGAGAGCAGCGGGTAGGGGCCGGTGACCGGGTCCACCGGGCGGCCGTCCACGTGGGTGAGGACCGCGCCCTCCCTGATGCCCGTACCGGCCAGTGGGGAGCGGGCCTTGGAGTCCGAGGAGTCGCCGGGCAGGATGCGCTGGATGGTCCAGTCGCCGTCCCGGCACACCAGGTTCGCGCCGAGCATGCCCATCGCCCGCTGGTAGTGCGGCGGGCCCTCGTTGCGGCGGGCGGGGGCCACGTACGCGTGCGAGGTGCCCAGTTCGCCCAGGACTTCGCGCAGCAGATCGGCGAACTCGTCGGGGGTGGCGACCCGTTCGACCAGGGGGCGGTACTGGTCCAGGATCGCGTCCCAGTCGATGCCGCACATGTCCGGCTCCCAGAAGTAGGAGCGGATGATGCGCCCGGCCTCGCCGTACGCCTGCCGCCACTCCGCCGCCGGGTCGACGTCGTGCAGGATGCGGCGCAGGTCCAGGTAGACCGTGGAGTCGTTGTCGCCGGGCTCGGTCGCGGGGACGGCGCGCAGCTCGCCGTCGTCCATCACGACCAGCCGGGAGGCGTCGCCGCTGACGGCGAACCAGTCGAGGTGGCCGACGAGTTCGGTCTTCTTCGCCTTGGCGATGCTGAAGTGCTCCAGGGTCGGCCGGCCCGACATGTCCGCCGGGTTGGCGAACGTCTCGCCGAGTGCGCCGGAGATCGGCCAGCGCAGCCAGACCAGTCCGCCGCCGCTGACCGGGTACAGCGCCGAGTACTTGGAGGCGGAGACGGGGAAGGGCGTGACCCGGTTCTCCAGTCCCTCGAACTCGACGGTGACCGTGGACCCCTCGGCCGTACCCGCCTCGGCGGAGTCCAACGGGTCGAGGCCGCCCGCGGCCGGCCGGCCGTCGGGGGAGAGCGCGAAGGGGGAGGGGGTCGCCGAGGAGAGCGGGACCAGGTACGGGCGGCAGCCGAGCGGGAAGGAGAGGTCGCCGGTGTGCACGTCGTACACCGGGTCGAAGCCGCGCCAGGAGAGGAACGCGAGGTAGCGGCCGTCGCCGGTGAAGACGGGGTTCTCGTCCTCGAAGCGGCCGTTGGTGACGTCCACGATCACCGGGGCGTCCGGGTCGGCGATCCGGGCCAGTTTGATCTTGCGCAGCGAGCGGCCGACGCCGGGGTGCGACCAGGTCAGCCACGCCCCGTCCGGGGAGAACGCCAGATCGCGGACCGGCCCGTTGGTGGAGCGGATGAGTTCGGTGGGTTCGCCGGTGGCCGTCTCCTCGTCCGTGTCCAGGAGGAGGAGACGGCCGTCGTGCGAGGCGATCGCGAGACGTTCGCCGTCCGGGTCGGCGATCAGCTCCTGGACCCGGCCGACCCGGCCGGAGGCGAGCAGGCGCGGTGCGCGGTCGCCGCTGGCGCGCGGCAGATAGGCGATCTCGATCGCATCCTCGCCCGCCGCGTCCGTCACGTACGCCACCTGGCCGCCGCTGCCGAGCATCTCCGGCAGCCTGACCCGTACACCGGCGGTGTCGGCGATGGTGCGGGCGGGCCCGTCGCGGTGGGTGAGCCAGTACAGGCTGCCGCGCACCGATACGGCGCTGGCCCGGCCGGTCTCGTCCACGGAGAGCGAGTCGACATGGCTGGCGGCGGGCACCTGGTAGGTGCGCCGGCCGGCCCGCGGACCGCCGAGCCGTACCTCCAGCCTGCGGGGGGCCGCGCCGGGTGACTCCAGGTCGTCGGCCAGCCACAGCTCGCCCGCGCACTGGTAGACGACCCGCCGCCCGTCGCTGGAGGCGTGCCGGGCGTAGAACGTGTCGTGGTCGCTGTGGCGGCGCAGATCGCTGCCGTCGGGCAGGCAGGAGTAGAGGTTGCCGACGCCCTCGTGGTCGGAGAGGAAGGCGATCCGGCCGGCGACGAACATCGGCGAGCCGAGGTGTCCGCCGATGTCCGGGAGCAGCCGCTCGCCGTGCAGCCACAGCCGCCCCGTCGCCCCGCCCCGGTACCGCTTCCAGGCGGCCGGCTCGTGCGGCGGGGTGCCGGAGAGCAGCAGGGTGCGGCGCTCGCCCCCGATGTCCGCGACGGCGATGTCGGAGACCGGGCCCCAGGGCAGCCTGCCGCCGGGGCTGCCGTCCGTGGGCAGGCTGTAGGCCCAGGAGAAGTACGAGAACGGCTGCCGGTGCGAGGAGACGGCGAGGATCTGCGCGGCGTCCCCGGCGTCCGGCGTCCAGCCGCAGACCCGGGCGTCCGTCGAACCCCAGTAGGTGAGCCGGCGGGCCGGACCGCCGGTGACCGGCGCCAGATGGATCTCGGGGTCGAGGCTGCGCCAGGTCGTGTACGCGATCCGGGTCCCGTCGGGGGAGAAGCGCGGATGGCTGACTCTGGTGCGGTCGACGGTCACCCGCCAGGCGCGTCCGGGCCGGTCGCCCTCGGGGACGAGAGGGGCGACCCAGAGATCGTCCTCTGCCGCGAAGCAGAGCTGATCCTCGTGGAGGTGCGGGAACCGGAGATACGAGACGTCGTCACTCACCCCTCAATGCTTTCCGTGCACGAGGGCGGCGGCAACTTGTGGTGCGGAACACAAGCGAAACGATTTCGTTTCGCTGGATGCCCGGGGTACCGTCGATGTGTACGAAACAGTTTCGTTCGATTGACTGACATTCGATCGAGTGACGTACGAATCGCGCGAGCTCAGGATCGGGGGTCGACACATGGCACGCACACGGCTCACGCCCGAGCGTGAGGGCGAGCTGTACGCCGCCGTGCTCGACCTGCTCCGCGAGGTCGGCTACGACGCCCTGACCATGGACGCCGTCGCCGCGCGCACCCGTTCCAGCAAGGCCACCCTCTACCGCCAGTGGGGGAGCAAGCCCGAGCTCGTCGTCACGGCTCTGCGGCACAACAAGCCCGTATCCCTCGGCGAGGTCGACACCGGCTCGCTGCGCGGTGACTTCCATGCCGTCCTGAGCCGTAGCGATGACTGCCAGATGGAGAAGGACGCCGCGCTGATGCGGGGTCTGAGCCAAGCCGTCCACAACAACCCCGACCTCCTCCAGGCGCTGCGCGAACTGCTGGTCGAGCCGGAACTGACCGGTCTCGAAGTGCTGCTCGGCCGAGCCCTGGACCGGGGTGAGCTGAGCCCGGACAACCCGGCGCTGAAGTACGTACCGCACATGCTGATCGGCGCGTTCACCGCTCGGCAGCTGATCGAGGACCGCGCCGTGGACCACGCGTTCCTCACCGACTACGTCGACTCCGTGATTCTCCCCGCTCTCGGACTCTGACCCCCGTCCCTCGCACCGCCCTCTCCCCAAGCCCCACCTGACACGCCGCTCTCGTCGTCGGGCTGGTTCCTCACGCCTTTTTCCACTCAACGACCTGACCGGGAGTACGCCTCCGTGGCCACATTCCTCTATAAAATCGGACGGCTCGCCTTCCGGCGCCGCCGCTATGTCGCCCTGATCTGGGTGGCACTGCTGGCGCTCGCCGGATTCGGCGCGGCCTCCGCGTCCACCGCCACCTCCAGCTCCTTCTCGATCCCGGGCACGGAGGCGCAGAAGGCCTTCGACCTGCTGGAACAGCGATTCCCCGCTGCCAGTGCCGACGGCGCGACCGCGCGCATCGTCTTCAAGGCCCCCGAGAACGAGAAGATGACGGACCCGGCCCACAAGGCCGACGTCAAGAAGATCACCAGCCGGCTGAAGTCCGGCTCGGACCAGGTGGCCTCGGTCGTCGACCCGTACACGGGCAACGCCGTCTCCAAGAACGGCTCGACCGCGTACGTCTCGGTGACCTACAAGGTCAACTCGATGGAGCTGACCGACGACACCCGGACCGCCCTGGAGGACGCGGGCGAGGCGGCGCAGAAGACCGGCATGACCGTGGAGATCGGCGGTGACGCGCTCCAGGTGATGCCGGAGACCGGCGCCACCGAGATCATCGGTGTCGCCCTGGCCGCGGTGGTGCTGGTCATCACCTTCGGATCGCTCATCGCGGCGGGGCTGCCCCTGCTCACCGCGCTGATCGGCGTCGGCATCGGCGTCTCGTCGATCACGGCGCTGGCCAATGTGCTGGACCTCGGCTCCACCACCTCGACCCTCGCGATGATGATCGGCCTCGCGGTCGGCATCGACTACGCGCTCTTCATCGTCTCCCGCTACCGCGCCGAACTGGCCGAGGGCCGGGAGCGCGAGGAGGCGGCGGGACGCGCGGTCGGCACGGCCGGTTCCGCGGTCGTCTTCGCCGGGCTCACCGTGGTCATCGCCCTGGTCGGCCTGGCCGTCGTCAACATCCCGATGCTGTCGAAGATGGGCTTCGCCGCGGCCGGCACGGTCGCCATCGCCGTCCTCATCGCGCTCACCCTCGTCCCGGCCCTGCTGGGCTTCGCGGGCAAGCGGGTCATGGGGCGCAAGGCACGCAAGGCCGCCGAGGCCGAGAACAGGCCCGAGGCCAAGCCGAACATGGGCACCCGCTGGGCGCGGTTCGTGCTGCGCAAGCCCGTGTGGGTGCTGCTCGTCGGCGTCCTCGGCCTGGGCGCGATCGCGATCCCGGCCGCCTCCCTGGAGATGGGCCTGCCGGACGACGGCTCCCAGCCCACCAGCACCACGCAGCGCCGCGCCTACGACCTGCTCTCCGAGGGCTTCGGCCCCGGCTTCAACGGCCCGCTGATGGTCGTCGTCGACACGGAGAACAGCTCCGACGGCAAGGCCGCCGCCAAGCGGGTCGGCGACGAGATCTCCGACATGCCCGGTGTCGTCGCCGTCACCCCGGCCAACTTCAACAAGGCCGGCGACGCGGCGATGATCACCGTCGTCCCGAAGGACCGGCCGAGCTCGGTCGAGACCGAGAACGTGGTCCACGCGATCCGCGACGCGGGCACGGACATCAAGTCCGACACCGGCGCCGAGGTCCTGGTCACCGGTTCCACCGCGATGAACATCGACTTCTCGCAGAAGATGAACGACGCGCTGCTGCCGTACCTGGCACTCGTCGTCGGCCTCGCCTTCCTGCTGCTGATGGTGGTCTTCCGGTCGGTGCTGGTGCCGCTGAAGGCGGCGCTCGGCTTCCTGCTCTCGGTCGTCGCGGCCCTGGGCGCGGTCGTCGCGGTCTTCCAGTGGGGCTGGCTCGGCTCGCTCTTCGGGGTCGAGCAGACCGGTCCGATCATGTCGATGATGCCGATCTTCATGGTGGGTGTGGTCTTCGGTCTCGCGATGGACTACGAGGTCTTCCTCGTGACCCGGATGCGTGAGGCGTACGTCCACGGGGAGAAGCCCGGCCAGGCGATCGTCACCGGCTTCAAGCACGGCGCCCGGGTGGTCACGGCCGCGGCCGTGATCATGATGGCGGTCTTCTCCGGCTTCATCGGCTCCAGCGAGCAGATGATCAAGATGATCGGCTTCTCGCTGGCCATCGCCGTCTTCTTCGACGCGTTCGTCGTGCGGATGGCCATCGTGCCCGCGGTCCTCGCCCTGCTCGGCAAGCGCGCCTGGTGGCTGCCGCGCTGGCTGGACCGGGTGCTGCCCAACGTGGACGTGGAGGGCGAGGGGCTGCGCAAGGAGCTCGGCGCCCCGGCCGGGGACGGCGCCGGTCCGGACCCCGGCGGTGAGCGCGAGCTGACCCGCGTCTGAGCCGCCGCCGGAGAGCCGCTGACCTCCGGAGCCGCGCCTGAGCGGAGTGCGGCCCCGGAAGCGCCGGTTACCTGTGGGGACGGGGGACCGGAGCGACGAGAGCCCCCGTGCACCAGGTGCACGGGGGCTCTCGGCATGGGACTACGTACGCTCGAATCCGTGGGTCCGCAGCGCCCGGTCCAGGTGCCAGAACGTCTTGTCGATGGCGTTGCGCGGGAAGGTGATCGTGTACGGCGCGGCGACCGCGGGAACGGACTCGCAGCCCTCTTCGGCCAGGACCAGCACCCGGTCGAACCCGCAGTGGCCCTGGAACAGGCCGATCTCGTGGATCACGTTCTGGCGGGCGACCAGGTGCCCGTCCCCCGTGGTGTCCTCCGCGGTGAGTACGCAGATCGCGAAGCTGCAGCGCTGCATGTAGTCGGCGAGCGCCTCGGTGACCTGGCGGCTGCCCCACGCATCGGACTCGAAGGAGTAGACGGGCAGGCCGAACCGCCGCTCCACGAAGGCCTTGACGGCCAGCCATTCGGGATTTCGTCCATGGGCGACGAAGACCCCCACGGGGCGGCCCGCCGTACGGCGGGCGGCGTCCAGGGAGCGGATGAAGTCCCGGGTGACCTCGGCGAACTGGCCGTGGCCGTGGCTGCCCACGTAGCGCAGCTTGTGGCGTGCGAGTGCCATGCCGAGCAGGGAGCCGAGTTCGACCTGAAGCCGGTCTCCGGTGATGACGGCGAGCAGGCCGGCGGCGAAGACGTCGCCGGCGCCGGTGGCGTCCTCGACCTGGTCGTCGGGGAGCACCGCCTGGGAGTAGAAGTCATCCAGGGCCTTGCCCCGTTCGCGGCGCCAGGACTGGATTCCCGCGCGGCGTTTCACCACGATCACACCGCGGTCGCCGGTGACCCGGTCCAGCAGGCGCGCGGCGACGTCCGCGTCGGTGTCCTGGTCGGTGCGGCGGCCCAGTTCGTGGAACTCGCGGTGGTTGAGCAGCAGGTAGTCGGCCAGCGCGACGATCGCTTCGGTCTCCGGGGTGGGCTGGGCGCTCCAGACGTGGCCGGGGTCGACGCTGATCAGGGTGTGGGGGCTGGCCCGCTTGACCGCCGTGAGAAGGGCGAGGAGCTGCGCGGGGGTGCGGTCGTCGAGGAAGGAGGTGACGTGGATGACCCGGGCGTCGGACAGGTAGGCGACGAGCTCGTCGAAGGAACGCTCGAGGTGGTCGGCCATGGCGGCGTTGGCACCGGCATGGGTGAGGAGGGTGCGTTCACCGTCCTCGGTGAAGGAGAAGCACACGCCGCACAGGTGCTCGTCGTCGCGGAACACGAACGAATGGTCCACGCCCAGTGCTTCCATCTGCTGAACGGCCGACAGACCCGGGCCGGGCACACGCCCGGCGACGCCGACGTAACCGAGACGCAGGTCGAGCTGGAGCTGCGCGAGCGTGTGGACGGCGTTGTAGGCGGAGCCTCCGAGCGAGGTCTGGAGGGACGCGGCGTTGACGGCTTCCAGTGCCGCGTACACGGTGGCCTCGTCAACGGCGCTCTCCGTGCCCCACTCGGGTGCCGGCCGCCCGGTGTCGAGCAGACCGGCGATCCGCTCGACGAGCGGCGTGGGGCGCTCGGTGTCCTTTCCCCGCTCGGAGCCCCTGTCCCGCTCGGAGTGGGTGATGTAGTCGAGGTTCAGGGCTCCGATCCCGACCACATCCAGCGCGAAGCCGGGACGTGGCGAAACCGCCGGCCTGTTGGTGGGGTCACTGGTCATGGCGACTGCCTCCTCGCGTCAGAATGCCCTCCCTGATCAGCATTCGCTCCAACTCCAAGAACGTGCTGTGGATACGGTCGGGCCCGTAGTCGAGCCGAATCAGACCCGCGTTGTTGGAGAACGGTTCGCATCCCTCCTCGGCCAGGATGGCGACGCGTCCGAAGCCGTAGTAGCCCTGGAAGATGCCGACCTGGTGAACGGTGTCCTCGCCGGCACGCCTGCTCCCGCCGCCCATCAGCCGGGTGGCGGAGAGCACGCACACCGCGAAGCCGCTGCGGGCCAGCTGCTCCCGCATCAGCCGGGCGTACTCGGGGCCGGACGCGTGCTCGACGCCGAGCGCATGGACCGTGAGGTGACAGTCCTCGACCAGGAACTGCCGAAGGGTCTGCCACTGTGCGCCGCCGTCGTGGGCCACCAGTACCGCGGTGGCCCGGGCTCCCGGCCCGGTCAGGGTCTCGGCCGACTGCAGGAAACCGTCCCGGCCCAGCGCCGACGCGCCGGAGGCCGGGCGGTGAGCGGTGCGGTGCCGTGACAGGCTCAGGCCGAGGTAGGAGCCGAGCTCCACCTGCAGTCGCCGGGAGGTGGCTGCCGCGAGGACGGAGGCGGCGAACACGTCGCCGGCACCGGTGGCGTCCTCCAGTGGCTTCTCACGTACGGGCCTGCGCAGTTGGAACCGCTGCTCAAGGGCGCCCTGCGGGGAGGAGCGGAAGACCTTCACGAAGTCGTAGCGCTTGGTGACGAACACCGTCGCCGTGGCAGAGCACCGGGCCAGAACCCGGGCGGAGAGCACCTCGTCGGACTCGCCGAGCGCGTACTCGCCCAGCGCCCTGAACTCACGGTGGTTGACGAACAGCAGGTCGCTCAGGGCGAGGATTCCGTCGATCGCCTCGCTCCGGTGCTCGGCCCAGTCGAATCCCGGGTCGAAGCTGATCCTCAGTGCCGGATTGCGCCGGCGCGCGTCGGTGAGCACGCGCAGCATCAGCGGCGGCGTGTCCGCGTCCAGGAAGGAGGTGACATGCACGATCCGTGCCGCGGCGAGGTAGTCGGCGATCTGATCGCCGTACCGAAGCAGGTGATCCGCCATCGCGAAGTTCGCGCCCGGGTGCGTGAGCATCACCCGCTCCACGTCGTCCGGGTAGGACAGGCACACCCCGCACAGCAGGTCGGGGCGCCGCCCCACGAACCGCCGGTCGATCCCGAGCCGGTCCATCTGTCCCACGAAGGACAGCCCGGGGGTCTCCATCCGGCCGACCACCCCGACGTACCCGAGCCGGATGCCGAGCCGCATCTGGGCCAGCGTGAAGATGGTCAGCCACGCCGACCCGCCCAGCGAGGCGTCCAGCGACGAGGTGCCCAACCGCTCGATCGCCCTGGCGATGGTCGCGGCGTCGACCGGTCCCTCGGTGTTCCACTCGAAGCGGGCCGTCGATTCCGACACCTGCTCCGTCATCCCGGCCGACAGCCGGGACGCGCTCGCGATGTAGTCGACGTTCAGTGCCCCGAACCCCACCACCTCGACGGGCCGCAGCCCCTGCGCTAAGTCTCCAACACCGTCCACGGCGCCCCCCGCCAGATTCGTCGCTTCCTCTGCGCCGAGTCATACCCGCCCCGGGGGTTCATCCACCGCACGACGGGGGAGCGCTCAGGCGCGGGCGGTCTCGGTCCTGGTCTCGGCGTGGGTGCGCCGCAGGAAGCGGATCAGGGGGGCGCTGTCGAACTGCACCACCTCGACGCCGGCCGCCGAATGGAGCTCGACGACCAGCTGGGCCCGGCCGCACGGCCAGATCCGGTAGCCGTCGTGCTCGACCGGGGCGCGCAGCCCGCGCTCCAGCAGCTCGCGTTCGACGGCCCACTCCGCGCCGCCGGGGAAGGCGACACGGATCGTGTGCGGAGCGGCGGCGGTGTCGTATCGCAGCTCGACCGGGACCGTGGGCAGGTCGCGGGCGTCGGTGACGAGCCGGGCGCGGGCATGTTCTTTGATCACGGGGGACATGGGCCGGCTCCTCCTGTATGTATGACTTCGTCCTCTAATGTCCCATATTTTACGTAAAGAGCACTGTGGGGACCCTGGGTAGTTGTGGCGGAAGCGCTCTTGCGAACAGTTCGCAACAAGGTCCTATTATTGAGAGGTTCATGACCCCGCGCAGCAATGCAGGAACGCAGGAAGCGGAGCCTCCCCATGCATGTACCCGACGGATTCATCAACGCACCCGTCTCCGCCGTGGCCGGAGTCGTGGCCGCCGGTGCCGTGGCCGTCAGCCTGAAGGGGGCCCGCCGGGAACTGGACGAGAAGACCGCGCCGCTGGCCGGGCTGGTCGCCGCCTTCATCTTCGCCGTGCAGATGCTGAACTTCCCGGTCGCCGCCGGGACCAGCGGCCATCTGCTGGGCGGGGCGCTGGCCGCGATCCTGGTCGGGCCGTACACCGGCATCCTCTGTATTTCCGTCGTCCTGCTGATGCAGGGCATCCTGTTCGCCGACGGCGGGCTCACCGCGCTCGGCGTGAACATCCTGGACATGGGCATCGTGACCACCGTCGTCGCGTACGCCCTCTTCCGCGCACTGGTCGGCCTGCTGCCGCGCACCCGCCGCTCCATGACCGGCGCCGCCTTCGTCGCCGCACTCGTCTCCGTACCGGCCGCGGCCTGCGCCTTCACGCTGATGTACTGGATCGGCGGCACCACCGACATCCCGATCGGCAAGGTCTTCACCGCGATGGTCGGGGTCCACGTCCTGATCGGCATCGGCGAGGCCGTGATCACCGCGCTGACCGTCGGCGCCGTCATCGCCGTACGCCCCGACCTGGTCCACGGCGCCCGCGGGCTCACCGCCCCGCTCAAGCTCCGGATCGACGGCGAACTCGTCGACGCACCCGCCCCCGAGCCCGTCGCCGCGGCCCCGGCCGCCCGCTCCAACCGGGGCCCGTGGGCCACCGGCCTGGTCACCGCGCTGGTGCTCGCCGGCTTCGTCTCCTTCTACGCCTCCGCCAGCCCCGACGGCCTGGAGAAGGTCGCCACCGACCAGGGCATCGACAAGAAGACCGAGGAGCACGCGTCCAAGGACTCCCCGCTCGCCGACTACGGCGTCAAGGACGTCTCCGACGCCCGGATCTCCGGGGGACTGGCCGGAGTGATCGGCGTCGGCGCCACCCTCGTCGTCGGCAGCGGCGCGTTCTACGTCGTCACCCGCCGCCGTCGTGCGAAGGACGAGCCCGCGGACGGCACCACCCGTACCGACGAGAAGGTCTGATGGGCGCGGGGCACGCCCACAAGCTCTACCGGCACGGGCACTCGCCGGTCCACGACCTGCCGCCGCACTGCAAGCTCGCCGCCGTCTTCTGCTTCGTCGTGGTCGTCGTCACCACCCCGCGCGAGGCGGTGTGGGCGTTCGGGCTGTACGCGCTGCTGATCGCGGGCGTCACCGCACTCGCCCGCATCCCGGTCGGCTTCCTCCTCAAACGGCTGCTGATCGAGGTGCCGTTCGTCGCGTTCGCGCTGCTCATGCCGTTCGTGGTGCCCGGCGAGCAGACCCATGTGCTCGGCCTCTCCGTCAGCGTCCCCGGCCTCTGGGGCGCCTGGAACGTCCTGGCCAAGGGCACCCTCGGCGTCGCCGCCTCCGTGCTCCTCGCCTCCACCACCGAACTGCGCTCCCTGCTGCTCGGCCTCCAGCGCCTGAGGCTGCCGCCGCTGCTCGTCCAGATCGCCTCCTTCATGATCCGGTACGGCGATGTGATCACCGACGAGATGCGCCGGATGTCCATCGCCCGCCGCTCGCGCGGCTTCGAGGCGCGCGGGGTACGGCAGTGGGGCGTGCTGGCGAAATCGGCCGGCGCGCTCTTCATCAGGTCCTACGAGCGCGGCGAGCGCGTCCACCTCGCGATGGTCAGCCGCGGCTACACCGGCACCATGCCGGTCATCGACGAGGTGACCGCCTCGCGCACCCAGTGGGCGTACGCGTCGGCACTCCCCCTGCTCGCCCTCGTCGTGTGTCTGCTGGGATGGACCGTATGAGCCAGTCCCCCGTCGCCCCCGTTCCGACCCCGCCGCCGTCCCTGGAGGTCGGCGGTCTCGCCTACGCCTACCCCGACGGCCACCAGGCGCTCTTCGGCATCGATCTGACCGTCGCGCGCGGCGAGCGCGTCGCCCTGCTCGGCCCGAACGGGGCCGGCAAGACCACGCTCGTCCTGCACCTCAACGGCATCCTCGACGCGGGCGCCGGCACCGTCCGGGTCGCCGGGCTCCCGGTGGAGAAGCGCAACCTCGCCGAGATCCGCCGCCGCGTCGGCATCGTCTTCCAGGACCCCGACGACCAGCTCTTCATGCCCACCGTCCGCGAGGACGTCGCCTTCGGGCCCGCGTCGAGCGGACTGCGCGGCGCCGAACTGGAGGAGCGGGTCACCGACGCGCTGAAGCAGGTCGGCATGGAGGAGTACCTCAACCGGCCGCCGCACCACCTCTCCTTCGGCCAGCGCCGCCGCGTCGCCGTCGCCACGGTCCTCGCGATGCGGCCCGAGATCCTCGTCCTGGACGAGCCCTCCTCCAACCTGGACCCGGCCTCCCGCCGCGAACTCGCCGACATCCTGCGGTCCTTGGACGTCACCGTGCTGATGGTCACGCACGACCTGCCGTACGCCCTGGAGCTGTGCGGCCGCGCGGTCATCCTCAGCGACGGGGTCATCGTCGCCGACGACCGCACCCAGGACCTGCTCTGCGACGAGCAACTGATGCGCGCGCACCGGCTGGAGCTCCCCTTCGGGTTCGACCCGCGCTCCGTGAAGGTGAACATGAGGTAACCCGCCCCACGTCCGACCTGCGGCGCAATGCACCATGGGGGGATGAGCGGGAGCGCGGGAACAGGCGTGGACGTACGGGGCGCGGTGGTGCCCGGATTCGAACCGGTCCGGGATGCCTTCATCCGTAACTTCGAGCAGCGCGGCGACCGCGGGGCAGCGGTCACCGTCTACCGGCACGGGCGCAAGGTCGTCGATCTGTGGGCCGGGACCAGAGACGTCGACGGCGTCGAGCCGTGGGCCGTCGACACCGTGCAGGTCGTCCGCTCGGCCGGCAAGGGCATCGCCGCCGCCGTCCCGCTGCTGCTGCACCAGCGCGGCCAGATCGATCTGCACGCGCCGGTCGGCACCTACTGGCCCGAGTTCAAGGCCAACGGCAAGGAGCGCGTACTCGTGCGCCACCTCCTCGCCCACCGGGCCGGGGTCCCGGCCCTGGACCGGACGCTGACCCCCGAGGAGGCGGCCGACGGGGTGAGCGGGCCGCGGGCCGTCGCCGCCCAGCGCCCCGAGTGGGAGCCCGGCGCCGAACACGGCTACCACGCGCAGACCTACAGCTGGCTCCTCGGCGAACTGGTGCGACGCGTCACCGGACGCACCGTCGGCCGCTGGGTGGCCGAGGAGATCGCCCGCCCGCTCGGCCTGGACTTCTGGTTCGGCATCCCGGCGGACGAGGCCCACCGGGTGGGCCGGATCGGACCGGCCGAGGCACCCGCGGGCGACGGCACGGGCGCGCTGCGGATGCGCCCCAAGCGCTCCGTCGTCGACGCCTACCGCGACCCGGACTCGCTGACCCGCCGGGCGTTCGGCGCCATCGACCCGTTCCCCGACGAGAACGACTCCGGCTACCGGGCGGCCGAACTCCCCGCGTCCAACGGCATCGCCACCGCCCGGGGTCTGGCCCGCTGCTACGCCGCGATGATCGGGCCGGTCGACGGCCACCGGCTGTTCGCCCCCGCCACGCTGACACTGGCCCGCACCGAGGAGTCCGCGGGCCCCGACCGGGTGCTGGTCGTCAACACCCGTTTCGGGCTCGGCTACATGCTGCACGGACCGGCCTCCCCGCTGCTCTCCCCGGGCTCCTTCGGTCACCCCGGCCGGGGCGGTTCGCTCGGCTTCGCCGACCCCGAAGCGGGCATCGCGCTCGGCTATGTGACGAACGGTCTGCAGAAGGGAGTCACCGCCGACCCCCGTGCCCAGGCACTGGTCCGCGCAGTACGGTCGGCGCTATGACTTCTGCTGAGCTCGCGCGATTCGACGGATACGGCGTCCTCATCACCGGTGCGGGCCAGGGCATCGGCGCCGCCACGGCCCACCGGCTCGCGGCCGAGGGCGCCCGGGTCCTGGTCACCGACCTGGACCCGGACCGGGCCGCGCGGGTGGCGGCGCGGATCGTGGAGTCGGGCGGCACGGCAGAGTCGCTGGGCTGCGACGTGACCGACCGGGCGGCGGTCGAGGCGGCGGTGGCCCACGCGGTCTCGGCGTTCGGCGCGCTCGACGTACTGGTGAACAACGCCTACGCGTGCACCGCGGACGCCGCGCTCTTCGAGGACGAGCCGGACGAGGTCTGGGAGCGCGACCTCGACGTCACACTCAGCGGCGCCTACCGCTGCTCGCGTGCCGCGCTGCCCCACCTCGCGGCGTCCGGCCGGGGCGCGATCGTCAGCATCGGATCGGTCAACGGCGTGCAGGACTTCGGCAACCACGCCTACAGCGCCGCCAAGGCGGGCCTGGGCAGCCTCACCCGTACGCTCGCGGGCCACGCCGGACCGCGCGGGGTGCGGGTCAACCTGGTTACGCCCGGCACGATCCGTACCGACGCCTGGTCCGGCCGCGACGCCGAACTCTCCCGGGTCAGCGGCCTCTACCCGCTCGGCCGGATCGGCGAGCCGGAGGACATCGCGGCCGCCGTCGCCTTCCTCGCCTCCCGCGACGCGGCCTGGGTCACCGGGACGACGCTGTGCGTGGACGGCGGGCTGACCGCGGTGAACACGGGCTTCCGGCAGGCGATCGCGAAGGAGTAGGGCCCCCGGGACCTCCCGTTCGGATCAGCTCGGCGCCACCGGCTCGTTCTCCATCGGGGACATCGCGCCGGGCGTGGCCGTCTCCGGCATCGGCGCGGGCCGGTGGCCTTCCTCGCCGTCACCCTGCTGCTGCCGAGGAAGGCGCGGCCCGAGGGCGAGCAGTACGCCGGGGCGCGCGAGGGCGCCGCGGTGTGACGGGCGCCGGGTGCCACGCACACCACCGGCCTCCCGGGGGCAGTCCCGGGAGGCCGGTGCGCGCAGTACCCGTCCCCTCAGGCGGGCACCCGCAGGTGCTGCTCCCGCTGGACGTCCGCGTCCTTGCGGGTGGCTCCGCGGGAGGTGAACAGCCGGTCCGCGGCCAGCGCGCCCGGCCCCGAGAAGACGATCAGCAGCAGCGTCCAGCAGAAGAAGACCGC
Organism: Streptomyces laculatispora; assembly: GCF_017353455.1. GTDB lineage: Bacteria > Actinomycetota > Actinomycetes > Streptomycetales > Streptomycetaceae > Streptomyces > Streptomyces laculatispora. Next base: position 15,471 of record NZ_JAFMPZ010000586.1, read on the forward strand.
GGCCTCGCCGCCGTTCTCCATCGGGAGCAGGCCCCGCTGCTGGTGCACGTCGAAGTACGCGAACGCCAGGCCTTCACATAGACCTTGTAGACGCCCGTCCTGGACGGCGCCTTCGCGGTCAGGGTGCCGTCGCCGTTGTCCTTGGTCCCGGCCGGGACGAGCGCCTTGTCCTGGTCGATGTAGTTGCTGCTGAACAGCACCTGGTAGCTGATCGCGTCGCCGTCCGGATCGGACGTCCTGGTGCTGATCCGCACGTCACCGCCGGTGGGGACGCCGGAGGTGGCGTTGTCCACCGTCATGTCCGTGATCACCGGAGGAGTGTTGTCGCCCGAGGTGTCCGCGCCGTACGCCTTCTTCACGGCGTAGTACGAGAGCCGCTTCGCGCCGCCCGGCAGCAGGTTGAACCAGACGCCGCCGAAGTCGTCCTCGACGCCGTAGTGGAACATCGTGGCGCCGAGCGCGACCCCGGTGTGGCCGGTGATACAGCCCCACGCCTTGGTGTAGCCCTCACCCTTGGCGACATCGGTCGGCTCGGTCGGGACGCCGTTCGCGTCGTCGTCGACCTCCCACTCACCGGCCGGGCCCGTCTCGGTGACGATGTAGGGCTTGTCGTAACCGCCCTGTTCCCAGTCGGACTTGATGGTGCACACCGCGTTGTAGGCGTTGACGGCGTACAGGTCGAGATCCGGGGCGTTCCTCTTGTAGTACGGCCAGGCGCCCGTCCAGGCGTCGGTCGAAGTGACCGGGTGGTTGGGGTCGACCGCGTGGATCTTCTTCGCGATGTCGTTCACGAAGGTGGTGTACGCGTTGCGCTGGGCCTCCAGCTCGTCACCGCCGTAGCAGTTCTGCAGGCCGAGCGTCGACTCGTTGCCGACGTTCCACATCAGCACGCCGGGGTTGTCCTTGTAGGTGTCCACCCACTTGGGGAACTCCGCGAGCATGTTGTTCTTGTACTCGGTGTCCGTCAGGTAGTTGACGCAGCCGCCGCTGCCCGGCCCGCCGCCCGGCTGGAGCCAGAAGCCCGCGATCACCTTGACACCGTGGGCCGCCGCCGAGTCGAAGAGCGGCTTGCTGGTGGCGTCGGTGCCCCAGGTGCGGATGGTGTTGACGCCCATGGACGCCACGTCCGGCATGTACTTCTCGGCGTCGGCGGCCGAGGGGCCCCAGGTCAGACCCTTGACCGTATACGGCGAACCGTCCACGGTCAGCTGCCAGGCACCCTGCGAACCGGTGACCTTGACGACGCTGCCGGCCGCCTGGGCGGCGGGCGCCTGGAGGGCCACCAGGGCGCCGGCCAGCAGTGCCGTGGCCGCCCAGGGGGCCACGAGGCGTTTGGCCGATCGAGTGGGGGGTTGGCGCATCTCGTTCTCCTTGCGGGG
>NZ_JAFMPZ010000232.1 GCF_017353455.1 Streptomyces laculatispora
CCCGGTGCGCGCACCGGGTTCATGCCGCTGTTGTAGAAGGCGGCGGTGCGCGAGTCGGCGTAGAACCAGTTGAACGCGTAGTCGATGTTGCTCGCAGCCTTCTGGAAGGAGGCGGCGTCGGTGACGTACGAGGGGTCGTTCAGCATCTGGAAGCCGATGATCGAGTCGGCCTCGTGCCGGTAGGTGGTGCGCAGCGAGGTGTACGCGACCGGCTTGCCGTTCACCGTGGCGCGGTGGGTGACGACTCCGTAGCCGGTGCGCCACACCTGCATCCGGTAGGAGCCCTTCGCCGTGGAGTCGGCGACGGTCGGGCTCCAGGAGTTGGTGCGCTCCAGCTTCTCCATGGCGGCGCAGTCGCCGTGGTCGAGGTAGTGCGTGGACTTCTTGGTGGGCGCGGAGCCGTCGGGCTCGCACAGTTCGACGGTGTAGGTGTCGGTGATGTCCTGGCCGGCCGAGGTGGCGCTCCAGGCGTAGTCCTGGCCGCGACCCATCTGGATGTACATGCCGACGCCGGCGAAGGAGACACCGCGGGCGCTGATGCCGGGGCCCTGGATCTCCTGGAGCATCATCAGCTGCGGGGCGAAGTAGCCGGTCTGCGGGCCGAACACGGCGACCGGGTGTCCGCTCGCGGTGTGTTGGCCGGAGACCAGCAGGGCGTTGGACATGCCGCGCTTCTGGGCGCCGGAGCCGGAGCCGGGGAGCGAGCCCTCCGGGATGACCCCGTCGTCGTAGATGCCCTGGGCCTTCTTGAGCCCGGCCGGGGCCTTGACCGGGGCCTTGGCGTCGGTGCCCGCGGAGCCGGTGCGGTCGTGGATCAGCGGCTCGGCGGTGACGGAGCCCGGATCGGGCAGGGCGGTTCCGACGGCCTTGCCGGGCTTCCCGGCGTACGGGAACGAGGTGCCGTCGTGAACGGTCAGCACGGCCTCGGGGTCGTTGCGCTGCCGGAACGACTCCCAGACCTTGGTGCCTTCGGCGACTCCGTACTTCTGCTGGGCGGAGAGCAGCGAGAGTGCCGCCTGCACCTCGCCGCCACCGCCGCCGCCGAACTGACCGCCGACCACGGAGGCGATCGAGATCAGGTCGGTCAGCTCGAACGGCTGGATCTCACCGACGTTGGTGATGGCGTCGATCTTGCCGGTCAGGACGTACTCGCCGGGGAAGTAGCGGCCCTTCTTCGACTTGTCACGATAGGAGTTGATGCCGTCCACATAGGCCTGGGCATCCGCCATGGCCTGTTCGCCGCGGGCGCCCTCGTGGGTCCTGATGTACTCGACCTGGGCCTGGAGATCGGCCTCGGTGTACGGGGCCTGCGGCCAGAACTGCTGCTCCAGGCCCTGGTTGGCCAGTGCGCCGCCGGCGAACGAGGTCAGCTGCCCGCGCCCGATGTGGCGGAAGAGGTCCATCAGCCAGAGCCGGTCCTGGCCGGCCGCGAATCCGGCGCCGAACTCGGTGCCGTAGCGGGTGGTTCCCTTGATGTGCGGGACACCGGACACCTTGTCGCGGGTGATGGTGACGTCGTTGCGGGGCGAGGTGACGGACTCGACCTGGTCCTTCGCGACGCCGAAGGAGGCGTCGTTGAAGAAATCGGTCAGCTTCTGGTCGGTGAGGCCGGTGTGCCCGGCCACCAGCCCGTCGTAGCGGTCGAGCTGGTCGTCGCTGTGCGCGGGATGGGTGCCGAACGCCTTGTTGCCGAGAATGTCGACGAGGGTGGCGTTGCCGTTCTCGCCGGGCGGCAGGATGTCGTCGCACTGCCCCTGGCAGTAGTCGGTGACGGGATCAGGCTCGGCGGCGCCCGCGTGGGGGGCCGTGGCCAGCAGAGAGGCACCGAGTGCGAGAACGGCCGCGATCGTGGCGGCTCGGAACTTGCCGGTGCGGGCGGAAGTGCCGGTGCGTGGGGGCATGCATGCTCCTCGGGGAGGCCGATGCGCCGGACGTTACCGGCGGTATGACCCGTCGGTAAGGTGAACATAGGTCACCTTTTCCGAATCACCACACGCGGTCACATGACGACCGGTCATCTCACCAAATGGACGGCCACACCCTTGGATGGAGCCGATCCGGGCAGTTGTACGTCCATCCAGTGACGCCGAGGTTCGGGCGACGGAGTACGAGCGACGGAGGTGGCAGCGCAATGGCCGGTTTCCGGAGTCTTGCGAGACAGGTCCGCGATCCGCGGAGCGACCTGGCACTGCGGCGGTACTCGCTGCGCAAGTGCCTGGAGCGCTTCGCCCCTTACGGGCACCGGGCGACCTGGGATCACCTGTGTGCCCGGCACGGAATCGGGCCCGAGGACCGGGCCCCCGATCCGGTGCGGCTCATGCGCGCGCTGGAGGAGCTGGAGACGGCCCGCGCGGTCTGGCTGGGCTACGAGGCGGGGTTCGCCGAGCGCCGCCGGCGGGAGAAGCACGACGGGCTGCGCCGGCCGGGCGCGTTCGACGACTGGCACCGGCGCACCTGGGGCGGGAACGGGGTCGCGCGGTGCGACGACCCGGCCGTGCACCCGGCGGCGCCGCTCGCGGAGGTGCTGGCGCGGCTGATCTCCGCCCTGGAGACGGAGCCGGGCACCGGCTGCCCGGTGTGTGCCCAGGCCCGGATCGCCTGGCGGCAGGACCTGGACAGCGAGCCGTGGTCCGGTCCGGTCTGCACCGGGTGCGGGATCGTGGTGCCGCAGCCCGTGCTCACCCGGGCGGCGCTGGCGAAGGCCCGGCGGACCCGGCTCGACGACCTGGCATCGGTGGCCTGAGGAACGGAGCGGCCCGCCCGGCGCCCGACGCGACACGCGGCTGCCGGGCAGGCACAACCATGTCGGCCGGACCCCTCAGCTCCCTTCCGAGGGCCCCTTCGCGACCTTGCCCGGCATCAGACGCGAGCCGCTGATCCGCTCACCGGAGATGTCGTCCGGGTTGGAGAGCACACAGTTCTCCAACGACAGACAGCCGCAGCCGATGCAGTCGGTGAGATGGTCGCGCAGCCGCGCCAGCTGTTCGATCCGCTCGTCCAGCTCGGAGCGCCACGCCTCGGAGAGCCGCGCCCAGTCGTCGCGGTTGGGGGTGCGCTCCTCCGGGAGTTCGGCCAGCGCGTCCCGGATGATGGCGAGCGGGATACCGACCCGCTGCGCCGCGCGGACGAAGGCGACCCGGCGCAGCGCGTCCCTGCTGTAGCGGCGCTGGTTGCCACTGGTGCGGCGGCTGCCGATCAGGCCCTTGGCCTCGTAGAAGTGCAGGGCCGAAACCGCGGCGCCGCTGCGCGCGGAGAGCTGGCCGACCGTGAGTTCATGGAGCGTCTGTGGGATCTGGGGCACCCCTCCAACCCTACGTGGCCGGTCCCCGGCCGGTCCGTCGTTGACAGGAACGCAGCCGCGAACCATGCTGAGCAAGCGCTTAGGCAGGTGGGTCGAGAGCAGGAAGGCAGGGACCAGGAACATGACAGAGCCAAGGATCTTCACGTCCGCGCAGGAGCTGCGCGACGGAGTGGGCGAGCAGCTGGGACACAGCGACTGGCTGGAGATCGAGCAGAAGAGGATCGACCTCTTCGCCGACGCCACCGGCGACCACCAGTGGATCCATGTGGACCCGGAGCGCGCCGCGGCCGGACCGTTCGGCACGACGATCGCGCACGGCTACCTCACGCTCTCGCTGCTGCCGGCGCTCGTACCGCAGGTCATGCGGGTCGAGGGCATGAAGATGGGCATCAACTACGGGACCAACAAGGTCCGCTTCCCCTCCACGGTGCCCGTGGGATCACGGCTGCGGGCGACGGCCGTCCTGAAAAGCGTCGAGGAGGCGGGCGGCGGCGTGCAGGTCACCGCGGTCGTCACGGTGGAGCGCGAGGGCGGCGACAAGCCCGCCTGTGTGGCCGAGTCGGTGTCGCGGTACTACTTCTGAGCCCTGCCCGGGGGCGGCTGCGTCACCGTTTGGCCGCGACCATGCGCAGCACGAGGTCGGCGTACAGATCGCCGACCTCGTCCGGCGTCCGGCTGCCCTGGGCGTTGAACCACCGCGCCACGTCGATGCAGAGCGAGAGCACGGCGAGCGTGGTGCCCGGTACGTCCGGGACGTCGAACTCCCCCGCCGCCACGCCGTCGCCGATGATCCGGCGCACCACCGCGTCACTCCTGCGGCGGAGTTCGATGATCTCGGTGCGGTGCTCCTCGCTGAGGGCGTCGAGCTCGTACTGGACCACGCGTGCGGTGGTGTGCCGTTCGGCGTGCCATTGGACGAAGGACCGTACGGCGTCGGCGAGCCGCCCGGCGGCCGTGCCCTCACCGTCGGCCGCCGCCTCCAGCACGGACAGGGCGCGGTCGTGACCGATCCTGCTGATCCGGTGGAGCAGCTCTTCCTTCGTCTTGTAGTGGATGTAGAGCGCGGCGGGGCTCATTCCGGCGCGGCCCGCGATGTCCCGGGTGGTGGTCGCGTGGTACCCGCGCTCGGCGAAGGCCTCGACGGCGGCGACGAGGAGCCGCCGGGCAGCCTCGGGCGTCACTTCGGCCCACGGCGTGTTCTCGCCGCCGGTCTCCTCCGCCGTGCTCATCGTCAGTGGCCCCTCTCAGTCAGCAGGACGAACACCATACCCCGATCCTGAGCAAGCGCTTAGGGGTCCGGTGGATGAGATCGTCAGAGCTTCTGGAAGGGGTCGTGCTCGGCGAGGATCTTCTCCAGCCTGGCCTGGTCGACCCGGCTGACCAGCTGGCCCGCCTCCTGCCGGTCCCTGATGACCTTGGCCAGGGTGAAGCAGGACGTGACCAGATAGAGGACGCCGATGGCGAGGAAGCCGCGCACCCAGGCGTCCGCGTCGAGGAAGTAGATCCCGAGGGCCACCGCACCCATCGCCACCCCGAAGGATGCGACGGCCTGACCGTAGAAGGCCGCGGTGCCCTGCTGCTTGACCGATGTCGTCTCACTCATACCGCTCAGCATCCGGCGGCCCGGCGCACGCCACATCCGTCCGCGTACTCAGCCCGGTACTCAGACGCCCGTTCGAGGTGCCCGGCAGCGGGAGGTCTCAGAACGCGGACACCCCGGTCAGCGCCCGGCCGATGATCAGCTTCTGGATCTGGCTGGTGCCCTCGTAGAGCGTCATCACACGGGCGTCGCGCAGCAGTTTGCCGACCGGGTACTCATCGATGTAGCCGTAGCCGCCGAAGACCTGGAGGGCGTTGTTCGCGGCACGGACGGCGGCCTCGGAGGCGAAGAGCTTGGCCTTGGAGGCGGCGGTCGCGAAGTCCTCACCGCGGTCGATCAGGTCGGCCACCCGCCAGGTGAGCAGCCGGGCGGCGTCGACGTCCACGGCGATGTCGCTGATGAGCTCCTGGACGAGCTGGTAGCTCGCGATGGACTTGCCGAACTGCTCGCGTTCACCCGCGTATCCGACCGCCGCGTCCAGGGCGGCCCGGGCGATGCCGACGCAGCCGGCCGCCACCGACATCCGCCCCTTGGCCAGGGCGGACATGGCGATCGAGAAGCCCTTGCCCTCGGGGCCCATGAGGGTGGCGGCGGGGACGCGGACGTCCTCCAGCACCAGCTCGGCGGTCGCCTGGCCGCGCAGGCCGAGCTTGCCGTGGATGGTGCGGCGGCTCAGGCCCGGGGTGCCGGCGGGGACCAGGAAGGCGGATATGCCCTTGTGGCCGGGGGTGTCGTCGGTGCGGGCGAAGAGGAGCACCACGTCGGCCCAGGTGCCGTTGGTGATGAACATCTTCGAGCCGTTGATGACGTAGTCCCCGCCGTCCCGCACGGCCCTGGTCGTCAGGTTCCCGGCGTCCGACCCGGTACCCGGTTCGGTGAGGCCGAAGCAGCCCACCGCGTCGCCCGAGGTCAGCCGCGGCAGCCACTGCCGCTTCTGCCCCTCGTCGCCCCAGGCGGCGATGGTCTTGGCGACCAGCCCCAGCGAGACGGAGACGATGCCGCGGACCGAGGAGTCGCCGCGGCCGAGCTCCTCGGTCACCAGGCAGTACGTGAGGTGGTCGCCGCCCGAGCCGCCGTACTCCTCGGGGACGGTCAGCCCGAGGAAGCCGAGGGAGCCCAGCTTCTTCACGATCGACTTGTCGACGTTCTCGGACCGGTCCCACTCGACGACATGCGGGGCGATGTGCCGGGCGACGAAGTCCTTGGCGAGCTGCCGGACGGCTTCCTGCTCCTCACTGAGCTCCAGGTTCATCGGTCGGCCCTCCACATTTAATTAGCACTGCTAGTTTTATGGCTGGGCCCTACTATGTGCCGCATGGCCCGTCCGCGCAAGCCCCTCCTCAGCAGAGACCGCATCGTCGCGACGGCGGGTGCGCTCGTGGACGCCGAGGGGCTCGACGCCGTCTCGACCCGCCGGCTGGCGGCCGAGCTCGGGGTCAGCGGGCCCTCGCTCTACAACCACTTCCGCAACAAGGACGAGATTCTGGACGCGGTCGCCGACGCCGTCTCCGCGCAGGTCGATCTGTCGATGTTCGACGAGTCCGACAGCCGTGACTGGCGGGCCGCCCTGCACGACTGGGCGGTCTCCTATCGTGCGGCGCTCACCGAGCACCCGCACATCGTCCCGGTGCTGGCCCAGGGCCCCGGCCGCCGCCCGGCCGGTCTGCGGGTCGCGGACGCGGTGTTCGGCGCCATGGTCCGCGCGGGCTGGCCGCCCGCCCAGGCCACGTACATCGGCGCGCTGATGCGCTACTTCATCACCGGATCGGCACTCGGCTCCTTCGCCCGGGGCTTCGTGGACGACGAGACGGCCTACGACCCCGCCGACTACCCGCACCTGGGCCAGGCCCATCTGCTGGCCGAGCGCCGCCAGAAGGTCGACGAGGGGGCGTTCGAGACAGGGCTGCGGGCACTGATCGACGGCCTCGGCCTGCAGTACACGCCGTCCGTGGCGGCCGGGACCGTTCGGCCGGCGCCGAAGCGTTCCTGACGCATCCTGGAACACATGGCATACCCCGACCCGGCCGCGCCCCGGCTCGCCGCCCTGGCCGCCCTCCTCGCCGACGAGACCCGTGCCGTCTTCTGCCTGGCCCTGCTCGACGGCCGGGCCTGGACCGCGGGCGAGCTGGCCCGGCCGTCGAGCAGGGC
>NZ_JAFMPZ010000233.1 GCF_017353455.1 Streptomyces laculatispora
CTTCCTGACCGCCCCACCGCCTGACCGCCCCCTCCACGACGGGGCACAACGCACCAAAACGCCCCCCGTGTTGCTCATGCGTGGCACCCGGACGACAATTGAGGGAAATTGCTGGCACCCAGTGCCTTGCCAGCTGTCACGGAGTGCCATACGTTGAAGTCGTCCGGGCGGCCGGCGTGCTGAGACCTCACGTACGCCGGCTGTCCCCGCAAGCCAGGTGCCTGCGCGCCCGGACGCCTGCGTCACAGGCAAACCCTTCTGCTCCACAGAGCAAGCAGCCGAAGCATCGCCCGCCGAACCGACGGCACACCTCCACGCACCACCGCTCCCCCTGCTTCGCAGGACCCTCAAGCGTTCCCTCAAACGCAGCTCCATCGGAGGCACACCGTGAAGGAAATCCTGGACGCGATCCAATCGCAGGACAGCACGGCCGCGGACTTCGCGGCGCTGCCCATCCCCGAGTCGTACCGCGCGGTGACCGTGCACAAGGACGAGACGGAGATGTTCGCCGGGCTCGACACCCGTGACAAGGACCCCCGTAAGTCCCTGCACCTCGACGAGGTGCCGGTGCCCGAGCTCGGCCCGGGCGAGGCACTGGTCGCCGTCATGGCCAGTTCGGTGAACTACAACTCCGTCTGGACCTCGATCTTCGAGCCGATGGCAACCTTCGGTTTCCTGGAGCGCTACGGAAAGCTCAGCGAGCTCACCCGGCGCCACGACCTGCCCTACCACGTCATCGGCTCCGACCTGGCGGGCGTCGTCCTGCGCACCGGTCCCGGCGTCAACGCCTGGAAGCCCGGTGACGAGGTCGTCGCGCACTGCCTGTCGGTCGAGCTGGAGTCCTCGGACGGCCACAACGACACGATGCTCGACCCCGAGCAGCGCATCTGGGGCTTCGAGACCAACTTCGGCGGGCTGGCCGAGGTCGCCCTGGTGAAGTCGAACCAGCTGATGCCGAAGCCGGACCACCTCAGCTGGGAGGAGGCCGCGGCCCCCGGGCTGGTCAACTCCACCGCGTACCGCCAGCTCGTCTCGCGCAACGGCGCGGGCATGAAGCAGGGCGACAACGTGCTGATCTGGGGCGCCAGCGGCGGCCTGGGTTCCTACGCGACGCAGTTCGCGCTGGCCGGCGGCGCCAACCCCATCTGTGTCGTCTCCAGCGACCAGAAGGCCGAGCTCTGCCGGAAGATGGGCGCCGAGGCGATCATCGACCGCAACGCCGAGGGCTACAAGTTCTGGAAGGACGAGCACAACCAGGACCCGCGCGAGTGGAAGCGGTTCGGCAAGCGCATCCGGGAACTGACCGGTGGCGAGGACGTCGACATCGTCTTCGAGCACCCGGGCCGCGAGACCTTCGGCGCGAGTGTGTACGTGACCCGCAAGGGCGGCACGATCGTCACCTGTGCCTCGACCTCGGGCTACACCCACGAGTACGACAACCGCTACCTGTGGATGTCGCTGAAGAAGATCGTGGGCTCGCACTTCGCCAACTACCGCGAGGCGTGGGAGGCCAACCGCCTGGTCGCCAAGGGGAAGATCCACCCGACACTGTCCAAGGTCTACTCGCTGGAGGACACCGGCCAGGCCGCGTACGACGTGCACCGCAACCTCCACCAGGGCAAGGTCGGCGTCCTGGCACTGGCACCGCGCGAAGGTCTGGGCGTGCGCGACGAGGTGCTGCGCGAGCAGCACATCGACGCCATCAACCGATTCCGGAACATCTGACATGAGCGGCCGCCAGAAGGACCGCCCCTGGCTCATGCGGACGTACGCCGGCCACTCGACCGCCGAGGCGTCCAACGAGCTCTACCGACGCAACCTCGCCAAGGGCCAGACGGGCCTGTCGGTCGCCTTCGACCTGCCGACCCAGACGGGTTACGACCCCGACCACATCCTCGCCCGCGGCGAGGTCGGCCGGGTCGGCGTGCCCGTCTCGCACCTCGGCGACATGCGCCGGCTGTTCCAGGACATCCCGCTGGAGCAGATGAACACCTCGATGACGATCAACGCCACCGCGATGTGGCTGCTGGCGCTCTACCAGGTGGTCGCAGAGGAACAGGGCGCAGACGCGGGCAAGCTCCAGGGCACCACGCAGAACGACATCGTCAAGGAGTACCTCTCGCGCGGGACGCACGTCTTCCCGCCCGGCCCCTCGCTGCGGCTGACCACCGACATGATCACGTACACGGTCAACCGCATCCCCAAGTGGAACCCGATCAACATCTGCAGCTACCACCTCCAGGAGGCGGGGGCCACCCCGGTCCAGGAGATCGCGTACGCCATGTCGACGGCCATCGCGGTCCTCGACGCGGTGCGCGACTCCGGGCAGGTGCCCGAGGAGAAGTTCGGCGATGTCGTCGCCCGGATCTCCTTCTTCGTGAACGCGGGTGTCCGGTTCATCGAGGAGATGTGCAAGATGCGCGCCTTCGGCCGCATCTGGGACCGGGTCACCCGGGAGCGGTACGGCATCACCGATGCCAAGCAGCGCCGCTTCCGCTACGGCGTCCAGGTCAACTCGCTCGGCCTGACCGAGGCGCAGCCGGAGAACAACGTCCAGCGCATCGTGCTGGAGATGCTGGCCGTCACCCTCTCCAAGGACGCCCGGGCCCGCGCGGTGCAGCTGCCCGCCTGGAACGAGGCGCTGGGGCTGCCGCGCCCCTGGGACCAGCAGTGGTCGCTCCGTATCCAGCAGGTACTCGCCCACGAGAGCGATCTGCTGGAGTACGAGGACATCTTCGCCGGGTCCCACGTCATCGAGGCCAAGGTGGACGAGCTGGTCACCGACTCGCTGGCGGAGATCGACCGGATCCAGCAGATGGGCGGCGCCATGGCAGCCGTCGAATCCGGCTATCTCAAGTCCGAGCTGGTCTCCTCGCACGCCGCCCGGCGGGCCCGGATCGAGGGCGGCGACGAGAAGATCGTCGGCGTCAACATCTACGAGAGCACCGAGCCCAACCCGCTCACCGCCGATCTCGACGCCGCGATCATGACGGTCGACCCTTCGATCGAGGCCAAGGTCGTCGCCGCGCTCCACGAGTGGCGGGACAACCGCGACGAGGCCCGCGCCACCGAGGCGCTGGCCGTCCTGAAGAAGGCCGCCGCGGGCACCGAGAACATGATGGAGGCCACCGTCGAGTGCGCCCGCGCCGGCGTCACCACGGGCGAGTGGTCCTGGGCGCTGCGCGACGTCTTCGGCGAGTTCCGCGCACCGACCGGGGTGTCGTCCGCCCCGGTCGCGGTGACGGCCGAGGAGGGCACCCCGCTGGCGCTCGTACGCGAGAAGGCCGCCCGGACCGCCGCGGACCTGGGCGCGGGCCGGCTGCGGCTGCTGGTCGGCAAGCCGGGCCTGGACGGCCACTCCAACGGTGCCGAGCAGATCGCGGTACGCGCCCGCGACGCCGGTTTCGAGGTCGTCTACCAGGGCATCCGCCTCACGCCCGAACAGATCGTCTCGGCCGCCGTCGCCGAGGACGTGCACTGCGTCGGCCTGTCGATCCTGTCCGGCTCGCACGCCGAGCTGGTGCCCGACGTGCTGACCCGGCTCCGCCGGACCGGCGCGGGCGACATCCCGGTGATCGTCGGCGGGATCATTCCCCCCGCCGACGCCGCGGCCCTGGTCAAAGCCGGTGTCGCCGCCGTATTCACCCCGAAGGACTTCGGCATCACGGAGATCATCGGCCGTATCGTCGACGAGATCCGGAAAGCGAACAAGCTCGACCCTCTGGAGGTCCCCGCATGACTGCCGTCAACCGCCTGCGTCCCCGCCGCTCGTGTCTGGCCGTGCCCGGCTCGAACCCGCGGTTCCTGGAGAAGGCCCAGGGCCTCCCGGCCGACCAGGTCTTCCTGGACCTGGAGGACGCCTGCGCGCCGCTCGCCAAGGAAGGCGCCCGGCACCACATCGTCGACGCGCTGAACAACGGCGACTGGACGGGCAAGACCCGGGTCGTGCGGGTCAACGACTGGACGACGCACTGGACGTACCGCGACGTCATCACGGTCGTCGAGGGCGCGGGTCCCAACCTCGACTGCATCATGCTGCCGAAGGTCCAGGACGCCCAGCAGGTCGTCGCCCTGGACCTGCTGCTCACCCAGATCGAGAAGACGATGGGCTTCGAGGCCGGGCGGATCGGCATCGAGGCGCAGATCGAGAACGCCAAGGGCCTGGTGAACATCGACGACATCGCCGCCGCCTCGCCCCGCCTGGAGACCCTGATCTTCGGCCCGGCCGACTTCATGGCCTCGATCAACATGAAGACCCTGGTCGTCGGCCAGCAGCCGCCCGGGTACGGCGCGGACGCGTATCACTACATCCTGATGCGCATTCTGATGGCGGCCCGCACGCACGACCTCCAGGCGATCGACGGCCCGTTCCTGCAGATCCGCGACGTGGACGCGTACCGCGAGGTCGCGGGCCGTGCGGCGGCCCTCGGCTTCGACGGCAAGTGGGTGCTGCACCCCGGCCAGGTCGACGCGGCGAACGAGGTCTTCTCGCCCTCGCAGGAGGACTACGACCACGCCGAGCAGATCCTCGACGCCTACGACTGGTGCACCTCCGAGGCGGGCGGCAAGAAGGGCTCGGCGATGCTCGGCGACGAGATGATCGACGAGGCCAGCCGCAAGATGGCGCTGGTCATCGCGGGCAAGGGCCGTGCGGCGGGCATGCAGCGCACCTCCAAGTTCGAAGCTCCGGAGGCCTGATATGCAGTTCGGACGCACCTACGAGGAATTCGAGATCGGTGCGGTCTACAAGCACTGGCCCGGAAAGACCGTCACCGAATACGACGACCACCTCTTCTGCCTGTTGACCATGAATCATCACCCGCTGCACATGGACAGCAACTACGCGGAGAAGACGACCGATTTCGGTAAGAACGTTGTCGTCGGCAACTACATCTACTCGCTGCTGCTCGGCATGTCGGTGCCGGACGTCTCCGGAAAGGCGATCGCCAATCTGGAGGTCGAGTCGTTGAAGCATGTCGCGCCGACCTTCCACGGCGACACGCTGTATGGCGAGACGACGGTCCTGGACAAGACTCCGTCGAAGTCAAAGAGCGACCGCGGAATCGTTTATGTGGAGACTCGTGGACACAAGCAGGACGGCACGCTGGTCTGCGTGTTCCGTCGCAAGGTGATGGTCCCCACAGAGACGTACATCAAGGAGCGGGGCGGGGAACAGCCCGGCCGCCCGGAGCCGAAGCAGCCTTCGCAGAAGAACGTGGAGAAGTAGCCATGGCCCGACTCGCCCAGACTGCCGGCCTCAACGATGTCCAGCAGGAAATCCTCTCCACGGTCCGGAATTTCGTCGACAAGGAGATCATTCCGGTCGCGACCCAGCTGGAGCACCGTGACGAGTACCCGGCCGAAATCGTCGAGGGCCTCAAGGAACTCGGACTTTTCGGGCTGATGATTCCCGAGGAATACGGCGGGCTGGGTGAGTCCCTGCTCACGTACGCCCTGTGCGTGGAGGAGATCGCCCGCGGCTGGATGAGTGTGTCCGGGATCATCAACACGCACTTCATCGTGGCGTACATGCTCAAGCAGCACGGCACACAGGAGCAGAAGGACACGTTCCTGCCCCGGATGGCGCTGGGCGAGGTGCGCGGCGCGTTCTCGATGTCCGAGCCGGCCCTGGGCTCCGACGTCGCGGCGATCAGCTCCAAGGGCGTCAGGGAGGGCGACGAGTACGTACTGAACGGCCAGAAGATGTGGCTGACGAACGGCGGCACGTCCACTCTCGTCGCCGTTCTGTGCCGGAGCGACGAAGGCCACCCCGAGGGCACACCGCCGCACAAGTCGATGACGACGTTCCTGGTGGAGAAGGAGCCCGGATTCGGCGAGGTCCGGCCCGGCCTCACGATCCCCGGGAAGATCGACAAAATGGGCTACAAGGGCGTCGACACGACCGAGCTCATCATGGACGGGCTACGTATTCCAGCCAATCGTGTACTCGGCGGCACCACCGGTCGAGGGTTTTACCAAATGATGGACGGAGTGGAGGTCGGCCGGGTAAATGTCGCTGCACGTGGCTGCGGCGTCGCACAGCGTGCATTCGAGCTGGGTGTTTCCTACGCACAGCAGCGCCACACCTTCGGAAAACCGATCGCCCAGCACCAGGCGATCCAGTTCAAGCTGGCCGAAATGGCCACCAAGGTGGAGGCCGCGCATGCGATGATGGTAAATGCAGCGCGCAAAAAGGACTCCGGGGAACGAAACGACCTGGAGGCAGGGATGGCGAAGTACCTCGCCTCCGAGTACTGCAAGGAAGTCGTCGAGGACGCCTTCCGGATCCACGGCGGTTACGGCTTCTCCAAGGAGTACGAGATCGAGCGCCTCTACCGGGAGGCCCCGATGCTGCTGATCGGTGAAGGTACCGCCGAGATCCAGAAAATGATCATCGGGCGCCGACTCCTCGAGGAGTACCGCTTCCAGGGTTGATTGCCCCATTCGCGGTGATTTAACCGCGAAGAAGATCACACCCTGTCATCCTCATCCGGTGCCTTCCAGACGTCCGACTCGGCTGCTGGCTTGCCCAGTTGCGGTCCGCAACCGATAACATCGCCGGAAAAGCCGCCGTCCCCCGTTGCCAGCGCGGCATCATCCGCTACGAAGGTCATCCATGCCCGACAGCCATACCTCTGCACCACGCGGCGGGGTCCGCCTTGCACGCGGAGCTTCGCCGTGGCTCCTCCCGACCGTCGCCACCGCCGCACTCAGCCTGTCCCGGGCCCGCAGGTCCGGGCGCTGGGCGGCCGTGGCCGTGCCCACCACCGCGCTCGCGGCGGGCATGCTGTGGTTCTTCCGCGACCCCGAGCGCGAGATCACCCAGGGCCGCGTCATCTCACCGGCCGACGGCGTGGTGCAGAGCATCATGCCGTGGAAGGACGGACGCACCCGCGTCGCGATCTTCATGAGCCCGCTGAACGTCCACGTCAACCGCGCGCCACTGGCCGGCACGGTGACATCGGTCGAGCACATCCCCGGTGGCTTCGTTCCGGCGTTCAACAAGGAGAGCGAGAACAACGAGCGCGTTGTCTGGCACTTCGACACCGAGCTCGGCGACATCGAGATGGTGCAGATCGCGGGCGCCGTCGCCCGCCGCATCGTCCCGTACGTCCCGCAGGGCACGAAGGTGGACCAGGGCGAGCGGATCGGCCTGATCCGGTTCGGCTCCCGGGTCGACATCTACCTTCCGGAAGGTATCGATGTCGCGGTCGAGGTCGGCCAGGCCACCACCGCGGGGGTGACTCGAATTGACCGTGATTGATCCTGAGACACAGGCAGGCTGGGTGCCCGAGGCGGACACCGAGGACGACACCGAGGACATGCCGCTCTCGATGCGGCTGTCGATAGCGGACACCCTCACTCTCGGTAACGCCACATGCGGTTTCATGGCGGTGTACTTCACCACCACGGGCATCCTCATCCCGCACCTCACGGGCAGCGACGAGAGCGGCATGGCCCGGCACTCCGCGGCCACCGCCGTGATCCTGATGCTCATGGCCGCGATCTTCGACCTGTTCGACGGACTCGTGGCCCGCAAGCTGCGCTCCTCGCCGATGGGCGCCGAGCTGGACAACCTCTCGGACCTCGTCAGCTTCGGGCTCGCCCCGGCGTACTTCGTCCTCGTGTACGGCATGGTCGCGGACGACGCACACCAGCGGGTCTCGGCCCTCGCGGCGATCGTCGTGCTGCTGGCGGTGGTGCTCAGGCTTGCGCGATTCTCCTGTGTGACCTTGAAGGACGGCATGTTCCAGGGCATGCCGAGCCCCTTCGGAGCGCTCACGGTCATCTCGATCGTGCTCCTGGAGCTGCCCTTCGTGCCGACGCTGCTCGCGATCGTCGGAGTGGCGTGGCTGATGGTCAGCCGGGTCGAGTACCCCAAGCCGCGGGGTGTCCTCGCGGTGGCGATGCTCGGCTGGATCGTGGCCGCGATGGGGCTCCTGGCCGCTTGGGCGTTCGACGCCCCCGGCGGTCAGCTGCTGCTCCAGACCGGCTGTGCGCTCCAGGTGGTCCTGGGAGCGGTCATCCCGCTCTTCGCGACCGCCCGCCGGGTGAACACCTTCCGCGACAACCGGCGCGAGGCACGGGCGGCGCAGCTGCCGTAACGGCTCACGCACGTCATGCACGAGGGGCCCGGATGCTCCCCAGCATCCGGGCCCTCGTGCATGTCCCGGGAGGACACGCGCCGGCATTCCACGACCGTCCCCGGTTCCGCTCGGGCGGGAGCCCGACGCGTGCCCGGCTCCCGCCCTCAGCGGTCGTCCCCGGAAAGGCAGTTGTGCTCTCGAACGCGCTCCGCCGGACAGACGCCGGGTCCACGTTCCACCCGGACTGTCACCGGATGACCGAGCGAATCCAGGTGAGTTGCCGGGCGATCTCGCCGGCTCCCGCGGTCTTCTCCCGGTCGGAGCCGTCGAAGACGCCGAGGAGGGTTTCGGTGCCGCGTGGGGCGATGCTCATCACCGGGCCCCCGGAGTCGCCGCCGGCGGGAATCCCGGACACCTTCGCCATGCAGAAGTCCGAACCGTCCGGCACGGTGTAGCCCTCGCACCGGGGGTCGTCCGGCCGCAGGACCCGCAGGACCGACTGCTTGAGCACCGGCGACTGGCAGGTATTCTCGTCCCCGGTGCAGGTGGCGCCCCACCCGTACTGCCGCACGGTCCGGCCGGGGTGGACACCGGCTGTGGCCAGGCGAGCCGTGCGGACCTTCATCGGCGGGACCTTGACGAGCATCATGTCGGCCCGCGCGCTTCCCACCCGGCCGCGGGGCACCGGGCGCACCGTGGTGCCCTTCCGCATGTCGAGGCTGCCGACCCGGAACGAGATCCGTTTGTCGGCGATCGGCTCCCCCTGCTCGAAGAAGCAGTGCGAGGCGGTGATGATCCACTGGCGGGCGACCGCCGTCCCGGTGCACGCCGGGGTGCCGTCGATGAGCATGCGCACCGCCCACGGACCGTACGTGCTCTTCGATCCACCGATAACGGCAGAGGCGGGGGCGGACGAAATCACCGATCCCGTCACCACCAGTAAGGCGGTCAACAGCAATACACGAACGCGACGCAGCATTTTGAACAGCTCCTCCGGTCGGGGCACGGTCCGTACTCGTGGTCAGATACCCCGCCGGGCCGGAAGGTTCCGAACAGGCCGAATGATACGGACGAGCGGCCCAGTCCCCGATCTGCCGGACAGGCGCTGAGCAGGGGATATTCAATGGCAGGTCAGCTGCTCAAGGCAATGGGAGATCCTTTCCGCCCGATCGGTGGCGCCATCGCCACTCCTGCCGGCCTGCCGCCGCGCCCCCGGCGAGAACGTGGCGGTGGGCGCGGCCCACGGAACAAAGCCCTTGCATCCGTTTCCGAACATGCGGCCGAGCAGCATTCCCCATCGCGGCGGCACATCAAATCCACAGGGCCGGACGCTCCCGGCATCCGGGGCCCATTCATGCCGCGGGGGCGTGCTCGGCACATTGACGATGCTGTTCTTCCTGTGCGCCGGTGACCGGTTCGCCGGCATCATGGACGGCCGCACTTCCTGGGGCATCCTCGGCTGCGTCATGTCGCAGACGGAGAAGAAGGGTGTCTGATTCTTCCCCCGGTTTCCGCCCCCGCCCGGTACGGGCCGTCGACCTCATGCCTCGACGACGGTGGCCGGCCTCGTGGGCTTCGCGCGCCTTCGGCCGACCACGGCGGAGCAGCGCGCCAACCCGGACAACAACATCGAGGTCTCCGGTGCGGGTGATGGCGATGTCCGGGTTTCCCCGGCCGCCGGGCCACCTCACCCCCCTCGGCGACAGCCGTTTTTTACACATGAATGCAAATTTTTGCACAGCCCCCGTAGATCAGCTGGCCGACCCGGCCGCACCTCTTTGCGGGCGAAGCCTGTCGGCACACGGGGGCCCACCGGAGCCCGACACGCCTCGCCCTCGTAGGCGAGCAAGCACTCCACATCACGCATTCTTCACAGGTTTGAGTCATGAATTTGAGTATCTCAAGCAGAATTTTGCGCACCGGCATAGACGTCCTTGCGGCACTGCTCCTAGCCTGTGGGGCGTCCGAAGAGCCCCACGAGCCGCAAGGACGACTGTTACGTGACCCCACCTCCCAGACGCCAGTTGCTCAGACGCTCCATATCCGCCTCTCTCTCGCTGGCCCTCGCCGCGTTCGGCACCGCTGCCGCCGTGGTCATGTCCAGCGCTCCCCCCGCCCAGGCGGCGGGGGTACCCGCCCCCTCCCCCATGGCGGTTCCCGGTCGCGGGGCGACCGTTCCGTTCAAGGAGCAGGAAGCCGAGTACGCGGCCACCAACGGCACACTGATCGGCCCGAACCGGCTGTACGGCACGCTGCCCTCCGAGGCCTCGGGCCGGCAGGCCGTAACGCTGGATGCCGTCGGCGAGTACGTGGAGTTCACGCTCACCGCACCGGCGAACGCGATGTCCTTCCGCTACTCGCTGCCGGACAGCGCCGCCGGATCGGGCCGGGACGCCTCGATCGACGTGCTGGTGAACGGCGGATCACCGAAGGCGGTGCCGGTCACCTCCAAGTACGGCTGGTACTACGGCGGCTATCCCTTCAACAACAATCCGGGCGACACCAATCCGCACCACTTCTACGACGAGGCCCGGACCATGTTCGGGTCGACCCTCGCCGCCGGTACGAAGGTCAGGCTGCGGGTCTCCTCCACCTCCGCGTCACCGTCGTTCACCATCGACCTGGCGGACTTCGAGCAGGTGGCCGCGCCGACCGCCAAGCCCTCGGGCGCACTCGACGTCGTCTCCGACTTCGGCGCCGACCCGACCGGAGCAGCGGACTCGACCGCCAGGATCCAGGCGGCCGTGGACGCGGGGAAGGCACAGGGCAAGGAGGTCTACATCCCGCAGGGCACCTTCCAGGTCCGCGACCACATCGTCGTGGACAAGGTGACGCTGCGCGGTGCCGGTCCCTGGTACTCCGTGCTGACCGGGCGCGATCC
This sequence comes from Streptomyces laculatispora, assembly GCF_017353455.1. Classification (GTDB taxonomy): domain Bacteria; phylum Actinomycetota; class Actinomycetes; order Streptomycetales; family Streptomycetaceae; genus Streptomyces; species Streptomyces laculatispora. Next base: position 10,969 of record NZ_JAFMPZ010000233.1, read on the forward strand.
CTCGAACCGGAGCAAGGCCGTCGGCGTCTACGGCAAGTACGCCGCGAACGGCGGAAGCAGCAACGTCACGCTCAAGGACTTCGCCATCATCGGCGACATCCAGGAACGGGTGGACGACGATCAGGTCAACGCCATCGGCGGTGCGCTGTCGAACTCCACCGTCGACAACGTCTGGATGCAGCACACCAAGTGCGGTGCCTGGATGGACGGTCCGATGGACAACTTCACCATCAAGAACAGCCGCATCCTGGACCAGACAGCCGACGGCGTGAACTTCCACTACGGCGTCACCAACTCCACGGTCACCAACACCTTCGTCCGCAATTCCGGTGACGACGGTCTGGCGATGTGGGCGGAGAACGTCCCGAACGTGAAGAACAAGTTCACGTTCAACACCGTGGTGCTGCCGATCCTGGCCAATAACATCGTGACGTACGGCGGCAAGGACATCACGATCTCCGACAACGTCATGTCGGACACCATCACCAACGGTGGCGGGCTGCACGTCGCCAACCGCTATCCGGGCGTCAACTCCGGTCAGGGCACAGCCGTTTCAGGCACCACGACAGCGGCCCGCAACACCCTGATCCGGACCGGGAACAACGACTTCAACTGGCGCTTCGGCGTCGGCGCGATCTGGTTCAGCGGGCTCAACGAGCCCATCAACGCCACCATCAACATCTCCGACACGGAGATACTCGACAGCTCGTACGCCGCGATCCACCTCATCGAGGGCGCGGCCAACGGGCTGCACTTCGACAACATCAAGATCGACGGCGCGGGTACCTACGCCCTCCAGATCCAGTCGCCGGGCACGGCGACCTTCACCAACGTCGTGGCCACCCACATCGCGCAGTCCAACCCGATCCACAACTGCGTCGGCAGCGGCTTCCAGATCACCCGGGGCGCCGGCAACTCCGGCTGGTACGCCGACCCGCCGGCCTGCAC
>NZ_JAFMPZ010000234.1 GCF_017353455.1 Streptomyces laculatispora
CGGTAGGGCTGCGCCGGACACCGTCGCTCCGATCCCGGCCGATACCCCCATGGCCGGTGCGGTGCTCTCCCCGGCCGACGGGGACAGGACGGGGAGGGGCAGGGCGGCCCCGGCCCCGGGCTGCTCGCGCCACGCGTGCTGAGAGGACAACTGGGTGGACGCCCCGGTGCCGTCGGGGTCGTTCCGCCCCGCGTCCGAAGCGCTCCCGCTCTGCCGGGGGGCGGGCACCTTGGGCCGGCGCTTGCCGGAATCCTTCGGGAACTCCCTGTCGAACCAGGCCGTGCTCATCTCCTCGATCAACAGCGCCCCGGAACGGCTGACCCGGACGGGCCTGCGGTCTCCCTCGTCCATGGCTCTCGCCAGCTCACGCAGCACGGCCACGGCCATGACCCGGTTGCTCCGCAGGGCGTTGAGGTGGTTCTTCACCGTGCGCCGGACCCGTGCGGCCTTGGCGCCGTCGTCGTCGTCCGTCTTCTGGCCGGCGAGCGAACCCCGGTCGGCGTCGATGATGTCGAAAGCGGCCAGCCAGTGGGCCGCCCGGTAGGCCACCAGCTCCTCGAAGGCGTCGTCATCCTTGTCCGCGGCGTTCAGCAGTTCTCGGAGCGGGCGTCCGGAGAAGTGCAGCCCGGCCCGGACGGACCCGGCATTGAACACCTCGGCGATACGGGGATTCCATGGGGCCGGGTAGCTCTCCGACGTCAGTGCGGACCAGGCGCGGGCACGCCGGTTGATCTCGGGGCTGCTCAGCTGCGAGGGAGGCGACTCGCTGAGCGCCCGGCGGATCAGCAGCTTCTTGTGAGGATCGGTCGGAAAGAGTTCCCGCAGGATCATCATGGAGCGGAGATCGCGCAGCTCCGAGACCGTGGCGTCCTGCGCGGCGATGCTCAGTTCGCTGACGGGCGCCAAGCCCGACAGAACTTGTGATTCCTTTTCGTCGAGGACGCCTCGTGCGACGTACATTCCGAGCACGCTGCGCCCCAGGGCCCGTCCCCGGTCATTCGGTACGAACTCCAGCGGTGGATGTACGTGATCGCGGCGATTGCTCATCTGCACAATGCGATAGAGACGTTCAGGGGTCGGCGTGCCGACGACCAGGTGAGCGGTCACCACCGCCACATTGGTCGCACGGATCGCCGTGGCCTCGTCATCACCCGCGAGCCGGGCTTCGGCCCACTCCTGGTTGAGCCGGTCGGAGAGCTTCTCCAGCCAGAACTGCGGGTCGAAGAACGCCTCGTCACCGGGCAGACCAAGCTTGCTTGCCGGAACACCGGTGAGAACCTCGGCCGACGTCAGCCCAAAGATGTCCTGACGTCGTTTCGTTCGATTATTTCCTCGAACGGCCATCCAGCCCACGTATTCGGCGGGGTGCACCGGCACGCCGTCGGCGTTCAGCTGGGGACGTTCGGTGAGGCAGAATCGTTGAGGGATATACATGCCCGGTTCTTGCTGGCCGTTGAGGACCAGATCTTCCTTGAGGTCATACGAACGCAGCCCGTCCCGGCGGTCCAGTTCGTCAGAGGCCTCTTCTGTGTTCGAGGTCAGCCACTGTCGGTTGGGGGGATGACTGAGCAGCGCCGCGTACGGCTGCTCGCCGCCGTCGGGACTCTCGCGAGGCCAGGGGTACACCCTGGTGAGGGAGCGTTTGGTCCTTCCGCCGACCGCGGGGTCCGCCGTCGAGTGCCAGAGGGAGCTGATCCGTTCGTTGTGTTCCCATACGACACCGCCCACCCCGTGCATCTGTACTTCGACCACCACTATTTCGCCCGCGTCGGTACGTACGGTCCGCAGGGCCCCCTCCCTGAGGGTGCGGACACCGTGGGCGTCCGGCTCGCTCAGGGTGTGCTCCGGGTCGACGAGAAATGCGGCCGCGTTCTGCAGGGCGGCACGAGGCGACTTCACATGCGGGGTCGCCAGGGCGGCGTCTACCCAGGTATTTTGACGTTCTACCGAAACTGGAGGCCGGAATGGGCCGTCAGTCTGATGGTCGCTCATCACACACCTCTTCACTTGTCGAACAAGTCAAACAGCTTGGCGAATTGCCTGGCCGACCTCGCCACTACGGCCCAGACCTCACTGTCCGATCCGTTGAGTGCTTCTCGCGCGGCGGAGAGAAGGCTGGCCACTCGCGCAGCCTGACCGAAACGGCGCTGCTTGCGCAGCTTGGTCAACTCGCTCTCGATTGCCTGCAGTTGGCGAGACAGTTCGAAATTGAGGTCAGGTTCGGAACTGGGGTCAGGGTCCGGCGAGGGGTCCGGTGAAGGGTCCGAGGTTGAGTGGACGGACATCGAGATGAACCCTTCGAGCGGCGGATTGGATTGCCTACCGTGCCATCGTCAGGAGTGAGGGTGCGCGTGATGACCGCATGAAGAGCCAAACTGCTTGGTGTTTGTCGTATCGAGGTCATCGACGAGGCGACATGGTCGCCTCGTCGATTAAATACGATCAAAAATGAAAGCAGCTTAGAAAAACGAACGCGACGGCCGCCCTTTCGGTGGCACAGGACGGTGCGACTGGTGGGTTGACGAAACCTTAATGGATGCGCTATAGGGGGCGGGTGCGAGTCATCCGCCGGCGCAGTCGGGGCACAGGCCCCGGTAGGTCACCTCGACCTCGGAGACGGTGAAGCCGAACCGTTCGGAGGGCGGCAGCCCAGCCAGCGGGTCGGCGTCGGGGTGGACGTCCCGGATGGTGCCGCACTCGGAGCACACCAGGTGCTGGTGCGGGTGGTGCGCGTTCGGGTCGTAGCGCCTGGCCCGGCCGTCCGTGCCCACCTCGATCACCTCGCCCAGCGAGACCAGTTCGCCGAGGGTGTTGTAGACGGTGGCGCGAGAAATCTCCGGCAACAGGGCGGCGGCGCGTTCGAGTACCTCGTCCGCCGTGAAGTGGACGTGCTCGCCCGCGAGGACCTCGGCGACCACCCGGCGCTGAGCGGTCATTCGCCAGCCACGTCCACGAAGCCGTTCCAGCAGGTCACTCATGCCTACCAGCCTAACTGTGCGTTGTCCGACGAATGATGCGTGCAGACCCGTCTGCCGTATTGACTTGGACTAGGTCCATCGTAGGATCGGTTCCGGCTGACAGCCAAGGGACCGGTCAACAGCAGGGGAAATTGCGTGGCTTCAGGAGACGGGTGCGCTCACGCCGGCATCCGGACCGGGACCGCCTCGGTACCGAGGCGGTTGCCTCCGGGACGCGGGGACGCACAGGGCGCCGTCGTCTCCCTCCGAACCGGCGCCTTCAGAATCATCACCCTCAGTTCCACCACCCTCAGTTCCACCACCCTCAGTTCCACCACCCTCAGTTCCACCACCCTCAGTTCCAAGGCAATGTGATCCGCCCCGTCCGGAAGGATTTTCATGACTGAGAACCACGACGCGATCGTCACCGACCCGAAGGCGGAGGAGGTCTCCGGCTGCCCGGTCGTGCACGGTCGCGCGCCGCACCCGACCCAGGGCGGCGGAAACCGTCAGTGGTGGCCGGAGCGGCTCAACCTGAAGATCCTCGCCAAGAACCCCGCCGTGGCCAATCCCCTCGGCGAGGAGTTCGACTACGCCGAGGCCTTCAAGAGCCTCGACCTCCCGGCCGTGAAGCGGGACATCGCCGAGGTGCTCACCACCTCGCAGGACTGGTGGCCCGCCGACTTCGGCAACTACGGCCCCTTCATGGTCCGGATGGCCTGGCACAGCGCCGGGACCTACCGGATCAGCGACGGCCGCGGCGGCGCCGGAGCCGGACAGCAGCGCTTCGCCCCGCTCAACAGCTGGCCGGACAACGCGAGCCTCGACAAGGCCCGCCGGCTGCTGTGGCCGGTCAAGAAGAAGTACGGCAAGAACCTCTCGTGGGCCGACCTCATCGTCCTCACCGGCAACGTCGCCCTGGAGTCGATGGGCTTCAAGACCTTCGGCTTCGGCGGCGGCCGCGCGGACGTGTGGGAGCCCGACGAGGACGTCTACTGGGGTCCCGAGACCACCTGGCTCGGCGACGACCGCTACACCGGTGACCGAGAGCTGGAGAACCCCCTCGGCGCGGTCCAGATGGGCCTCATCTACGTCAACCCCGAAGGCCCCAACGGAACCCCGGACCCGATCGCCGCGGCCCGCGACATCCGCGAAACGTTCCGCCGGATGGCGATGAACGACGAGGAGACGGTCGCCCTGATCGCGGGCGGCCACACCTTCGGAAAGACCCACGGAGCGGGCCCGGCGGACAGCGTCGGCGCCGACCCGGAGGCCGCCCCGATGGAGCAGCAGGGCCTCGGCTGGCAGAGCACGCACGGCACCGGCAAGGGCGCCGACGCGATCACCAGCGGGCTCGAGGGCATCTGGACGGACACCCCGACCACGTGGGACAACAGCTTCTTCGACATCCTCTTCGGGTACGAGTGGGAGCTGTTCAAGAGCCCCGCCGGCGCCCACCAGTGGCGGCCGAAGGACGGCGCCGGTGCGGACACCGTCCCCGACGCGTTCGACGCGTCGAAGACCCACGCACCGACGATGCTGACGACCGACCTCTCGCTCCGGTTCGACCCGGCCTACGAGGAGATCTCGCGGCGCTTCCACGAGAGCCCGGACGCGTTCGCCGACGCCTTCGCCCGAGCCTGGTTCAAGCTGACCCACCGCGACATGGGCCCGGTCGTGCGCTACCTCGGCCCGGAGGTCCCAGCCCAGACGCTGGTGTGGCAGGACCCGCTCCCCGAGCGGACGTACGAGACCGTCGACGCCTCGGACGTCGCCGCGCTCAAGGCCCGGATCCTCGAATCCGGCCTGTCGGTTTCGGAGCTCGTCTCCACCGCGTGGGCGTCGGCCTCCTCCTTCCGCGGCAGCGACAAGCGCGGCGGTGCCAACGGCGCGCGCATCCGTCTGGTGCCGCAGAACGGGTGGGAGGTCAACGGCCCGGACCAGCTGGCCACGGTGCTGCGTACCCTCCAGGGGATCCAGGAGTCCTTCAACTCCGCCCAGTCCGGAGGCAAGCAGCTCTCGCTCGCGGACCTCATCGTGCTCGCCGGAGCCGCAGGCGTCGAGAAGGCGGCCAAGGACGCCGGCTTCGACATCGAGGTCCCCTTCGCACCGGGCCGTGTCGACGCGTCCCAGGAACAGACCGATGTCGAGTCGTTCGTCGAGCTGGAGCCGGCCGCCGACGGGTTCCGCAACTACCTCGGCAAGGCCAACCGGCTGCCTGCCGAGTACCTGCTGCTCGACCGGGCGAACCTGCTGACGCTGAGCGCCCCTGAGCTGACGGTCCTCGTCGGCGGGCTGCGGGTGCTCGGCGCGAACCATCAGCAGTCCTCGCTCGGTGTCCTCACCGAGACCCCCGGGGCGCTGACCAACGACTTCTTCGTCAACCTGCTCGACCTGGGTACGACGTGGCAGGCGACGTCCGAGGACGCCACCACCTTCGAGGGCCGCGACGGCTCAGGCAAGGTGAAGTGGACCGGCAGCCGCGCCGACCTCGTCTTCGGGTCGAACTCCGAGCTGCGCGCGGTCGCGGAGGTCTACGCGAGCGATGACGCGAAGGAGAAGTTCGTGAACGACTTCGTCGCGGCGTGGGACAAGGTCATGAACCTGGACCGGTTCGACCTGGTCTGAGCAGGGCGCTCACGGGCCGTCGCGGCAAGGGAACTCCCCTGCAGCGACGGCCCGTTCCGGTGTGGCGGACGCCGGGCGTCAGGCCGTGGCCACCGCGAAGATGTGGATCACACCGCCGTCCGTGGTGGACGGCAGGGTCACACGCGCGAGCTGCTTCCCCGACTGGAGCGCGATCGGGGCGGTGGCGAAGACCTCGGTGCCCACCGGGTCCGTACCGCCGCCCTGGACGTCGCGGTACGCGGTGTGCACCGCGACCGTGTTGCCGAACGACGGCTTCTGGGTGCCACCGCCCAGCGTCCAGTCGCTGAAGCCGATCTCCACCTGCTGCGTGGTGCTGTCGATGTACGTCAGCGTCGCCTGCCCGGAGGCCGAGCCCTCGGCCGCGCTGCCCAGCAGGCTGAGCTCGGTGTCCCCGGAAGCGGACGGAACCCTCAGCACCTGCGGTTCGGCGCCGGCCACCTCGATGTTGTCCGGATCGCCCGCTCCCACCTCGGGCCAGCCGAAGTCGAAGCCGCCGGACGAGACGGTTCCGCCCGGTGTCGCGCCCGCCGCGGCGAGCGCCTTGGCCGAGTAGCTCCAGCCCTCACCGTCGAAGTCGGCCTGCGGGTTGTCGTCGTCGGTGGAGACGGCGGTGCTGTTGCGGTTCCACAGCGTGCTGTTCCGCTCGGCGACGGTCACCGCGGCCGACGTCCTCGGGAGCTCCTCGCCCGTGGACGACGGTCGTCTCCGCGGCGCCCGACCCCGGCTCGGCCTTCAGTTTGTCCGGAGTCGTGCCGGTGAAGTACTTCAGGCCGCCGCCGGGGAAGGACGGCGGTGCGTCGGCCTTCGCGGTGCCCCAGGAGGTGTCCGCCGTCGAACCGAGGGTGTAGTCCAGCGTCCCGCCCCGGGTGACGAGCGAGGCGGGGACCCACGGCTTCGTGGACGTACGGCCGTTGACCTTCAGGCCGTGGATGTAGGTGTTGTCCGCCGAAGCGGCAGGTGCGTCGACCGTGATCGTCCTCCCGTGCCCGGTGTGCACCACCGCGTGCGGGAACAGCGGTGCGGAGAGGGTCAGATCGGCCCTGCTCGGGTTCTGCGGGTACATGCCCAGCGCCGAGAAGACGTACCAGGACGACATGGTCCCCGCGTCGTCGTTGCCGGGGATGCCGCCCGGGGTGTCCGTCCACAGCTGGTCCAGCTCCGCGCGGACCGTCTCCTGCGTCTTGTACGGGGCCCCCAGGTAGTCGTACAGGTAAGGGGCGTTGATGTCCGGCTCGTTGGTCGCGTCGTAGCGTGTGCCGTCCTTCGCCGAGAAGTCGAACTTCCCGTCCGGCGTACGGAAGAAGGCGTCCAGCCGCTTCACCGCCTGGTCGTCACCGCCCGTCGCACCCGCGAGGCCCGCCACGTCCGAGTAGACCATCCAGGTGTACCGCGCGCTGGTGCCCTCGACGAAGCCGCTGCCGGTGCCCGGTGTGAAGGTGGCCGCCCAGGTACCGTCGGCCTTGCGGTCGCGTATGTACCCGCCCTGCGGAGTGGCGTTGGCGTCGAAGACGTTCGTCCAGTTCCCCGAGCGGTCCAGGAACCTCTTCGCGTCGGCGGTCCTCCCGGTCTGCCGGGACAGCTCGGACAGGCCGTAGTCGGCCGCCGCGTCCTCCAGGGTCTCGGCCGCGCCTCCCCAGCAGTGGCAGTTGTCCGCCGGTACGTATCCGAGCTTCAGATACGTACCGAGCGCGGGCCGCTGGCCCACGCACTCGACGTTGCAGCCGGAGCTGTCCGAGTCGTTCGCGGTGGGCACCGTCGCCGCCCGGACCAGGGACTTCAGTGCGCCCTTGACATCGAAGTCATGGCCGCCGAAGGCGTAGATCCCGGCGAGAGCCGCATCCGACGGATCGCCCGACATCACGCTCGTCCTGCCGTTCTCCAGCAGCCAGCGGTCCCACTCGCCGCCGCGCTGACCCGCATAGTTGTAGAGCGACTGCGCGTAGTCGCTGCCCGCCCTCGGATTGAGCAGCGTCATGAGCTGCACCTGTGCGCGGTACTGGTCCCATCCGGAGAAGGTGCCGTACTGGGCCTTCTGCCCCTTGGCGAGCCGGTGCGGCTTGCGGTCGGCGCCGAGATAGCGGCCGTCCACGTCGCTGGTCAGGGTGGGCTCCAGCATGGAGAGGTAGAGCGCGGTGTAGAAGGTGGAGCGCTGGGCGTCGGTGCCGCCACCCACCTCGACCGACTTCAGCGTCCTGTTCCAGACCTCCGCGGCCCGGGTCCTGACGGAGTCGAAGCTCTCGTGGGGCCCGTTCTCCGCACGGAGGTTGGCCTCGGCGTTCTGCGGGCTGACGTAGGAGACGGCGACCCTGGCCCCGGCCTCGGTGGTCCCGTCGGCGAAGGTGATGTACGCGCCGGAGCCCTTGCCCTCCACGGCGTTGCCGGACGAGCTGTACCCCGTCCCGCCCGAGGCGGTGGTGGAGCCGGACTTCACCGTGCCGTCCGTCCAGGTTCCGGTCTTCGCGAACGCCTTGTCGAAGTGGGCGGTGAAGTAGAGCGTGTAGAGGTCCTTGCGGTTGTTCGCGCTCTGCGGACCACAGAAGTTGCCCGCGGTGACGGAGCCCGTCACGGTCCGGGCCGCCTTGTCGATCTTCACGGTGGCGCCGGTGCTGCCGCTCTCCGAGTTCGAGGTGCGAAAGAGCATGCTCGCGGGCTTGCCCGCCGGGAAGCCGAACTTCCCCGCACCGGTCCGGGCGGTGGTGGTGAGCGCCGCGGACGCGCCGCTTGCCAGGCCGACCTTGTAGTAGCCGGGCGCTGCGGTCTCGTCGGCGTGCGAGAAGGTGCTGGCGTACTTCGCGTCGGTGGTGTCCGAGCTGGGCGAGGAGTCGACGTCGCCCACGTACGGCATGATCGGGATGTCACCGTTGGCACCGGAGCATCCGACGCCGTTGAGATGGGTGAGGCTGAAGCCGCGTATCTTCGTCGCGTCGTACTGGTAGCCGCCGGGAGCCGGGGTCGAGACCTGCTTCCCCTTCGAGTTCTGCGGACTCCAGGCCAGCATGCCGAACGGCGGTGTTGCCCGCGTTGGACGTGCCGATCAGCGGGTTGACGTACGACACGGGGTTCTTGACGGTGCCGTGCGGAGGCCGCCGAGGCGGGTGCGGCCACGGCGGCCATCCCCAGCGCGGCCATGGCGGTGACCGTGACGGAGCTGATGACTCCGAGCCCGGCGTGCGTCCGGTGGTTGTGCGTGTCTGACACCGTTCCTGCCCTTCGTATATGACGAACGGTCAACGCGGTGGGAGCAGGTGCGCCGTGGGCACTCCGGAACGGCGTTGCTCCGACAACGTTGTCAACGACGTGAGGATGCTCCTCCTGCCGCTCCGAGGTGTCAAGGATTCCCGGAATCCTGCGGTCCGGACCGGGCGGCGGCGGTGCTGCCCGGTCCGGCGCTGGACGCGTTTCTTCGACAACGCCAAGTACCTGGCGATCGTGCTGGTCGCGAGGGGACACGCGTGGGGCCGTTGCGGGGGACAGCCGGGCCACGGCCGCCCCGTACCTCACGGTCTACGCGGGCACCGTTGACTGCTCAGTCGCGGTCCGCCGGGGCGTTCGCGCTGCCGAGGCCCGGACCCGCGAAGTCCGGACTCCCGAAGCCGGGGCTGGAGAAGTCCGGCCGGCCGTACCGGGGGCCGGCTTCCCTGCCCCCGGCCGCGGCAGGCGCGTCGGGTCCGCGGAGCTGATCGCGCAGAAACGGAAGGACGGCCCGGTCCCGAAGGCTCACCAGCCAGGCCTCCCGTGCCCGGTCCACCGCGGGCGGCCGAGCGGCGGGCGGGGCCGGCGCGGACGCCGTGTGTGCGGCGGCCGTGCGGTACAGCGAGAAGAGGCCGGCCGAGGCGCTCACCGCGCAGATCCCGAAGCTGGTCCAGCCCGCGGTGATCAGAGTGCCGGCTGTCGGCGTCCGGCTTCCGGCCAGGCCCAGTCCGTAGCCGATGAGCAGGAACGCGGCTGCGGCGACGCCCGCGAGGAGAGGGGTGAGGACGGCCAGCACCGGCAGCACACCCACCCCGTGTTCCTCCTGGTCTCCGGGGCCGGACAGGGGCTCGACCCGCTCTGCTCCGCCGGCGACCCGCGTCTGCTGCCGCAGGGAGGCGTACGTCCGGTACTCGGTGTCGGCGGCGCCGGTTATCCGCCGGGCTGCGCCGAGCCCCCGGTTGCGCAGCTGCCCCGGGCTGACGGCGGAGAGCGCCAGCAGACCCCGTATCTCGGGGGTCCGCAGCGCCTCGTCCAGCACCAGTGTGTAGTCGGGTCTGTCCTCGTCCTGAAGTCCGTACGTCCTGCTCACGCCGTCCCCGTCGCATGCGGCTTCCCCCGTGAATCGCCGTGTCGAGGGAAAAGTCGAGTGGGCGTGCCGCGTGTGGACGGCACGCCCGGGATCCTGATGACCTACAGGTCGAATTCGTTCGGCGTGATGCCGGCCGCGAAGCAGGCTTCGCGGACCACGGCGCGCTCGGTGTTGTCGAAGTTGCCGTCGGCGCCCCCGATCACGATGCCGATCTGGATGACCGCCCGGGCCTCGGTGGGCTTCTTGCCGACCTTGCCGATGGTCTGGAGGATGCTGACCTTCCCGAACTCGAAGTCGGAGGTCAGCTGCTGGCAGTAGTCGTTGAACCGGCGCTGCAGATCTTCGGCGGGGAAGTTCCGCAGGACTTCGTTCCCCGCGATCAGCGAGGACACCCGCTGCCGCTCGGCGGGGTCGATGGAGCCGTCGGCCGCGGCCACGAGGGCGCACATGGCCATGCTCGCATCGCGGAAGGCCCCGCTCTTGAGATCGTTCTTCTTGGCGTTGAGCTGCGTCTGCATCGTCGAGGCCGATTCCTTGATGCGGTCCCACAGTGCCATTCGAAATACTCCAGGGTCGGTCGAAGTGGTGAGTGCCGGCAGAGGTGCGGAAGAGAGCGCCGGCGGGAAGGGCCTAGAGGTGCGCGGTGACGGCCGGCATCAGGTCCTGGAAGGTGCGTCCCTCGGCCGGGGTGCCGATGGCCGTCATCTGCCATCCCGCACCGGACCGTTGGACCTTGGCCATGATCTGCGCGGTGTGGCGACCGCCGCCGGTCAGCGTGTAGCGCGCCAGTTCCTGGCCCGTGGTCTCGTCGACCAGACGGCAGAAGGCGTTGTCGACCTCCTCGAAGGTCTGGCCGGTGAACGAGTTCACGGTGAAGACGATCTGATCGACGTGGGCCGGGACGCGCTGCAGGTCGACGACGATCGACTCGTCGTCGCCGCCCTGGCCCGCGCCGCCGACCCGGTTGTCGCCGGTGTGCCGGACCGAACCGTCGTCGCTGGTCAGGTGCTGGAAGAAGACGACGTCCTGCGGGGTCGTGCCGGCGAAGAGGACGGCCGAGGCGTCGAGGTCGATCTCACGGGCGGTCAGCCGGGCGAGGAACCCCCTGCGGGGTGCGGACTTCCAGCCCAGGCCCATGCGAACGACGGTGAGTTCCCCGCCGCCCGTCTTGGTGAGGCTGATCTGCTGGCCCTTGGTCAGATTGACGGTCATGGCTCCACTTTCGGCAGGGGGCGGTACGACGGGGACCCGGACCGGGTCAGAGGCTGACTCCGAAGTCGGCGACGATGCCGCTGAGTCCGGCGGCATAGCCCTGCCCGACGGCACGGAACTTCCACTCGGCGCCGTTGCGGTACAGCTCGCCGAAGACCATCGCGGTCTCGGTGGAGGCGTCCTCGCTGAGGTCGTAACGGGCGATCTCGGCTCCGCCCGCCTGGTTGACCACGCGGATGTAGGCGTTGCGGACCTGACCGAAGCTCTGGCCCCGACCCTCCGCATCGTGGATCGAGACGGGGAACACGATCTTGGCGACCTCGGCCGGCACGGCGGCGAGGTCGACCTTGACGATCTCGTCGTCACCCTCGCCCTCGCCGGTGAGGTTGTCGCCGGTGTGCTCGACCGAACCGTCGGGGCTCTTCAGGTTGTTGTAGAAGACGAACTGCTCGTTGGAACGGACCTTCCCGGACTCGTCGCACAGCAGGGCACTGGCGTCCAGGTCGTAGTCCGTGCCGGTGGTCGTGCGGACGTCCCAGCCCAGTCCGACGAGGACCGCGGTAAGGCCGGGGGCCTCCTTGGTCAGTGAGACGTTTCCGCCCTTGGCGAGGCTCACACCCATGGTTCTCTCCTTCTACGCATCGTTGCGCCCACGCGTGACCGTGCGGGCACCGAGTGACAGCACCTGAAATCTACAGCACTGTAGAGTTTGTGTACGGGAGCGCGGCCCCGGGCTTCGCCGAGCTCACCAGGCGTCCGTGCGGCTGGGTACTATGCCTCGGCGCCCGGCAGTTGAACGAGCGGTCGGGCAGTCGCATGGAAGGGGCCGCGTCGTGGGCGGAGAGAAGGACGGCCGGCCGCAGGAGCCGCGGGCCCGCCGGCGCGGGCAGGGCGAATTGGAGTCCCAGGTGCTGACCGTGCTGGGCGGGGCGAGCGAGCCCGTCACCGCGGCATGGGTGCAGGAGCGTCTCGACGGTGGTCTGTCGTACAGCACGGTCATCACGATCCTGACCCGGCTGCTCGACAAGCAGGCCGTCACCCGCACGGGTTCGGGACGCCCGGTTCTGTGGCAGTCGACGGCGAACGGGGCAGGCCTCACCGCCTTTCGTATGCGCCGGCTCCTTGACCAGCGGGACGACCGGGACGCCGTGCTGTCCAGCTTCGTCTCCGCGCTGTCGCCCGACGACGAGGATCTGCTGCGGTCGCTGCTCGGCGAGAACGGCCCCGGCCCGGCCGGCCGGCCCACGGACGAATCGGAGAGCTGACCGATGGGCGTCTTCGTCTATCTGCCCCTGGTCCTGCCTCTCACGGCGCTGCCCATCGCGCGCCTGGCGGAGCAGCACCTGCACCCGCGAAGCGCCGCCCGTCTGCTCGCGACCATCGCCGTGATCCTGGCGTCGTGCAGCACCCTGTGCCTCGGTCTTCTGGTCGTGGTCGGCACGGCCCAGCTGCCCGGCAACCCGCTCCCTGACGGCTGGTCCGACGACGAGGTCAGGAAGGCTGTCCCGCACGACAGGTTCGCGGGCAAGACGGCGATCGCCGCGCTCACGGCCGTGGCCGTGGCCTGCGCGTCCAGCGTATGGCGCCACTACCGTTTCCGATCCCGTGCGCACCGGACGCTGGCCGGGCTGTCGACGACGGGCCAAGTCGCCGTTCTGCCCGACGGCGTGCCGTATGCGTACGCCTTACCGGGTTCGCCCGGCAGGATCATGGTGTCCTCCGCGATGCTGGACTCTCTGACGGCGGCCGAGCAGCGAGCGCTCCTCGCGCACGAGCGGGCCCATCTCGCCGGCCGGCACCACCGTCTGCTGCTCGCCGTTCAGCTGGCGGGCTGCGCGAACCCGCTGCTGCGGCCGCTGCGTGCGGCCATCACGTACAGCACGGAGCGCTGGGCCGACGAGGAGGCCGCCGTCGACACCGGGGACCGGCGGCTCACCGCCCGCGCTGTCGGCAAGGCGGCGATCATCTCGCACCGGGCCGCCACCGAGACCGTCGCGGCCTTCGCCGCGGCCGGTCCCGTCCCCCGGCGGGTCGCCGCCCTGCTGGGCCCCGTACCGCCGGAGCAGGGCTGGCCACCGGTTCACACCCCGACGGGGATCGCGGCGTCCGTCGCCGCGGTGGGAACAGCCCTGTCCACCCTGTCCTCGCTGAACGCGGCCTTCGCGCTCTTCGTCGCACTGGAAGCGGCGACGCCGCTGTAGCTCGCGTGGCACCCGGTTCACCGGACCCGGCGGCCAGGGATCGGGTCCGGAGCCACGACTACCGTTCCCGGGGCCGACCGGGCCGACCGGGCCGGCTGCCCGGCGACCGGCCGCCGCCGGGGCCACAGGGCCCGGTTCGCTCCCCACCTGCCCCGTCAGCGCAGGGAGTCGGGCAGTTTCTCCCGGTGGATGATGCCCAGGCGCTGCGTGGCACGGGTCAGCGCCACGTACAGGTCGCTGGTCCCGAACCGGGCGGGCTCCACGACCAGAACATGGTCGAATTCGAGCCCCTTGGCCTGCCGCGGGTCGAGCAGCACCACCGGACGGGCCAGATCGGGCTCGGCACCGGCCGTGACTCCTTCCAGCGGAGCCGCGATCTCCTCGTGGAGCGCCGCCGGCGCGATCACCGCGAGGCGACCCTCCTCGGGCGTCAACTCAGCGACCGCCAGCGCCACCGCGCCCGCCAGGTCCTCCCCGGCGTCCCGTGTCCACGGCACCTCGCCGGTGGACCGCACCGAGCCCGGCGGCTCGAAGGAAGGGTCCTCGGCCCGTACGACCCCGGCGGCCAGCTCCATGATCTCGGCAGGCGTGCGGTAGTTGACCTTGAGGGTGGCGTGCTCGAAGCGGTCACCGACGTACGGCTCCAGGATCTTCTCCCACGAGCCGACGCCGGCCTCCTCGGAGGTCTGGGCGGGGTCACCGACCAGCGTCATCGCGCGGGTCGGCGAACGGCGCATCAGCAGCCGCCACGCCATCGGCGACAACTCCTGTGCCTCGTCGACGATGATGTGCCCGAACGCCCAGGTCCGGTCGGCGGCGGCGCGCTCCGCCGCACTGCGGTGGTCGGCCTCCTCCTGCCGCTCCGCCATCCGTTCGGCGTCGATGATGTCGTGCGCGGCGAGCGTCTCGGACTCCTCGTCCTCGAACTCGTACGACTCCGAACCCCTCGACAGCTCCAGAACGCCCTGCGCGTACGCGATCCGCTCCTGGCGCTCGGCCTCGGCGGCGGCCCGCTCGGCGCTGTCGTCGACCCCGAGGAGCTCCGCCACCTCGT
>NZ_JAFMPZ010000235.1 GCF_017353455.1 Streptomyces laculatispora
GAGTTCGACGGTGCCGATGCCCTGACGGGCGCCCTCGGCGGCGGGGGCGGCGGCGAGGACGGGGTGGAAGGTGCCGCGTGCGACGGCGCGTTCCAGATCGTCGACGAGTGTCCTGATGTCGATGTCCGCGCCGTCGAGGTAGCGGTCCATCAGGGTCTCGTCCTCGCTCTCGGCGATGATCCCTTCGATGAGCCGGTTGCGGGCGTCGGCCAGCGGGGCCCGCTGGTCCTCGGCGGGCGGGTTCTCCGTCCGCTCGCCGCCGGAGTAGTCGAAGATCCGCTGGGAGAGCAGTCCGGTGAGCCCGGTCAGCGGGGCGTGCCCGTCGGAGCCCTCGGGACCGTGGACGGGCAGGTAGAGCGGGAGCACGGCGTCGGGGCCGTCACCGCCGGAGATCTCGCCGCAGATCCGCGTCATCGCGTCGAACGGGGTGCGGGCGGTGTCGAGGTGGGTGACGACGATGGCGCGCGGCATGCCGACGGCGGCGCACTCCTCCCAGACGGCGCGGGTGGCACCGGCCACGGCGGCTGACTCCTGGGCCGCCGAGACAACGAAGAGGGCCGCGTCCGCTGCCCGCAGACCGGCCCTGAGCTCCCCGACGAAATCCGCGTATCCCGGGGTGTCCAGCAGATTGATCTTGACCCCTCCCCATTCGACGGGAACCAGGGAGAGCTGTACGGAGCGTTGCCGGCGGTGTTCGATCCCGTCGTGGTCGGAGACCGTGCTGCCGTCCTCGACCCGGCCGGCCCGGTTGACCGCGCCCGCGGTCTGTGCGAGGGCCTCGACCAGGGTGGTCTTGCCCGAGCCGCTGTGGCCGACCAGCACCACGTTCCGTATGGAGGAGGGGTGGCCGGCCGTCGCCGCTCTTCCGGCGGCCCCGGTGTGCGCGTGTGCCTTGTCGCCCATGGTGCGTGCCTCCCAGATGATGGCGCGGGGCGGGAGAACCGCCGGGCGCGGGGTGGGGAGTGGCTGCACGGGCAGAAGGGAGCCGCCGCGGCGGCTTCGGCGACGCCCGCGGTACTTCCGAGCTTTCCACTCCCTTTGGGATGCGTCCATACGTCGTACGCCGCGGCACGGGCCCGCCGTCCGGACGGGGCCCGTGCCGCGGACCGGTCCGGACGGCCGGGCCCGGCGGCCCGGGGGTGCCCGGACGGTGGAGTGCGGCGGTCGTGACTACGATGGGCCAGCCGGTGGCCGATGGGGCCATGCGGCCCACCGAACCCTCGGGAAGGCCATGCTGAACAAGTACGCGCGTGCATTCTTCACGCGTGTCCTCACGCCGTTCGCCGCACTGCTGCTCCGTCTCGGCGTGAGTCCTGACGCGGTCACTCTGATCGGCACGGCCGGGGTGATGGCAGGTGCGCTGGTCTTCTTCCCGATGGGGGAGTTCTTCTGGGGCACGATCGTCATCACGATCTTCGTCTTCTCCGACCTCGTCGACGGCAACATGGCGCGGCAGGCCGGCATCTCCAGCCGGTGGGGCGCGTTCCTCGACTCGACGCTCGACCGGGTGGCCGACGGGGCGATCTTCGCCGGCTTCGTCCTCTGGTACGCGGGCAGCGGCGACGACAACGTCCTGTGCGCGGTCGCGATCTTCTGTCTCGCGAGCGGCCAGGTGGTCTCGTACACCAAGGCACGTGGTGAGTCGATCGGGCTGCCGGTCGCGGTCAACGGGCTCGTGGAGCGTGCCGAGCGGCTGGTGATCTCCCTGGTGGCGGCCGGGCTCGCCGGACTGCACAAGTTCGGTGTGCCGGGGATCGACATCCTGCTCCCGATCGCGCTCTGGATCGTCGCGGCGGGCAGCCTGGTGACGCTCGTGCAGCGCGTCGTGACGGTGCGCCGCGAGTCCGCGGAGGCCGATGCGGCCGCCGCGGCGTCGGCCGCGGCGGACCGGGGGAGCGAGGCCACTCAGTGAGCCGCGCACCCGGGGACGCGAAGCCCGGTCCCAAGGAACGGATCAGCGACGGGCTGTACGGACTCGGCTGGGCCGCGGTCAAGACGCTTCCCGAACCGGCCGCGCGGGCGCTCTTTCGCATCATCGCGGACCAGGTGTGGAAGCGGCGAGGCAAGAGCGTGCTGCGGCTGGAGTCGAATCTGGCGCGGGTCGTGCCGGACGCGAGCCCCGCCCGCCTCGCCGCGCTGTCCAAGGCCGGGATGCGCTCGTACATGCGGTACTGGATGGAGTCGTTCCGGCTGCCCACCTGGAGTGCGCGGCGGATCAAGGACTCCATCGACGTGTCGGACACGCACCGGCTGACCGAGGGGCTCGACGCCGGGCGCGGCGTCATCCTCGCCCTGCCGCACCTGGGGAACTGGGACCTGGCGGGCGCGTGGGTCACCACGGATCTGGAGGTCCCCTTCACCACGGTCGCCGAGCGGCTGAAGCCGGAGTCGCTGTACGACCGGTTCGTGGCCTACCGCGAGGGACTGGGCATGGAGGTCCTGGCGCACAACGGCGGGACCGCGTTCGGCACGCTGGCGCAGCGGCTGCGGGCGGGCGGCCTGGTCTGCCTGGTCGCCGACCGCGACCTGTCGGCCTCCGGCGTCGAGGTGACGTTCTTCGGGGACACGGCCCGGATGCCGGCGGGCCCGGCGCTGCTCGCCCAGCAGACCGGGGCGCTGCTGCTGCCGGTCACGCTCCACTACGACGACACGCCGGTGATGAAGGCGCGGATCCATCCACCCGTCGAGATTCCCGGCTCAGGTGACCGCGCGCAGCGGACGTCTGTCATGACACAGGCGCTGGCCGACGCCTTCGCCCTGGGAATCGCCGAGCACCCGGAGGACTGGCACATGCTGCAACGGCTCTGGCTCGCCGACCTCGAACCCCTCGGAGACCAGCAGTGAAGATCGGCATCGTCTGCCCGTACTCCTGGGACGTACCGGGCGGCGTGCAGTTCCACATCCGCGATCTGGCCGAGCATCTGATCCGGCTCGGCCACCAGGTGTCCGTGCTGGCCCCGGCCGACGACGAAACTCCGCTGCCGCCGTACGTGGTGTCCGCGGGCCGGGCCGTGCCCGTCCCGTACAACGGTTCCGTGGCCCGGCTGAACTTCGGTTTCCTGTCCGCGGCACGGGTGCGGCGCTGGCTGCACGACGGCACGTTCGACGTGATCCACATCCATGAGCCGACCTCGCCGTCGCTGGGGCTGCTGACCTGCTGGGCCGCGCAGGGGCCGATCGTCGCCACGTTCCACACGTCCAATCCGCGCTCCCGGGCGATGATCGCCGCGTATCCGATCCTCCAGCCGGCGCTGGAGAAGATCAGTGCGCGCATCGCGGTCAGCGAGTACGCGCGCCGCACCCTGGTCGAGCATCTGGGCGGCGACGCGGTGGTCATTCCGAACGGTGTCGACGTCGGGTTCTTCGCCGCGGCCGAGCCCAGGCCCGAGTGGCAGGGCGGCACGATCGGTTTCATCGGGCGCATCGACGAGCCCCGCAAGGGCCTGCCCGTGCTGATGCGGGCGCTGCCCGCGATCCTCGCCGCCCGCCCGGACACCAGGCTGCTGGTGGCCGGCCGGGGCGACGAGGAGGAGGCTGTCGCCTCGCTGCCGAAGGAGATGCGCGAGCGGGTCGAGTTCCTCGGCATGGTGAGCGACGAGGACAAGGCGCGGCTGCTGCGCAGCGTCGATGTGTACGTCGCGCCCAACACCGGCGGCGAGAGCTTCGGGATCATCCTGGTCGAGGCCATGTCGGCGGGCGCGCCGGTCCTGGCCAGCGACCTGGACGCCTTCGCACAGGTCCTGGACCTGGGCGCGGCGGGCGAACTATTCGCCAACGAGGACGCGGACGCGCTGGCGGCGGCGGCGGTCCGGCTGCTGGGCGACCCGCAGCGGCGCGCGGAGCTGCGGGAGCGCGGCAGCGCACACGTGCGGCGCTTCGACTGGTCGACGGTGGGGGCGGACATCCTCGCGGTCTACGAGACGGTGGCGGACGGGGCGGCGTCGGTCGCGGCGGACGAACGCACCGGGCTGCGGGCCAGGTTCGGGCTGACGCGGGACTGAGAGGCTGCCGGGCCGCCCGGCAGCCGCTGAGCCGCACCCGGTTCCCCGGCAGCTCTCCCGGGGGCTCTCCGGCCGGCCGAGGGGGCTGTGCGGCGCCCGGTCACCGGTAGCCTTCGGCCCGTGACCGAAACCCTCATCTGGACCGCCGTCGTGCTCGTCGCGATCGGCCTCTACCTCAGCTGGACCGCCGGCCGGCTCGACCGGCTGCACACCCGTATCGACGCGGCCCGGGCCGCACTCGAC
>NZ_JAFMPZ010000587.1 GCF_017353455.1 Streptomyces laculatispora
TACGGCTGAGGCGCCTCCCGGGCCGGGAGGCGCCTCAGCCGTACGTATCGCCCCTCTGAGGGCGGCGGGCCGGTTTACGGCTCGAACTTGTACCCGAGACCCCGCACCGTCACCAGGAACCTCGGCGCGCCCGGGTCGGGCTCGATCTTGGCGCGCAGCCGCTTCACATGGACGTCGAGCGTCTTGGTGTCGCCCACGTAGTCGGCGCCCCAGACCCGGTCGATCAGCTGCATCCGGGTCAGCACCCGGCCGGCGTTGCGCAGCAGCATCTCCAGCAGGTCGAACTCCTTGAGCGGCAGGTCGACCTTGCCGCCCGAGACCGTGACGACGTGGCGGTCCACGTCCATCCGGACCGGGCCCGCCTCCAGGGCGGCCGGGGCGACCTCCTCCGGCTCCCCGCGGCGGCGCAGCACCGCGCGGATGCGGGCGACGAGCTCGCGCGAGGAGAAGGGCTTGGTCACGTAGTCGTCGGCTCCTATCTCCAGGCCGACGACCTTGTCGATCTCGCTGTCCTTGGCCGTGACCATGATCACGGGGACGTTGGACTTGCTGCGCAGCTGCCGGCAGACCTCGGTGCCGGGCAGTCCGGGCAGCATCAGGTCGAGGAGCACGAGGTCGGCGCCGTTGCGCTCGAACTCGTCCAGGCCGTCGGGACCCGTGGCCGCGATGGCGACCTCGAAGCCTTCCTTGCGGAGCATGTAGGACAGGGCGTCGCTGAAGGATTCCTCATCCTCGACGACAAGCACTCGGGTCACGGAAGAGCCTCCGGGGCAGGGAATGAATCAAGAGTGTCAGGGGTGGCGGCCGGGTAGGCCGCCTCGTCGCCGTTGACGATGAGCGGTCCGCCTGATGTGCGGTCCCGTTCCCGCACGGCGCCCGCTTCGGGCAGCCGCAGGGTGAAGGTGGAGCCCTGTCCCTCCGAGCTCCAGACGGTGACCTCCCCGCCGTGCGAGGCGGCCACGTGCTTGACGATGGCGAGGCCGAGGCCGGTGCCACCGGTGGCCCGTGAGCGGGCCGGGTCGACGCGGTAGAAGCGTTCGAAGACCCGCTCGCGGTCCTTCTCCGAGATGCCGATGCCCTGGTCGGTCACCGCTATCTCGATCTCGTCCCCGCCGGGCACGGCCACCCGGCGGGCGGCGATGCCGACGCGGGTGCGGGCGGGGCTGTAGTTGACGGCGTTCTCGACGAGATTGCCGAGAGCGGCGGCGAGCTGGCCGCGGTTGCCCCAGATGCGGAGTTCGGCGGTGCCGCCCGCGGCCATGGTGATCTGTTTGGAGCCGGCCTGCTGCCGACAGCGGTCGATGGCCTCGGCGACCAGTTCGTCCACCCGGACCGGTTCGGCGTCCTCCAGCGGGTCGTCGTTCTGCACCCGGGAGAGGTCGATGAGCTCCTGCACGAGGTTGGTGAGCCGGGTCGCCTCGATCTGCATCCGGCCCGCGAACCGTTCCACCGCCTCCGGGTCGTCGGAGGCGTCCATGACGGCCTCCGAGAGCAGGGACAGCGCACCGGTCGGGGTCTTGAGCTCATGGCTGACGTTGGCGACGAAGTCGCGCCGTACCGCTTCGATGCGGCGGGCCTCGGTGAGGTCCTCGACCAGCAGCAGCACCAGCCGGGAGCCCAGCGGGGCGACCCGGGCGGAGACCGCGAGGGCCTCGCCCCGGCCGGTGCCGCGCCGCGGGAGGTCCAGTTCGACCTGGCGTATCTCTCCGTCACGGCGGGTGTCCCTGGCCATGTTCAGCATCGGTTCGACGGCGAGCCGCCCGCCCCTGACCAGTCCCAGCGCGTACGCGGCGGAGCTGGCCTTGACGACGCCGTCGCTCTCGTCGAGCACGACGGCGGAGGAGCTGAGCACGGACAGGACCGTGTCGACCCCGGGGGGCAGGGGGGCATTACTGTCGGGCCGCAGGGAGGTACGCGTCGGCTTCTTCTGGTCGCGCTCGCTCCAGCGGAACGCCAGCATGGCGATCACACCGGTACACAGCCCGGCGATCGCTGCAGCTGCGGCGACCGCCGCGTTCACGTCCATGGCTCCAGGTTATGCGGCCCGGCGGACACTCTCCCAGCCATCCGGGTGCCTCCTCGAACACTCGTCGCCCAGAGTTCACCGAGGAGCAAGCACTGGTTCACTTGGCCGGTCGGATCCGGACGCGTACCCACGTCACGGTAGGAGCGTGGGGTTCAGAGCTGGCCCCGGCCTCGGTTAAGGACTGGAGAGGGACTTCCCATGCGTGACGCGTACCACGAGGAACTCGACTCGATCGGCGAGGGGCTGGTCGAGATGGCCCGGCTCGTCGGGTCGGCGATCGGCCGGGCGACGACGTCCATGCTCGACGCCGATCTCAAGCTCGCGGAGACCGTGATCGCCGCGGACCAGAAGGTCGACGACCTCCAGCACGACCTGGAGGCCAGGGCCATCGCCCTGCTGGCGCGCCAGCAGCCGGTGGCGACCGATCTGCGGATCGTGGTCACCTCGCTCCGGATGAGCGCCGACCTGGAGCGCTCGGGCGACCTCGCCCAGCACGTCGCCAAGCTGACCCGGCTGCGCTTCCCGCAGTCGGCGGTGCCGCACGACCTGCACGCCACCATCCTGGAGATGGGGCAGCTGGCGCAGCGCCTGATGGCCAAGGCCGCCGAGGTGATCATCACCAAGGACGTCGACCTGGCGATGCAGCTGGAGCAGGACGACGACGAGATGGACCTGCTGCACCGCACGCTGTTCCAGCACCTGATGGACGACCGGTGGCAGCACGGCATCGAGACGGCCGTCGATGTGACGCTGCTCGGCCGCTACTACGAGCGCTTCGCCGACCATGCCGTGTCGGTGGCCAAGCGCGTCGTGTACCTGGTGACGGGCGAGCACGCGGACGAGATCCAGCAGGCGTCGCCGGTGGAGGGCGCGTAGCCGGAAGCGACGGGCGTACGACGGCGCACTCGCTCGCAAATGCGTTCCTGCGCGTGTGCGCCGTTGATGCGCCTGCCCGGGTGGGCATGCAATGGGGTGGGGCGGCACGACCTGTCCGTACGCCCCGGGTCGTGGGCCCCGTGCGGGTGTGCGGCCCCGTCGTACGCCTTGAGGAGGAACCATGGCCGATTCCCCCACGACCGAACCCCAGCAGGAGACACCCGCCGACGTGGCGCACGGAGCCCTGCTCGGCGCCTGCGGCTGCGGCTCGGGCTGCGGGTGCGGATGCCAGTCCGGAGCACCGTGCCAGTGCGGCGGCTGCTCGGGCTGACGGACGCGGAGCAGCGGGAGGCCCCGCGCGGAGAACGTTCCGCGCGGGGAGCCTGCCGCGTACGACCGTGCGGGGCAGACCGTGCGGGGCAGGCCGTCCGGGTCAGGCCGTGCGCTCCACGGTGGGCTCCCGGCCGGTACCGGGCTCGGTGACGGCGGCGGGACCGCTCTCCACCGTCAGGCCCGTCTGCGGCAGGTTCCGCATCAGCAGCCAGTACCCGAACGCCGCGACGGTGCCCAGGACCGCACACGTCCCCCAGAGCCACCCGGCCCCGAAGTGGTCGATCACCACACCGGACATCAGCGGGGCGACCAGCGCGGCGGCGGCCCAGGAGAGCGTGTACATGCCCTGGTAGCGGCCCCGGCCGTGGGCCGGGGAGAGCTGGACGACCAGGCCGTTCTGCACGGGTGCGTTGACGATCTCGGCGACGGTCCACACGCAGATCGTCAGCGCGTACACGGCGACCGAGCCGGCGAACGCGGTCAGCCCGAACCCGTACCCCGCCAGCAGCGACGACACAATGAGCAGTCGGCGCGGGTCGCGGTGCTGGATGAGCCGGGTGACCGGGATCTGGAGCACCACGATCATCACGCCGTTGACGGCGATGGCGGTACCGAAGTCGGAGCTGCTGAACCCGTCCGTCCCCATGGCCACCGGCAGCCCCACGTACCCCTGCTGGAAGATCAGGGCGATGACGAAGGACAGCCCGACGACACCCATGAACCGCCCGTCGCGCAGCACCGTGCCGAGCCGCACATCATCGGCGTCCGAGGCGCCC
The DNA here is from genome assembly GCF_017353455.1 of Streptomyces laculatispora. GTDB lineage: Bacteria > Actinomycetota > Actinomycetes > Streptomycetales > Streptomycetaceae > Streptomyces > Streptomyces laculatispora. Next base: position 4,012 of record NZ_JAFMPZ010000587.1, read on the forward strand.
GGGGCGTCCGAGGCGCTGGCAACCGTGCGCGGGGCCTTCTCCGGGCGGGACTCCGGCACCTTCATGAAGACGACGACGGCGCAGAGCAGGGTCATCACCGCCTCGCCGACGAAGCCGGCGAGATAGCTGTACTCGGCGACGAACCCGGCACCGGCCGAGGAGACCGCGAAGCCCAGGTTGATCGCCCAGTAGTTGAGCGAGAAGGCCCGGACCCGGTCCTTCGCCGGGACGATGTCGGCGATCATCGCCTGGACGGCGGGGCGGGAGGCATTGCTCGACATGCCGACGAAGAAGGCGACCCCGGCGATGGCCACCGGATGGACCATGAAACCGAGCACCGCCACCGATACGGCCGTCGAGACCTGCGCGACGAGCATCGTGGGCCGCCGCCCGAGCCGGTCCGTCATCACCCCGGCCCCGAGCGAGGAGACGACCCCGCCGAGCCCGTGCAGGGCGGCGACCAGACCGGCGTACGAGGCGGAGTAACCCCGGTCCAGAGTCAGGTAAAGGGCCATGAACGTGGCGACGAACGCCCCGAGCCGGTTGACCAGGGTGCTGGTCCACAGCCACCAGAACTCCCTGGGGAGACCGGAGACGGTGTCACGCGTGGCCCGTCCGAGACCGGCGACAGACATGCGGGTTCCCCCCGGGACGTAAGGAATCGGATCAAGGAATCGGATCGGCGACGGTAAGAGGCCCGCTGCCGATCCGAACATTACGAACCGCGGATCCCGCCCTGCCACTCGATTGACGGCTGCCGTCAATCGGAGCCGCTCCGGCTCCCCGGCCCGGCCCGCTGTCCGCCCCGCTGTCCGCCCTGTGACCGGGCGCGCGCGGCCCACACGGGTTCGATTACGCTCGGGCTCATGGCCGACGCACCGTACAAGCTGATCCTCCTCCGCCACGGCGAGAGCGAATGGAACGCGAAGAACCTGTTCACCGGATGGGTGGACGTCAACCTCACCGAGAAGGGCGAGAAGGAGGCGGTCCGCGGCGGTGAGCTGATCAAGGACGCCGGCCTGCTCCCCGATGTGCTGCACACCTCCCTCCAGAAGCGCGCCATCCGCACCGCCCAGCTCGCGCTGGAGTCCGCGGACCGCCACTGGATTCCCGTCCACCGCTCCTGGCGGCTGAACGAGCGCCACTACGGCGCCCTCCAGGGCAAGGACAAGGCGCAGACGCTCGCCGAGTTCGGCGAGGAGCAGTTCATGCTCTGGCGCCGCTCGTACGACACCCCGCCGCCGGAACTCGCGGACGGCAGCGAGTTCTCGCAGAGCGACGACGCGCGCTACGCGACGATCCCGCCGGAGCTGCGCCCGCGCACCGAGTGCCTCAAGGACGTCGTCGTCCGCATGCTGCCGTACTGGTACGACGGCATCGTCCCGGACCTGCTGGCCGGCCGCACGGTCCTGGTCGCCGCGCACGGCAACAGCCTCCGGGCCCTGGTCAAGCACCTCGACGGCATCTCCGACGCCGACATCGCGGGCCTGAACATCCCGACCGGCATCCCGCTCGCGTACGAACTGGACGCGGACTTCCGCCCGTTGAAGCCGGGCGGCACCTACCTCGACCCGGACGCGGCGAAGGCCGCCATCGAGGCCGTGAAGAACCAGGGCAAGAAGAAGTAGCCAGAGCCGAAGAAGCCCCCGCCTTCGTGCCATCCGCAGGGCGGGGGCTCTTTGGTGTGCCGGGCCGTCCGTGGTCCGTCGGGCCGGGCGGCGCCATGAGCACGCACGGATGTCGGGCGTCCTGCTACGGAGCGGCGGCCCTGCGGGGCGCTTCTCGCTGTCCGGCTACTCCTCGTAGGCCCCCTCGCGGGTCACGAGTCCGTACGTCCAGTCGTCGTCCGTGTCCGCTTCGAGCGTGAGCGGCAGGACGCCCTTCGCGCCGTGGAAGCGGACCTCCACGGTCACGTACTTCTTCGGATCCACGGCGAAGTCGGCGACCATCGGCT
>NZ_JAFMPZ010000236.1 GCF_017353455.1 Streptomyces laculatispora
TCCGCCGGGACCGGCCCCGGGCTGAGCCGGGCCTCCGCTCGGTCCCAGGCCCGCCCGTTTCCCCGCGGTTCGTAGTGCCGCAACTGCTGTGTACGGGCGACCAGCCGACGCAGTCCGGCGAGGTCACCCACCAGGCCGTGGGCGCGGGCCTGCAGCAGGATGTTGCCGAGCGCCGTGGCCTCGGCGGGCCCCGCTGTCACCGGCAGCCCGCTCGCGTCCGCCGTCCACTGGCACAGCAGCTCGTTGCGCGAGCCGCCGCCGACCAGATGGATCCGCGTCGGCTCGCGGCCCGCCAGCTCCGCGGCCCGCCGCAACGTCCTGCGATGGGCCAGCGCCAGGCTCTCCAGCACACACCGCACGTAACCCCCGGGAGCCCCCGGAGGCGTCTGCCCGGTCCGCAGCAGATACGCGTCGATCCGGGACGGCATGTCACCCGGCGCGAGGAACGTCTCGTCATCGGGGTCGATCACCGCGGCGAACGGCTCCGCCGCGGCCGCGTCGGTCAGCAGCCCGGCCAGACCGAGAGCGGGGGCCTCGCGGTCCCACGTCCGGCGGCACTCCTCCAGCAGCCACATGCCCATAATGTTGCGGAGGTACCGGACGGTGCCGTCGGCCCCGCGCTCGTTGGTGAAGTTCGCCGCCCGGGACTCCTCGGACAACACCGGGGCGTCCAGTTCCAGACCGGCCAGCGACCAGGTGCCGCACGAGACGTACGCGAAATCCGGCTCCCTCGCCGGCACCGCCACGACCGCCGATGCCGTGTCGTGCGAGGCGACGGTGGTCACCGGGGTCCCGGCCGGCAGCCCCGTGGCCTCGGCGGCGTGCGCCAGCAGTGTCCCCGCCGGATCGCCCGGCTCACGCAGCGGCGGAAAGAGCGAACGCGCCAGCCCCAGCCGCCCGATCAGTTCGTCCGACCAGCCACCGCCACGCGCGTCGAACAGACCGGTGGTCGACGCGTTCGTGATCTCCGCACCCACCGAACCCGTCAGCCAGTGCACCAGCAGATCGGGCATCAGCAACAGTGTCCGTGCCGCCTCCCACTGGGCCGTGGCACGGTGTGCCAGCAGCTGGAACACCGTGTTGAACGGCAGATGCTGCAAGCCGCTGACGGCATACAGTTCCGCCGCGCCGCAGCCGTCCGGCAGCCGCTGCGACATCCCTTTGCTGCGCCCGTCCCGGTAGTGGAACGGCATCCCGAGCAGCGCCCCGTCGGCATCCAGCAGACCGTAGTCCACCGCCCAGGTGTCGATGCCGATCGAGGCCACCGGACCACTGCGCCCGGCCGCCCGCAACCCGTCCAGCATCCCCTGGTACAGGGCCAGTACGTCCCAGTGCAGCCCGTCCGGAAGCCGCACCGGTGTGTTGGCGAACCGGTGCGCCTCGGTGAGCACCAGCGTGCCGGGACCGACCCGGCCCGTCATCACCCGGCCGCTGGTGGCACCGAGGTCCACGGCGGCGAAGACGGCGTCGCCGGCCGGGTGGTCGAATGAGTTCACAGCCATGGGGATCGTGTCCGGGTCATCGCAGGAAGGCTGCTGCGACACCGGCGTCGACAGGGATGTGCAGACCGGTGGTGTGCGTGAGGTCGCCGCCGGTCAGCGCGAACACGGCATTGGCGACATGCTCGGGCAGCACCTCGCGCTTGAGCAGGGTCCGCTGGGCGTAGAACTCGCCGAGCTTCTCCTCCTCGATGCCGTACGTCGCCGCCCGCTGGGCGCCCCAGCCGGCGGCGAAGATCCCCGAACCGCGCACCACACCGTCCGGGTTGATGCCGTTCACCCGGATCCCGTGCTCGCCGAGCTCCGCCGCCAGCAGCCTCACCTGATGGGCCTGATCGGCCTTGGTCGCCGAGTACGCGATGTTGTTCGGACCCGCGAACACGGCGTTCTTGGAAGTGATGTAGACGATGTCGCCGCCGAGGCCCTGAGCCCGCATCACCCGGGCGGCCTCCCGTGACACCAGGAACGAACCGCGCGCCATGATGTCGTGCTGCAGATCCCAGTCGCGCGCCGTCGTCTCCAGCAGCGGTTTGGAGATGGAGATCCCCGCGTTGTTGACGACGAGGTCCACACCGCCGAAGGCGAGCACGGCGGCCCTGAACGCCTCGGCGATCTGCTCCTCACTGGTGACGTCGACCGTCACCGCCACCGCCCGGTCGGCCCCGCCGAGGTCCTCGGCGACCGCGGCGGCGTTCTCCGCGTTCAGATCCGCGACGACCACACACGCGCCCTCGGCGGCCAGCCGGTGCGCGATGGCCTTCCCGATCCCCGAGCCCGCACCGGTCACCAGCGCCACCCGGGTGGCCAGCGGCTTCGGCTTCGGCATCCGGTGCAGCTTGGCCTCCTCCAGGTCCCAGTACTCGATCCGGAACTTCTCGGACTCCCCGATCGGCGCGTACGAGGAGACGGCCTCCGCGCCCCGCATCACGTTGATGGCGTTGAGGTAGAACTCCGCAGCGACACGGGCGGTCTGCTTGTCCTTCCCGAAGGAGAACATGCCCACCCCGGGCACCAGCACAATCGCCGGATCGGCGCCGCGCATGGCGGGCGAGCCGGGGACGGCGTGCCGCTCGTAGTACGAGCGATACGCCTCCCGGTACTCCTCGTGCAGCTCCCTCAGCCGCGCCCCGGCCTCGGCCAACGGCGCGTCCGCGGGAAGGTCTAGGACCAGCGGGCGGACCTTCGTACGGAGGAAGTGGTCGGGGCACGAGGTGCCCAGTGCGGCGAGGCGCGGATGCCCGGCGCGGGACAGGAAGTCCAGCACCGGTTCGGCATCGGTGAAGTGACCCACCTGGGGGCGGTCCGTGGACGCCAGGCCACGGATCAACGGGGCGAGCGCCGCGGCCCGTTCACGGCGCAGCCGTGCGCTCGGTGCCACCCGGTCCGGCAGCACGGGACCGAAGGGCTCGGCACTGCCGTGTTCCTGCAGGAATGCCTCGGCGGTACGGATCATCCACAGGGCGTTCCGTTCGCACTCCTCGGACGTCTCGCCCCAGGCGGTGATTCCGTGACCGCCCAGGATCACCCCGACCGCCCGCGGGTTGGCCTCCTTGACGGCCGCGATGTCGAGACCGAGCTGGAACCCCGGCCGGCGCCAGCCCACCCAGGCCACCTTGTCTCCGAAGCACTCGGCGGTCAGCTTCTCTCCGTCGGCCGCGCACGCCAGGGCGATCCCCGAATCCGGGTGGAGGTGGTCGACGTGCGCCGCCTCGACCAGGGCGTGCATGGCGGTATCGATGGACGGTGCGGCACCGCCCTTTCCGTGCAGGCAGAAGTCGAAGGCCGCCACCATCTCGTCCTCGCGCTCGACGCCCGGGTACACCTCCTTGAGGGCACGGACGCGGTCCAGGCGGAGTACGGCGAGACCCGGCTCTGTCAGGGTGCCGAGGTCACCCCCGGAACCCTTGACCCAGAGCAGCTCGGCCCCGCCACCGGTGACCGGATCGGCGCCGACGGCCTTCACCGACGTGTTGCCACCGGCGTAGTTGGTGTTGCGGGGATCGGAGCCGATCCGGTGCGCGCGCTCCAGAAGCGCTGCGACCTCGGGGTGCGTCGCGGACGTCATAAGGGTTCCTTCGGGGTGAGGAGTGCGGTGACGGCAAGAGGGTTGCGCAGACGGCTCAGGCGCCCCAGCCGGCCTGCGTGCCGCCCACCCGGGCGGCGGCGATGCGTTCCTGGTTGCCGGAGGCGAGGTAGGCGGCGAACGGGTCACGGGCCAGCCCCTGCTCCTCACGCACCTCGGCGAGCAGCGGCCGCACATCGGTGTTGTAGGCATCCATCAGGACGGCGTTCGAGGCGAGTACGTCGCCCGACTTCTGTGCGGTGCCGAGCGCGTCCCCGTCCACCAGCAGCGCCTTGGCGGTCGCCTCCTGCACATTGGCGACCGACCGGATCACCGCCGGGATCTTCGCCTCGATGTTGTGGCACTGGTCGAGCATGAAGTTGACGTTGGTCCCGGAGTTGAGACCTCCGTTCCTGACCACCTCGTGCATGATCCGGAAGAGCTGGAAGGGGTCGGCGGCGCCGGCCATCAGATCGTCGTCCGCGTAGAAGCGGGAGTTGAAGTCGAACGCGCCGAGCCTGCCCTCCCGCAGCAGGATCGCCACGATGAACTCGATGTTCGTGCCGGGTGCGTGGTGACCGGTGTCCACGACCACCTGGGCCTTCGGGCCGAGCTTCAGACAGTGCGCGTAGGCAGTGCCCCAGTCCGGCACATCCGTGGTGTAGAACGCCGGCTCGAAGAGCTTGTACTCCAGCAGCATCCGCTGGTCGTCGCCCAGCCGCTCGTACACCTCCGTCAGCGCTTCGGACAGCCTGTCCTGGCGGGCGACGATGTCGTCCTGCCCGGGGTAGTTGGTGCCGTCGGAGAACCACAGCTTGAGATCGGGGGAACCGGTCTCGTCCATGACGTCGATGCACTCCAGCAGGTGATCGGTCGCCTTGCGCCGCACCGCCGCCTCGGGGTGGGTGACCGATCCCAGCTTGAAGTCGTCGTCCTGGAAGACATTGGAGTTGATCGCACCGATCCGCAGCCCGAGGCTCTCGGCGTGCCGGGTCAGGGCGGCATAATCCGTCACCTTGTCCCAGGGAATGTGCAACGACACCTTCGGCGCGACCCCGGTGAAGGTGTGCACCTGCGCCGCGTCCGCCATCTTCTCGAACGGGTCGCGCGGCACCCCCGGCTGCGCGAACACCTTGAAACGGGTCCCGGAATTGCCGTAACCCCACGAAGGAGTCTCGATCACTTGAGACTTCAGGGCTGCCTTGACGGCCGACACATCAGACATGAACACCTCGTAAGCAGAGCCATCCGGCGACCGTAGCCGTCAGGATGATGTGAATCGTTTCAGCTGGAACGTACGCTAGGTTTGACACCAACGACTAGTCAAGCAGCTCGTCAGTCTTCGTTCTGGTTTGAATCAATTCACCACGGATCGGGGCGACCTGGCCGAAGACGGGCCGGGCCTGCCCGAGGGACTTCTCGGGCAGGCCCGGCCGGGTCAGGCGGCCGTCGCCGCGTGGCCTCTTCTAGAAAGCGGTGCGGTCGTCGCTGCGGGCGTCCTCGACCAGGTAACCGTCGTAGAGCCCGGTACGCGCCTTGCGCCGCCAGGGCCTGGCCAGGGCACTCGCGGGGTCCTGCGGACCCAGGTCGGCGACGGCAACTGAAGGGGTTCCGTCACGTGGGCACCGGGCAGCCCACTCACCGTCCGGGCCGATGATTCCCGCCGGGGTGTCTCCCTTGAGCTGGGCGGGTACGGCGAAACCGCCCCAGTACCGGTTGGTCGCCGCGTGTGCCCGCATCTCCGTGGCGAAGACCGTTCCGCCTCCCGTGGCACCTCCTGTGGTCGAGAACAACACGCAGTCGACGTCAAGGCGTTCGTACGCGCCGAAGAGCTCCGGGAAGTGGGCCTCCATGCCGAGCGCGCAGCCGAACCGGACGCCGTCCACCTCGAAGGTGACCGGTGCCGAACCCGGTGCGTACATGTAGGAGCTCTTCGTGTGCGACAGCATCCGTTCGTCATAGCGGGTCGCCACCTCGCCGCGGTCGGAGATCACGTACAGGCTGTTGTGCGGCCGGTTGGGTGCGGTGAGCCGGTGGGCGGAACCGAGCACGGTCCACAGCCGGAGTTCCCTCGCCAGCCGTGCGGTCAGGGCCAGTTCCTCCTGGAGCACGTCCCACCGGAACCGGCTCCAGTCCGACGGTCCCGCCTCGTCAGGGCCGTTGGCGGAGAGCAGCCGCTTGTCCGGGAAGCAGATCGCGCCCTCGGGGAACTGCACGACCCTCGCACCGGCCGCCCGGGCCCGGTGCATCAGGCTTCGTACCTCGGCCCCGCCGTCCCTCAGTTGGGGGCTGCTACGCGGGTTGACTCGGACCGTGGTCCGAGCCACGGCCAATCGCAGATGGTTGTCTTCCGGCATGACGTCTCCTCGGGGAGCCGAACGGAAATGCCGGAGGGCAGTCGAATAGGACTGGCCGGTCTTGGCGGCACGGGCGCGCACCCGGCGCTTGAGATTCCTGTGGGCTGTCATCTGGCCTTCCACGCCACGGGCGCGAGCCCCCCAGCGACCACACCCGAGACGATCGGACCACGACAGCGACCTGAGACAAGAAGTCCCTTTGCCTCCGTGGAAGACCGAGCTGGGGACGGCCGGAGGAGGTGAGGCGTAGGCCACGCAGTGAGCATGATTCCCGTCGTGCGCGGACCCCGTCAAGACCGGGAGCCGACCGGGCCACTGAGCGGCTCCGGACACCAGCCGCCCGGAGCCGCTCCGCCGGCCGTCCGCCCGGCACAGCTCAGTGCCCGCTGCCCGACATGCTCGGCTGGAGCGACCGGACGAGGTCGAAGAACCGGGACTCGTTGCCCGAGAGCCCGGCCCTCCTCAGCGCGCCGTCGGCCTCCTCGATCGGTGCGGCGAGCAACGGCATGTACAGAGGGGCGTCATCCGGGTCGCAGAGGGCAGCCCGGGTGGCCTCCAGTAAACGGACATACGCCTGCGCCGCGGCGAGTTCGTCATCGCGCATCTCAGCATCTCCAGGTCAGAGGTGTCGGACCCACAAGCATCCCCCATGGGTCTGACAACGCGGGCGTGGTCCCTATCGGCCGTCCGGCCGACGCGCACCGGCCGGTGGTTCGACCTCCAGGAACCTTCGGCGGCGCGGCCCGCGGTACAGCAGCGCGATCCAGCCCGACTCCCGCAGCACCGCGGCGCACCGGGTCAGCTCGCCGTCCTCCTCGTGCGCCGCCCCGCTGCCGGGAGGCCCGAGCCACTCGACCCGCACGGTGCCCGACGCCGTACCGGCCTCCACCCGGTACCCGGTCGCCGTACGCCGCCCCGACGCGTCAACAGCCGACGCGGACAGCCCCGATGCCTCCAGCGCGAGGGCGACGGCCCGTACCGGCCTGTGCAGTTCCCACGGGGCCGGCACGGCCTCCGGGGCCGCGTGCCCGGTGTTGGTCAGCCGCCGTATCTGCACCATCCCGGCGAACGCGGTCCGCACCGCGGCGGCACGCCTCTCCGCCGGGCCCGGGGGTGACGGACCCTCCCCGGTAGCCGGTTCGAAACCGGTCTCCTCCTCGGCGCTCATCCGCCTCCCCTTTCGCCCGTACGCACTGACTGCCAGTGTGCGCCGCCCCACTGACAACGAGGCCCGGACACGGAACGCGAGGTCAGACGCCGCCCCTGAGCACCTTGCCCGGGTTGAGGATGCCGTGCGGATCGAGCGCCGCCTTCACCGCGTGGTGCATGCCGAGCACGGCGGGTCCCAGTTCCTTGTTCATGCCGCGCATCTTCAGCAGTCCGACCCCGTGCTCACCCGTGACCGTGCCGCCGAGCGCTATGGCGTCGTCCAGGATGTCCTCGAAGGCCGACTGGGCGCGGGCGCGTGCCGCTTCGTCACCCGGCGGCGTGATGATCAGGGGGTGCAGATTGCCGTCGCCGGCGTGGGCGATGTTGGCGACCAGGATGTCGTGCCGGGCCGCTGTCCGTTCGATCCGGGCCAGCATCTCGGGAACCGCGGTCCGCGGTACGCAGACGTCCTCGGTCAGGACCGGGCCGAGCCGTTCCAGCGCCGGATAGGCCAGCCGCCGGGCCTGGAACAGGGCATCGGCCTCCTGCTGGTCGGTGGAGACCGCGGCCCAGGTCGCGCCGGCCCGTTCGAAGCAGTCCCGGATCAGTTCGGCCTCGGCGTCCCCCTCGGCCCCGGGGGTGTCGACCCGGCCGAGCAGCACCACGTCCGCGTCCGCGGACAGTCCCATCTTCTTCCAGGCGTCCACGGCGGCGAGGCAGTGGCGGTCGACCAGTTCGAGCGCGGACGGGATGACGCCGGACGCGGTCACGGCGCTCACCGCCTCACCGGCGGCGACCACCGACGAGAAGTAGCCGGCCACCGTCCGCTCCTGGAGCCGTGCCGGACGCAGCCGCACGGTGATCTCGGTGATCACCCCGAGCGTGCCCTCGGAGCCCACCATCAGCCCGGCCAAATCGTATCCCGCCACGCCCTTGGCGGTACGGCGGCCCAGTGAGACGACCTCGCCGAGCCCGTTGACCACCTCAAGGCCGAGCACGTAGTCGCGCGTCACGCCGTACTTGACGCAGCACATGCCCCCGGCGTTGGTCGCGACGTTCCCGCCGATGGTGGACCACGGTGAACTGGCCGGATCAGGCGGGTACCAGAGCCCGTGCTCCGCACCGGCAGCCCGCAGATCGTCGTTGACCACACCGGGCTGGACCACTGCCAGCCGCTCGGCCACGTCGATGCCGACGATCCGGTTCATGTCCTCGAACGACAGGACGATCGCCCCGTCGACGGCGTTCGCGCCGCCGGACAGACCGGTGCCCGCGCCGCGCGGCACCAGCGCGATGCGGTGGGCGAGACAGTGGCGCACCACATCCCGCACCTCCTCGGTGCTCTGCGGGCGGACCACGGCCAGCGGCATCCCGTACGGAGCCCACTCGGCCTCGTCGTGCTGGTACCGGGCCAGGCCCGCCGGATCGGTCAGTACCCGCCGGGCCGGAATGCTGTCGACCGGTGTGTTCGCCACGATGCTGGCCACCTCCCATAAAGATGTATTGCCCACCATTGTCGCGCGGAGCTGCCGGTCCATGGGGGAGGCCCCCTTCGCTGGTTCCGGAGCCCGCGGTCGCCGTGCCCGGCCCAGCAGGACGTCTCCAGAAAGGACACCACGTGGACCGGGCCCGCGGTGAAGCTCGATAGGCTCGGCCGTTCATGGACCCCGCACACCGGAGGACGCAGGCACCGTGCCCGATAACGACCGAACTCCCGGCACCGACCACGCGGACAGCACCGGCCGGGCCGGCCTGCGCGCCGACTGCGGGAACTGCTTCGGGCTGTGCTGTGTCGCGCTGACCCTGACCCGGTCCGCGGACTTCGCCATCAACAAGGATGCCGGTAAACCCTGCCGCAACCTTCAAGACGACTTCCGCTGCGGCATCCACACCCGGCTGCGTACCGAGGGCTTTCCGGGCTGCACCGTGTACGACTGCTTCGGCGCCGGCCAGAAGGTCTCCGGGGAGACCTTCGGCGGACAGGACTGGCGCGGGGCCCCGGAGAGCGCCCAGCAGATGTTCCAGGTCTTTCCGGTCATGCGACAGCTGCACGAGCTGCTCTGGTATCTGACGGAGGCGGCCGAACTGGCACCGGCCCGCCCCCTCCACGGCGAGATCGGCCGCGCCCTCGACGCGACCGAGCGCCTCACCCACCTCGACGCCGACGCCTTCGCGGACCTGGACATCGCGGCACACCGGGACGAGGTCGCCGCCCTGCTCTCGCGCACCAGCGAACTCGTACGCGCCACCGCTCCCCGCAAGAAGAAGCGCAACCACCGCGGCGCCGACCTCATCGGCGCCCGCCTCAAGGGGGCGGATCTGCGCGGCGGCGACCTACGCGGCGCCTACCTCATCGCGGCGGACCTCACCGGCGCCGATCTCAGGCTCGCCGACCTCATCGGCGCGGACTTCCGGGACGCGGAGCTGTCCGGTGCCGATCTGACCGGAGCGCTCTTCCTGACGCAGTCACAGCTGAACGCCGCCCGGGGGAACGCCGCCACCCGGCTCCCTTCGTCGCTCGGCCGCCCCACGCACTGGGAGCGCTGAGGGCGGCCGAGGGTCATGCCCGGGGCGCGTCCCCGTTCAGCGGGGCCTCCACTGCCTCCTTCAGCCGCCGGAGCGTGGTGCGGATGTTGCCGCGCTGGAACTCGGCGAACGTGTGCCCCCGGGTGGCCGCCCGGTCGAACGCGTTGGCCACGAAGTCCGGCCAGCGGCGGCGGTCGTCGGTCCAGGTCTCGGTGACCCGCGTGCCGCCGTCCACGGCCTCGAACCGGTACTCCCACGTGGCGATCGCGCCGGGGAGCCGAGGCCGCCGGGCACCGATCGCGTGGACCCGGAAGGCGAACCGCTCGCCCGGATCGGCCGCGGTCACCGTGCACCGTGTCGTCCAGCTCATCGGCCCGCGCTTGTTGCGCCCTCGAAGACCATGCCGACGTACGCGTCCCGGCGCTTCCCGAGCACCTTCGCGCCCCGGTTCTCCGGGCTCCAGCGGCCCATCGCGGTCGGGTCGCTGAGCTGCTCGTACACGGCCGAAGGGGCGGCGAGAACGACGATGCCGTCCGACACGGACATGGTGCGGCCCATGAAGCACTCCCGATCCGCGGCCGACTCCGGCAACCACCGGGCGTCGGGCCGACCGCACGGCCGACGGGCTCCCGGGCCCCACATAGGCCCCGGCAGAGGGCGCCCGCGGACCGGACCCAGTGGCCGCCGCATCCGGCGCCCGGTACCGGGACGCACCCGGTTCCGAGAAGGCTTCCGGTATCGAGAACGCTTCCGGTCCGTGGTTCGTTGCACAGGGTGGCGTATCCGGAACACCACCGGCAACCGGACCGAGGAGCCCCGCACATGCCCAGCCGCACAGACCCCAGCCGCACCGAGCCCGGCAGCACCGACGCAGGCCGCACCCGCCTGATCGAACGGCTCATGGAGCAGTTCCCGCACGTGCCGCGGGAGGCCGTGATCAAGGAGGACCTGCTGCGCGGCGGCCTGGCCTTCGACGAGTCCGCGCTCAGTGACAACGAGGGTGGTGACGTCAAACCGAAGTCGTACTTCATCTTCTCCTTCGACCACGGCACCCTGCCCGAGCTGGGGGCCGCCGCCCTGCGCCGGCCGCCGGAGGAGATCGTCCTCACCGGCGGACCGTACGAGCTGCGGCGCACCGTGGTCTCCGTGCGGGTGAATCCGGCGTCTCCCTACCGGGTCGCGGCCGATGACGACGGAGTGCTCGGGCTCTACCTCGACGGCAGGCGGATCTCCGACGTAGGGCTTCCCCCGATGCCCGACTACTACCGGCACACGCTGGAGAACGGCAAGTCCGTGATGGAGGTCGCGCCCACCATCCAGTGGGGCTACCTCGTCTATCTGACGGTCTTCCGCGTCTGCCAGTACTTCGGTGCGAAGGAGGAGTGCCAGTACTGCGACATCAACCACAACTGGCGCCAGCACAAGGCCGCGGGCCGCCCGTACACCGGAGTGAAGCCGGTCGAGGAGGTCCTTGAGGCACTGGCCATCATCGACCGGTACGACACGGCGAAGACGTCCACGGCCTACACGCTCACCGGCGGCGCCATCACCTCGCACATCGGCGGCCGGGACGAGGCCGACTTCTACGGCCAGTACGCCAAGGCCATCGAGGAGCGCTTCCCCGGCCGGTGGATCGGCAAGGTCGTCGCCCAGGCCCTTCCCAAGGCCGACGTGCAGCGGTTCCACGACTACGGCGTGCAGATCTACCACCCCAACTACGAGGTGTGGGACCCCCGGCTGTTCGAGCTGTACTGCCCCGGCAAGGAGCGCTACGTCGGCCGCGACGAATGGCACCGCCGCATCCTGGACTCCGCCGAGGTCTTCGGCGCCCGCAACGTCATTCCCAACTTCGTCGCAGGCGTGGAGATGGCCGAGCCGTTCGGCTTCACCACGGTGAAGGAGGCCATCGAGTCGACCACCGAGGGCCTGCGGTTCTTCATGTCGCACGGCATCACGCCCCGCTTCACCACCTGGTGTCCCGAGCCCACGACCCCGCTGGGGAAGACGAACCCGGACGGCGCACCGCTGGAGTACCACATCCGGCTGCTGGACGCCTACCGTTCGACGATGGAGGAGTACGGGCTCAGCTCGCCCCCCGGCTACGGTCCGCCCGGTCCCGGACGCGCGGTGTTCTCCGTCAGCTCCTTCATGGACAGCCTGCCGGCCCGTCCCGACGACGAAACGCCCTGACCGGTCAGCCGGCCGACGCATCCGCCGCGGCGGCGAGCTCCC
>NZ_JAFMPZ010000237.1 GCF_017353455.1 Streptomyces laculatispora
AGATGCGCCCTGATCGGCGCCGGATCCGGCTACTGAGGCGCCGATCAGGGCGCATCTGCTCACCGGCCCCGACGGCGGCCAGGCACTGCTGCTGACCATGCACTACCTCGCCGTCGACGAGTGGTCCGTGGTCCCGCTGTTCCGCGACCTGGTCACGGCCCACACGGCACGCGCCCGGGGCCTCGCCCCTGGCTGGCAGCCGCTGCCGGTCGGCTACGCCGACTACGCCCACTGGGCGCACGAGGCCCTGGGCGACCTCGCCGACCCGGACAGCCGGGGCGGCCGGCAACTCGCCTACTGGCGCCGGACGCTCGACGGACTGCCGGTGCGGCCGGCCCTGTCGGCCGACGGCCCCCGCCCGGCCGGGCCGGACCCGGCCACCCGGCCCGGCGGCCACGTCGGGTTCGTCCTCGACGAGGAGCTGCACGCCGCCGTGGACCGGCTCGCGCGGGCCACCGGCACCAGCATGTTCATGGTGCTCCACTCGGCCCTCGCGGCGCTGCTCACCGGGCACGGCGCGGGCACCGATCTGCCGATCGGCACGATGGTCGCGGGACGCACCGACGACCAACTCGCCGATCTGGTCGGCTGCTTCTTCAACACGGTGGTGCTGCGCACCGACACGGCGGGCGACCCGAGCTTCGCGGAACTGCTGGCCCGGGTACGGGAGACGACGCTGAGCGCCCTCGACCGGCAGGACGTCCCGTTCGACGCGGTCGTACGGGCCACCGGACTCCCGCCCCGGGGGCCGCAGTTCATGGTGATCCACCACGAACAGGCCGACGCGGAACAGCTGGAGGGCGGCATCGGCTCGCTCGCGGCCGTGCCGACCGGCGTCACCCGGGCCGAGCTGACCCTCAGCTTCCACGAGCCGCGCGGCGACGGCCCGGTGCACTGCGGGCTGATCCACGCCACAGACCTGCTGGGCACGACCAAGGCCGAGCAACTGACCGATGAATACCTGGAGTTGCTGCACCGCGTGACAACTCATCCGGAACAGTCGCTGTCCGAGCTGTTCACCGCACCGTCCAAGAGGAGTGACAACGCATGACGACCAACCCGTTCGAGGACCCGCAGGGCACCTTCCTGGTCCTGGTCAACGACGAGAACCAGCACTCGCTGTGGCCCGCCTTCGCCGAGGTGCCGGCCGGCTGGCGGACCGTCTTCGGCGCTGACACCCGTGAGGCGTGCCTCGCCCATGTGGAGGCGAACTGGACGGACCTGCGGCCGGCGAGCCTCGTCGCCCTCCAGGGCTGAGCCGTACATCCGCCGCCGCCCCTCGGTAAGACCTTCGCACCGGGGGCGGCGGCGTTCGCGTTTCCGGAGCGCTGCCGCGCACAGCGTGGCGGTCCAAGCCCCCAGGCAGGGTCGGGGATGACCCTGGACCTACCCTGACATAGCGCTCGCGGCCTGCCGCCGGTGCTGCGGGGATGCCAGCCTCGGTGGACGGTCAACCAGCCGTCGAGTGCAGGTGGGGGATCAGGATGAGGGACATTTCGCGCCGGTCGGTGCTTGCCGCGGCCGGAACGGCGGGGCTCGTACTCGCGACCTCGGGGGCGGTGCGGGCGGACGGCCGTCTGTCCGGCGCCGCTCCGGCCGTCAGCATCGAGCCGACGGACCATGGGCCCGGGAAGGGCCGGGTGCGTCTCGCGCTGCCGGCGCCGACCGGCCCGCGGCGGATCGGCACCACGTCAGTGCATCTGATCGACCGTTCGCGCCGGGACCCGTGGACTTCGCCCGCCGCACCCCGAGAACTGATGGTCAGCCTGTGGTACCCGGCGTCGGGCAGCCACGGCTGCCGCCGCGCCCCCTGGCTCCCGCCTGCGGCGACGAAGGTGTACCGACGACAGGTGGGCCAGGACCTGCGGACGCCGATGGACAACGTCGGCTTCCCGGTGACCCATGCCTGGCAGAACGCCCCCGTGGAGGTGCGCCGCCACGGCCGTCCCGTGATCCTCTTCTCACCGGGCTACAACATGATGCGTGCCATGGGCACCGCGCTGGTCGAGGACCTGGCCGCCCACGGGTACCTGGTGGTCACCATCGATCACACCCACGAAGCCTCCGTCGTGGAGTTCCCCGGCGGCAGAGTGGAGCTGGGGCGGAATCCGGACAGGACGGCGGCGTTGCGAGTCCGTCAGGACGACACCCGGTTCGTGCTGAACGAACTGGAACTGCTGAACGCCGGGAGGAACCCCGACGCCGGGGGCCGCCGGCTGCCCCGCGGTCTGCGGGGCTCCCTCGACCTGTCGAAGACCGGCATGTTCGGGCATTCGATCGGCGGTGACACGGCCGCGGGGGCCATGGCGCAGGACCGCCGGATCCTTGCCGGCGCCGACCTGGACGGCAGCATCAACGGAATCGTCGCGGACACCGGTCTCGACCGCCCGTTCCTCCTGATGAGCAATGCCGGTCACGGACGGTACAACGATCCGTCCTGGGTGAAATTCTGGTCACACCTGCGGGGCTGGCACCTCGAACTGCGGCTGCGCCACTCCGGCCACCAGACCTTCACGGACATGTCCCCGCTGGCGCAGCAGCTGGAGAGGGCGCTTCCACTGCCGCCGGAGACGGTCGCCGCCCTGACCGAGTCCATCGGAACGATCGGCGCCGACCGGGCCGTCGCCGCCGAACGCGCCTACCTGCGCGCGTTCTTCGACCTCCACCTGCGCGGCCGGGACGGCCACCTGCTGGCCGGTCCGTCCCGGCGATACCCCGACATCGAGTTCATCCACTGACGGGGCGGCGCCTGTCGCGAACGTACGAAGCCCCCGCCCGCCCCGTCCGGGAATCCGCGCGTTCACTGCGCGTCCGCCGGCACTGCCGCGCATCGCTCCGGCGCCGGTGCGCCGTCCACCGGCTCCCGGCGGCTGTCGGACCACGCCGCCCAGAGCGCCGCGTAACGGCCGCCCGCCGCGACGAGTTCGTCATGGCTGCCGGTCTCCACGATCCGGCCCTCGTCCAGGACCACGACGCGGTCGGCGGTCGCCGCCTGCGGGAGCCGGTGTGCGACCACCAGGCCCGTACGCCCCTCCAGTGCCCGCAGGGCCGCCTCCTCCAGGACCCGCGCGCCCGCGCTGCCCGCGTCGGCGGTGGCCTCGTCCAGGATCGCGATCGGCGGGTCCGCGAGAACCAGCCGGGCCAGCGCGAGATGCTGCGCCTGGGTCACCGTCAGCCGGTGGCCGCCCTCGCCCACGACCGTGTCCAGGCCGTCCGCCAGTGCCTGGGCCCACTCCAGGGCGCCGACCCGGGACAGCGCCGCGCGCACCTCCTCGTCGGTGGCCTCCGGACGGGCGAGGCGCAGGTCCTCGGCCAGCGGGCCCGCGAACACGTGCACCTCCTGGCTGATCAGCGTCACCGCGCGCCGCACACCCGCGGCGCCCAGCTCGGCCGCGTCGACCCCGCCGAGCGAGACGGTCCCGCCGTGCGGCTCGTGGACGCCCGCGATGACCTTGGCCAGCGTCGTCTTGCCGGCGCCGCTGGCGCCCACCAGCGCCACCCGTTCACCGCCGCGCACCGCCAGGTCGACCTTCCGCAGCACGGGAACCCCGGCGGCGTAGGCGTAGCTGAGCGCGCTCACCTTCACCGAACCGTCCGCCGGAGCGCGGCCGCCCGGCGCGGTCTGCTCGGCCGGCAGCTTGGACAGCCCGACCAGCCGGGCGAAGCTGGCGCCCGCCGACTGCGCGTCGTCGATGAGGAACAGCGTGGCGTTGACCGGGTTGAAGAGACTGTGGAAATACAGCGCGGCGGCGGTGGCCGTACCGATGCTCACCGAACCGTTGTCCACCAGCAGGAAGCCCGCGCCGAGCATGGCCGCCAGGCCCATGTACTCGGCCAGGTTCAGCCGCGAGAAGAAGCCGGTGACGATGTGGATGCCGCCCAGCGCGAGGTCCCGCGCCGACGCGGAGCGCTGCTCCAGCAGGGCCGTGTGCGCCCGGTTCAGCCGGAAGGCCCGTACCGTACGCACCCCGCCGACGCTGTCGAGCAGCTGGTGCTGGAGTGCGCCGGTCGCGACGCGGTGCTCGGCGTACACCGGAGCGGCCCGGCGCAGATACCAGCGCACCGACAGCACCTGCACCGGCATCGCCAGCAGCGCAGCCATCAGGAACCGCCAGTCCAGCACGGCGAGTCCGACGAAGGTCAGCACGATGGTCAGCGCGGAGCGGGTGAACTCGGGCAGCGCCTGGCGCACCGACTTCGCGATCACGGAGACATCGCTGGTGACCCGGGAGACCAGATCCCCCGAACCGGCTGCCTCGACGCGCTCCAGCGGCAGCCGCAGCGCCCGCTCGATGAACTGCTCGCGCACGGCGGCGAGTACGGTCTCGCCGAGCCGGGCCACGAGCGTGCTGCCGACCGCGGCGGCGGCGCCGCGCACCAGGGCCACCACGATGAGCAGCACCAGGGGCACCGTCAGCGCCCGCGAACCCCGCCGCTCCACCACCAGGTCCACGATGTGGCCGAGCAGGGGAGCGGTCAGCAGACCGACACCGGTCCCGGCGACCAGGACGGTGACGGCGGCCGCGGTCAGCCGCCGATGGCCGCGCAGCATGGTGCGCAGCGCCGCGAGGCTCTCCGCACCGCTCGCCGTCGGCAGCAGCGCACGGTCCGCACCGGGTGTGCTCATGGCCGCTTCCCCCTCTTCCTCTGCGCGCGTGTCCGTGTCCTGCGCGCGGTCTTCGTACGTGGACGTCATGCGAGCACCGCCGCCCGGTACCGCTCGTCACCTGCGACGAGTTCGGTGTGGTGGCCGTCCGCGGCCACGGCGCCCTCGTCGAGGACCACCACCCGGTCGGTGACCGCGAGGAGGGCCGGGCTGGTCGTGATCAGCACGGTGGTGCGCCCGTGGCGGATTTCCCGCAGCCGGGCGGCGATCCGGGACTCGGTGACGGTGTCCACGGCGGTGGTCGGGTCGTGCAGCACCAGTACGGAGCTGTCGGCGGCGAGGGCCCTGGCGAGGGCGACGCGCTGTCGCTGCCCGCCGGAGAGGGACCGC
>NZ_JAFMPZ010000238.1:0-10631 GCF_017353455.1 Streptomyces laculatispora
CTGCCGCTCCGTTGCGATGGCACGAGGGCCGTCGGGAGCGCGCTATCGGCCGTCATCGGGCGGCCGGTGGTCACCGAGCTGGTCATTGAGCTTCTGCTGGGCGGAATCGACTTGACCGCTGTGCTTGCCGTGCGTCTTCTTGTCGATGGCATCGCCGCCCTTCTCGACTCCCTGACGGGCCTGGTCGGGGTGCCCCTTGATCAGGTCCTTGATCTTGTCGAGCATGCTCATGACTGTCCTCCTCACGGAACGCTGACATTCCCAGCATCCATGCGATGCCCCGGTGCCGCACCCCGGGGCGAAGGGAGCCGCGCCGGGTGGCGAACGGCCGGGCTCCAGGCAAATTACTCACAGGTATGTAGTGACTTCTTGCGCGAGCGCCAGTAGAACTCGTTCCCATTCGATCGAGAGTGAGGGACGTCACATGACGGACTCAAGCTTACCCGACAAGGGATCGAGCGGTGTCTCGCGTCGCGGATTCATGGCTAGAACAGGTTTCATCCTGGGGGCTGCGGCCCTCTCCGGTCACGCCACCGCCGCCCAGGCGGCGAGCCGCACCACAGCCACGGTGATCGGCGGCGGGGAGCACGTCCCGGTCCTGGTGATCGGCACCGGGTACGGCGGTTCCGTGGCCGCCCTACGACTCGCCCGCGCGGGCGTCCACGTCCACATGGTCGAGATGGGCATGTCCTGGGACACCCCCGGGTCGGACGGCAAGATCTTCGCCAACACGACGAGCCCCGACGCCCGCTCGTACTGGCTCCGCACCAAGACCAAGCAGCCCCTCAGCAACTTCTTCGGCTTCCCCATCGACAGGTCGATCCCCCGCTACACCGGAATCCTGGACGCCGAGGACTTCAGCGGCATCACGGTCTACCAGGGGCGAGGCGTCGGCGGCGGCTCACTGGTCAACGGCGGCATGGCGGTCACACCCAGGCGGGAGAACTTCGGCGCCGTCCTCCCCACGGTCAACGCCGACGAGATGTACTCCACCTACTACCCGCGCGCCAACGCGGGCCTGGGCGTCGGCACCGTCGACCCCGCGTGGTTCGACAGCGCCGACTGCTACCAGTACGCGAGGGTCGGCCGCAAGCAGGCCCAGCGCTCCGGCTTCCCGTTCGTCTTCGTGCCCGACGTGTACGACTGGGACTACATGGAGAAGGAGGCGGCCGGCACCGTACCCAAGTCGGCACTGGCCGGCGAGATCCTCTACGGGAACAACTACGGCAAGAAGTCGCTGCAGAAGACCTATCTCGCCCAGGCCGCGGCGACCGGCAACGTCACCATCTCGCCTCTGCACAAGGTGACTTCGGTGACCCCGGCGTCGGCCGGGGGCTACACGGTCGTCATCGACCAGCTCCGCACCGACGGGAGCACCGAGGCCACCAAGACGGTGACCGCGGACAAGGTGTTCTTCGCGGCCGGCAGCGTCGGCACGAGCAAACTGCTGACCGAATTCAAGGCCACCGGCAGACTGCCCGGCCTCAACGACGAGATCGGCAAGGGCTGGGGCGACAACGGCAACGTCATGTGCGGCCGCGCCAACCACCTGTGGGACCCGACCGGCGCGGTCCAGTCGAGCATCCCCTGCGGCGGCATCGACAACTGGGCGGCCGGCGGGGCGTTCGCCGAGGTCGCGCCACTGCCGACCGGGATCGAGACGTTCGCCTCGTTCTATCTGTCGATCACGAAGAACCCGAACCGGGCCCAGTTCTCCTGGAACGCCGCGACGGGCAAGGTCGACCTGAACTGGCAGGCCTCGTGGAAGCAGCCGTCCATCGACATGGCCAAAACGATCTTCGACAAGATCAACGCGAAGGAGGGGACGATCTACCGGACCGACCTCTTCGGGGTGTACAAGATCTGGGGCGACCACCTCACCTACCACCCGCTCGGCGGTGCGGTGCTGGACCGCGCGACCGACAACTACGGTCGCCTGCACGGGCATTCGGGCCTGTACGTGATCGACGGCTCGCTGATCCCCGGCAACACCAGCGTCAACCCGTTCGTCACCATCACGGCACTCGCCGAACGGAACATCGAGAAGATCATCGCCGCCGATCTGTGACACCGGCCCGACGCGGCCGGCCTCAGGCGGCGGCGGGACGGACCTCCTGCTGAGTACGCCCCGGGCACGGGCGGGAACAGACGGGCCCGGGGCGTCGGGCTCAGAGGCTGTCGGGTGACCTCCGACCGGAGGTCACCCGGCAGCCCCTCAGTGGCCGGGCAGCACACACACCGCGTCGAGCCCCAGTACGTGGTTGAGCCGGCCGAACGCCAGCCAGGAGCCGATGCTCATGCTCAGCTCGACGATCTCGCGCTGGCTGTAGTGCGCGGTCATCCGGCTCCAGAACTCCTCGTCCAGACCGTGGTGGTCCAGGGCGTAGCGCTCCGCGTACTCGGCGGCCAGCCGGGTCCGGTCGTCGAAGTCCCCGGCGGTACGCCACTCGTTCACCGCGTCGGCGAACTCCTCCTCGACCTTTTCGCCGTCCCGTTCGGTGCGCCAGTCGAGGCAGAACAGACACCCGTTGATCTGCGCGATCCGCAGCCGGGCGGCCTCGAACTCACGCAGGCCCAGCGAGGTGTGCTCGTACACCGACAGGGAGAAGTTCGCGGCGGCCATCCCGATGCCCGGGACCATGTCACCCCACACGTATCCGATCGGTTCCTGGCCCTCGGGTATGTCGATGATCATGGCTGTTTCCTTCCGAGTCTGCCGGCTGCGGGGCGCAGGGGGACGTCGAGTGCGTCGTAGAGTCCGGGTTCCGCGTCCACCAGCCAGTCGATGGCGTTCACCAGCCGGCCGACCGCGGTGGCGTTGCCGCCCGCCGAGCGGTTCTCGCCCTCGTCGGTGGCCTCGACGGTGACCTCGATGCGCGGACGGCCCTCGATGATCACGCGGTGGGCACCGGCGC
Source organism: Streptomyces laculatispora (assembly GCF_017353455.1). Lineage (GTDB taxonomy): Bacteria > Actinomycetota > Actinomycetes > Streptomycetales > Streptomycetaceae > Streptomyces > Streptomyces laculatispora. Next base: position 2,916 of record NZ_JAFMPZ010000238.1, read on the forward strand.
CGTCGGGCGGTGCCGGCCAGTCCGGGGCGCAGGACGGGTGGATGCGGGTGATGTGCTCGATGACGATGCGGGGCTCGCCCTCGACGATGCCCTGAACCTCGAAGCGCACCGCGCCCTGGGTGCCCGCCTCGAACTCGCCCATCGTCCGGGTGCTCACCGTCGTCTCCAGCGGCCGCCGGGCCATGGTCTCGCGGATGTCGTCGAGCTCCACGCCCAGGGCCCTGGCCATCAGGCGTATCTGCCCGCCCCACACCATCGTCGGGACGGAGGCCGCGAGCATCAGCGGCTCGTACTCCATGGGGTGTCCCATGCCGATCAGGTGGCGGACCGAGTCGGGCTGGTCGTAGGTGGAGTAGTCGAAGATCTCCTGGCAGCGGATCACGTCGACCGTGGTCCCGAGTCCGCTGATCAGCAGGGGCAGCACGTCGTTGCCCCAGCCGGGGTCGACGCCGGAGACGAACAGCGAGCCGCCGCCGTCGGCGACGGCGGCCAGGACCGGTTCGCGCAGCTCCGGCGGGGCGCCCCGCTGGTCGTAGAGCGCGTACAGGGCGGGGGTGACGACCACCGCGCCCGTCCGGACCGCCCTGGTGATGTCGGCCAGCGCCTCGTCGGGGCGGATGTCCCCGGATGCCGCGTACACCACCGCGCCGGGAGCGGCGGCCAGCACCGCGTCGATGTCGTCGGTCGCCGCGACGCCCAGATCACGGCCGAGCCCGCAGAGGCCGCCCGCGTCGCGGCCCACCTTGCCGGGATCGTGGACGAGCACATGCGCCAGTTTCAGGGCCGGATGGGCCTCGACGGCGCGGATGGCCGCGCGGCCGACATTGCCGGTACCCCAGACCACCGTGGAAATCATGCGGCGGAGGGTAGCGCGCGGGATGAAAGGTTCATAGTGCCTTCGCCCACCCGGTTGGGGAGGGTGACCGGGGCGGGCTCGCAGGCTCCGCCCCGGTCACCCGGCCCGCCGTTACTCGTCGATCGCGGATCCGAACGCGGCGCCGGCCGCCGGGCCGCCGAGCGATCCGCCGTCGAAGGTCCACCCCTCGCGGATCGTCACGCCGCTCGTGTTCGCCCGGAACGCCCAGATGACGCCGTTGCCCGCGTCCTCACCCGGCGCTGCGGCCAGCAGGCCGAGGCGGCCGTTCCTGTCCGGGTCGCTCAGCCGGACCTGGCCTCCCCAGTGGTCGCCCTTCTCCGCCACGCCCAGGACGAACCCCGAGTTCTGGTCCCAGGAGGCCGCGTCGGCGGCGGTCAGCCCGTCGGCCGAGCCGCGCAGCACCCACACGGCGCCTGCGTCCACGACGTCGTAGATGTCCTCGCCCGGTGCGCCGATCGCCACGTCCGCGTACCCGTCGCCGTTGACGTCCGCCACGGAGAGGTCGCTTCCCCAGCCGTCGCCGGCCTCGGCCTTGCCCGGGATGCCCGGGGTGTCCTGCGTCCACCACACCGGCGGGGTGCCCGGGCCCTCGGCGCCGGCCGGCCCGTCGCCGGCGCTGCCGTAGTACACGCCGACGACTCCACCGGTCATGGCCGCGCCGCCGTCGTCGGGACTGTTCGGCTCCCCGGTGACGAGGTCGTCGTAGCCGTCGTTGTTGATGTCACCGGATGCGACGGCCGGGCCGCCGCGCAGATCGCCCTCGTAGCGGAGTCCCTGGACATCGCCGAGGAACAGCGACGACCAGCCGTGGCCCGGTTCCTTGCCCGTGGTCACTCCGGCGATGGCGAGATCGGCGAGGCCGTTGCCGTCGTAGTCGCCGGTGGTCATGGCCCTGGGCGCGATCGGGCGGCCCGGGGTGCCGGGGGTCAGGCGGTGGCGCGTCGCGGGCACCAACTGCGCGGACCTGCCCTGCGGCGCCGCGTCGTACTGGTACAGGGTGAGGTTGTCGCGGTCGGTCACGGCCAGTTGGTCACCCGGGATGTCGGGGCTGAAGTGTGCCGCCGCGAGAGCGCTGCCGAACCGGGCGCCGACCACGAGCTGATCGGCCTGAAGCCAGTCGCTGTCCGCGCCCGAGAGCCCCTTCGGGGAGCCCCACAGCACGACGATGCCGCCCGCGTCGGTCACCGGCTCGATGTCCTCGCCGGGCAGGCCGACGATCGCGTCGTCGTAGCCGTCCCCGTCGAGGTCGCCGGTGGCGAGCGCGCTGCCGAAGCCGTCACCCGCCTCGGCAGCCCCCGGCACCCCGGCGGTGTTCTGGCTGAGCACCACGGGGTTGTAGGTCCCGATGCCCGTCTTCGCGCCGTACTGCACGGTCACGTAGCCCGCGCCCTTCTTCCCGCCGACGGTCCCGCCGGACGCGCCGGTGAGCACGTCCTCGTATCCGTCGCCGTTGAAATCTGTGTTGCGGTCGTTCGCGTGCGTTCCGCCAGGAGTGCCGGCGTAGGCGGAGGGCGCGGCGATGCCGGCCCCTGCCATCAGGAGAAACGCGGCCGCGACAACGGCGGCCGAACGGTTGGTGCGCACGAGCGGCTCCTCGGTTCAAGGATGACCGGGCGAGTCCGGGGGGACGCCGGGAAAGGCCCGTTACCTTCCTGGCGCCCCGTTCGACCGCCCATGAGGCGCAAGGGTTGTACGACACACGAAAAGGGGTGGGAAGGAGCCGATCGGCTCCTTCCCACCCCTGTGCCCGGCTTCTCCCGAAGGCGGATCCGCGCTATGTCAGTAGGCCCCGAACACGTTGTCGATCGAGCCGTACGTGGCGGCGGCGTAGTTGCACGCGGCGGTGATGTTGGCGACGGGGTCGAGGATGTCCATCGACGTACCGGCCACGTGGTAGGCCTCGAAGGTGGGCTGGATGACCTGGAGGAGGCCCTTCGAGGGGGTGCCGGCGGCGGCGTTCGAGTCCCAGTTGTTGACGATCTGCGGGTTGCCCGAGGACTCGCGGATGACGTTGCGGTAGATGCCGTCGTAGCTGCCGGGGATGCCGTTCTGGGCCATCACGGCCAGCGACTCCTTGATCCAGCCGTCCAGGTCGTCGGTGTACGCCGTCGCGGCCCGCGCCGGAGCGGTGGCTGCGGTCTTCTCAGCGAGGGGCGTGGCCGTCCGCTGGGACCGGTCGGCACGGTCGGTGCCCTCGGCCCGGTCGGACGACTGCGAGGCATCGGCCGTGGGCTTGGACTCGGTCGCGGGCTTTGCCTTCGATTCGGCCGCGGGGGCCGCCTTGGGCGCGACAGCCGCGGACTTGGCACCGATGGTCAGCTTGAGCCCCGGGTAAATCAGATCGGGGTTTCCACCGACCGCACTCCGGTTGTCCTGGTAGAGCCGCTCCCAGCCGCCACTGAGGGAATGTCCCTGGGCGATCTTGGAAAGCGAATCACCGGAGACCACGGAATAGACGGTGGACTCCGCCTTGCGGACGGCAATTTCCTTGGCAGCAACGGAAGTCGAGGCCGCCGACTTTTCTGCGACGACAGGGTGTGCCGGTGCGGCAGAAGCCGATCCGGCCCCGATCAGGGGGAGCGCGAGAACGACTCCGCCCGTGCTCACGGCGATGAAACCGCGGGTCAGGGAGGTGGACTTGGAACGACGGTTCTTACCCATGATGGGCATGGCGCATTTCCTCTCCGCCGCCTGCGAGGTGAGCTGTCGGGTTCGGACTGGAGATGTCCGGCCGCCCGTGATGGCGACTTCACCCCTAGCCGCTCCGGATACCGGACCGGCGGCAAACCTGGGTCCCCCGCTCCTGCCGTACGTGAGTGGGTCGGGTTTCCGGACGGCGGCAGGATTCGGCGTTCCATCCGGATTGACGGTGACCGTAAGCGAGAAACGCCGAGCGAAACAAGCCCTGAATTCTGGATCTCAATTGATTCGCAAGATCAATTAAAGGAAATACTCACCATCAGGCCTTCCCGGGGAAGTCAATTTTCTTGGCGCAACAGGGAACCGAAGGCGGACACCCCGCGTCCGGGGGCCGGGAAAGTGATGCTGACCACTGCGCCCGAAACGGGCGATTTGCTAGTTATTGATAACCTTTGAGCCGCAGAAAAGGTGCCCTGTGGGTTAAATAGCGGCAACTCCGACTAATTGCACAATCAGGACATTTAGGCAGCCTGGAAGCGGCGCCCCGGGGCGCGGTCGAACAGGGGGCGCGGATGGACCCGTGCAGAGCCTCACGACAGACGGCGCCACGCTCCACTACGAAGTCCGCGGCTCCGGCCCGCTGCGCTCGTCTCCCAGAGCGGTGAGGGCGACGCGGACCGCAGCACCGAACTGGTCGGCCTGCTCGTGGACCGCCGCACCGCGGTCATCGACGCCGAGCTCGACCAGGAAGCGCTGCGGGTGACTCCCGTACACATCGCGCCCGCGAGCGGCAGCGCCACGGCGCCTTCGGTCTTCGTCGGACAGTGCGCACAGAGCCTCGCCGAGCTGGTCGGCCGGGAAGTCGTCACGTTCCCCGGCGGACACAACGGCAACACCACGCATCCGCGGGCGTACGCGGCCCGGCTGCGGGACGTCCTGACAAAGGCGTGAACGCGGGCGGGGTCAGGCCGGGCGGAGCCCAACTGACCACACCGGCACGGAAGTCACCACACCGGCGAGGAAGTCGGCACCGCCCCGGCGCACCGCCCCTGAGGGCTCAGCTTCCGCCCTCGCGTCGGAGCTGCGCCGAAAGGTGGTGCTGGAGCGGCTGACCGACCGCCGCGAGGTCATGGACGAATTCGAGCGTGCCGTCGTCCGTCAGGGTGTAGCGGCGGCGGGTGGCGCTGACTTCCTTCGCTGTGGGAGCGAGAGCGACCTGATGGGTGGCGAGGTCGGCCGCGCCGTCGGCCGCGCGGCCGGTCAGGATCTCCGCGATACCGGTGGGCTGGGTGATCAGCGCTTCCACGCGCCCGTCCGGCTGCATCCGCCACCAGCCGCTCTCCCGGGCCGACGGCCGCAGCGGGGCACCGTCCGCGTCCAGCAGCCAGGCGCGCGCCTCGTAGTGGAGGAAGGGCCGCCCGTCATGACTGAAGGTCACCTCCTGCGCGTACCGGAACTCCTCGGCGAGCGTCGGGTACTCACCGCGGCCCCGCCCGGCCCAGGTGCCCAGGAACCCGGTCAGTGGTGCGAGCAGTGCGTGCGGTGCAGGCGCTTCGTCCGGCCGGAACGCGTCGGGGTACGGGTGCTTCTGGACGGGGTCGAACATCTTGCGCGCTCCTGAGTCGGGAATGGTGCCGGTGTCAGCCGGCAGCTTAGGGCCAGGCCGCGCGAGCGGGCAGCTTCCATACCCTCACGCCCTCACGCGTCCGTGCCGTCACACTCCTTCCTTAACACGGGAGTCACCCCTCGTGGCGGAAGTCCATCATGCAGAAGACCTTGTCGTAGCGGAGTTCACCGACGGCGACGAAGCCGGGCAGACGCCCGTACTCGGTGAAGCCCAGCGACCGGTAGAGGTGCAGGGCGGCGCTGTTGTCGCCGCGGGCGTCCAGCGTGAGGACCTCGATCCCCGCCTGCTCGGCGTCGGCGATCAGCGCGGCGGTCAGCGCCCGGCCGATGCCGCGACCGTGGGCAGCGGCAGCCACCGCGATCTTTTCGAGATCGGCGTGCGGACGATGGGTGGGCCGCGTGTGGCGCAGCCAGTACCCCAGCCCGACGAGCTGACGGTCCAGGTAGGCGGCGCGCAGGGCGGCATCGCCCGCGTGCACCGCGGAGAAGACGTGGTCGAGGAGTTCCGCCACCTCGTCGGGCGAGGGGGGATCGACCCACCCCAGTGCGGCGCCTTGACGGACCAGGTCCGCCAGGATGCGATGGGCCGACGCCGCGAACCGGGCGCCGAGGCCCTGATCGGACGTCAGCTCCATCGCGTCCAGGATGACGGGCCCGGGGGTCCTGCCGCCGGTCGAAGCCGTGTTCATGACCAGAAGCCTAAGGGCTGTCCAGAGTCCCGCAGGGCAACCGGGGCCCGCCGATGCCCTGCGGGGGCGTGGGTCAGTTCCAGCGGTCCTGGTTGATGAAGTGGCTGAAGCCGCGCCAGGAGTTGGGGCCCATCACGCCGTCGATGGGGCCGGTGTAGCCGTTCTGGGCGGCGAGTCGCTGGAGGGCTGCCCAGGTGTTGGTACCGGGTACGCCGTCGATGGGTCCGGTGTAGCCCCAGTTACGCAGGTTCTGCTGGAGCGCGGCATACGTGTGGGGCCCGGGGACCCCGTCGATCGGGCCGGTGTAACCGGACTCGATCCGCAGCCAGTTCTGCGTCCGCTGCCACATCACCGGACCGGGAACACCATCCTGCTCCGTCGACGTCTTCGGCAGCCCACCGCCGCCTCCTCCGCCCAGGTAGTCCAGCGGGTTGACCCGGGTACCGCCCGGCGTGATCAGATGCCAGTGCACGTGCGGTCCGGTGGAGCTTCCCGAGCCGGGGGCTCCGACGGCACCGCCGGAGTACCCGACGATCCCTCCCTTTCCGACCGAGGCGCCGTTGGCCAGCAGGAACTGGGACAGGTGCATGTACTGCGTCCGGTACCCGTCGCTGTGGGTGATGGTCACCGTGTGTCCACCGGTACCGTTGTCCGGAATATTGGTGATGACACCGGCGCCCGCGGCCGGCAGCGCGGTGCCGACGCCCATCCCGTAGTCGATTCCACCCAACGAGCCGTCGTTGAGGTGGTCCTGCCAGGTACCGGTGATCCGGTATCCGCTGAACGGGTTGTAGATGTCCAGCGCCTGGGCGGCATTCCCAGAGAACAGCACGCCGCCGGCCGCCAGACCGAGCGTGGTGACCGAGCCCCTCAGTAGCGTGCGCCGGCTCATCTCGATCCGCGGCCGACTCCCCTGGCCGTCGTCGGACCCATGGTTCTTCTGCACGGCAACTCCCTTGATATCACTGCGACTTGACTGGCCAGAGCGAGGCGGAGCCACGGTAACCTACGCGCATAGATTTCGATATGCACATGACACATCCTCGATCGGCACATGGCCCGTCCACTCCTGGGAGCCCCACACCTCACCGGAGGAAACATGCGCAGGAGAACCCTGATTCGCGCCGCCGCGGCAACGGCCCTCGCCCCGGCCGGGATACTCACGGCAGCCGGCCCCGCAACCGCGGCCGGCCCGCCCCGCGCCCGGGCAGCAGACCTGGAGGGCCTGGACGTCTCGAACAACCAGCTGGGCATCGACTACGCCCGCGCCGCCGCGGAAGGCCGGCGGTTCGTCATCGTCAAGGCCGGCGGATGCCAGCTCACCGAGGGCCCCTACACCTCGTCCTCGTATCCCGGCCATGTCGACGGCGCCCGCGCCGCGGGACTGCGGGTGGGTCACTACTGGCTGTCGGGAGACTTCCTCGGCCCCGCCGCAGCGGCCGACTACTTCGTGGACCATCTGCACGACTACCGCGTCGGCGACGTGCTCGCGCTCGACGTGGAGGTGCTCGACGACTCCACCCGCCTGTGGAACGACGCCGATGTGTCCACCTGGTTCAACCGGGTACGCGAACGCGTCGGAAGCTATGTGCCCTGGTTCTACATCAGCACCGGCGCACTGCGCGCGGGCACCTGGACCGCCACCGTCGCCGCCGGCGCCCACCTGTGGGCGGCCTCCTGGGGAGCCAACGACGGCACCTGGCCCGGCGCGCCCGACCTCGGCGGCCACTACCCCGACTGGGCAGCCCATCAGTACACCTCCGCCGGCGGCGCCGGCGGCGCGTCCCCCGTCGACCTCAGCCGCGCCCGCTCCTGGGCGTTCGACCTCACCGAGGCGACCGACCCGCCGTCCGGAGGGGACCCGCTGCCGAAGACGTCGACGGA
>NZ_JAFMPZ010000238.1:10656-12197 GCF_017353455.1 Streptomyces laculatispora
CCGCTGGAACTGACCCACGCCGCAGCCCCCGCCGAGCCGTCCGGGGCAGGGAAACCGACTGTCCGGAGACACAAGAAATCCCCGGTCCGCAATTGCGGACCGGGGATTCTCCCGAGTATATTAAGTGTTTCTGTGCGCCCACAGAAAAGGCCCCTCACCGGGGGCCACTAAGCAAAACCATATCCGGCAGGGAGCCATTTTGTCAACTCGGGAAAGCTCCGAATTGCAGAAGGAGCAGGGATTCATCGACCGGCTCTACGACCGTGTCGACGCGCTGCGCGGAGAAGCCGCCCAGCAGGTCCAGGACGCGCTGACGCCGGTCGGAACGGGTCTGCAGGCCCGTCACGAGCGCGATGTGCTCGTCGCTGAACGCTCAGGTCTGCTCGCTGCCCTGAATGCCGTGGACGGCTCGCTGTGTTTCGGCCGCATCGATCTCTCCAGCGGCGCGGCCCACCACATCGGCCGGGTCGGAATCCGCGAGGACGACACCGCGCACACACCTCTGCTGATCGACTGGCGCGCGCCGGTGGCCCGCCCCTTCTATCTCGCCACCGGTCACACCACCATGGGGCTGCGCCGGCGCCGGCACATCACCACCGAGGGCCGGGTCGTCACCGAACTGCACGACGAGATCCTCGACGTCGGGGACCGGGAGCGCACCGGCTTCGAGGACCCGAGCGGCGACGCCGTACTGCTCGCCGCCGTGAACTCCGCCCGCACCGGCCGCATGGGCGACATCGTGCGGACCATCCAGGCGGAGCAGGACCGCATCATCCGTGCGCCGCACCGCGGTGTTCTCGTCGTCGAGGGCGGTCCCGGCACCGGCAAGACAGCGGTGGCGCTGCACCGGGCCGCCTTCCTGCTGTACGAGCACCGCGAGCTGCTCGCCAAGCGCGCCGTCCTGATCGTGGGCCCCAACCCGGCCTTCCTGCGCTACATCGGCGAGGTGCTGCCCGCGCTCGGCGAGACCGGTGTCCTGCTCGCCACCCAGGCCGAGCTCTTCCCCGGGGTCCACGCCGGCGGCACCGACACCCGCCGCGCCGCCGCAGTCAAGGGCGGCGCGGCGATGGCGGAGGCACTCGCCCTCGCCGTCCGCGACCGGCAGCAGCTGCCCGAGCCCGGCGCCCCGCTGGTCATCGCGCACGATGACGGCGACCTCGTCCTCGACTGGGAGATCGCGTACGAGGCCCGGCAGGCGGCCCGCGACACCCTCCTGCCCCACAACCTCGCCCGCCCGCACTTCGCGTTCCGGATCATCGACGCCCTGACCTCGCAGCTCACCGAGCGCATCGGCGCCGACCCGCACGGCGGTCCCAACTTCCTCGGTCCCGACGACATCGCCCAGCTCGGCAGCAACGTCGCCGTCAGCAAGGAGGTGCACTCCGCCGTCGACGAGCTGTGGCCGCCCCTCACCCCGGAGCGGTTCCTCTCCGACTACCTGGCCGGCCCCCTGTACGTACCGGCCGAGGACGCCGAAGCCATCCGGCGCGCCCCCGGCGAAGGGACCTGGACCCCTGCCGACGTTCCGCTGCTCGACGAGG
>NZ_JAFMPZ010000239.1 GCF_017353455.1 Streptomyces laculatispora
CGACCCGGTACGGCTCGCCGTCCCGAAGGCGTACGTCGTGCTCGCCGAGGGCTGGGAGCCCGGACCCGACACGGCCAAGGTGCTCTTCGCGCACTCCCGTGCCGTCCTCGCCCCGTACAAGCGGATCCGCCGGCTGGAGTTCGCCGAGCTGCCCAAGACCGTCTCCGGAAAGATCCGCCGGATCGAGCTGCGTGAGGCCACGGCCCGGGGCACGGGCACGGAGTACGCCGAGGGGGACCTGACGTGACCGAGCTGTCCTACGCCCACGGCACCGGCGCCACCGCCCTGCTCGGCGACACCATCGGGCGCAACCTCGACCGGGCGACCGAGGCGTTCGGTGAGCGCGAGGCGCTGGTCGACGTGGCCTCCGGGCGACGCTGGACGTATGCGGAACTCGGCGCGGACGTCGATGAGCTGGCCCGTGCGCTGATGGCGTCCGGGGTGGCCAAGGGGGACCGGGTCGGGATCTGGGCGCTCAACTGCCCCGAGTGGGTGCTCGTCCAGTACGCCACCGCTCGGATCGGCGCCGTCATGGTCAACATCAACCCCGCGTACCGGGCGCACGAGCTGGAGTACGTGCTGAAGCAGGCCGGGATCTCGATCCTGGTCGCCACGCTCGCGCACCGCACCAGCGACTACCGGGCCCTGGTGGACGTGGTCCGCGCGAACTGCCCCGCGCTGCGCGCCGTCCACTACATCGGCGACCCCAGCTGGGACGAGCTGCGGACGGCCGCAGGATCGGTGAGCCCGGAACAACTCGCCGCACGCGAGGCCCAGTTGTCCTGCGACGACCCGATCAACATCCAGTACACCTCGGGCACCACCGGCTTCCCCAAAGGCGCCACCCTCTCCCACCACAACATCCTCAACAACGGCTACTTCGTGGGGGAGCTGGTCGCCTACACCGAGCAGGACCGGGTCTGTCTGCCGGTCCCCTTCTACCACTGCTTCGGCATGGTCATGGGCAACCTCGGCATCACCTCGCACGGCGCCTGCATCGTGATTCCGGCCCCCGCCTTCGAGCCCGCCGCCGTGCTGGCCGCCGTCCAGCAGGAGCGCTGCACCTCGCTGTACGGCGTTCCCACCATGTTCATCGCCGAGCTGAACCTCCCCGGCTTCGCCTCGTACGACCTCTCCTCGCTGCGGACCGGCATCATGGCCGGATCGCCCTGCCCGGTCGAGGTGATGAAGCGGGTCGTCGCCGAGATGCACATGGACGAGGTGTCCATCTGCTACGGGATGACGGAGACCTCCCCGGTCTCCACCCAGACCCGCCGCGACGACGACCTGGAGCGCCGCACCGGCACCGTCGGCCGCGTGCTGCCGCACATCGAGGTCAAGGTCGTCGACCCGGCGACGGGCGTGACGCTGGAGCGCGGCGCCTCGGGCGAACTCTGCACCCGCGGCTACAGCGTGATGCTCGGCTACTGGGAGCAGCCCGAGCGGACCGCCGAAGTGATCGACGCGGGGCGCTGGATGCACACCGGGGACCTCGCGGTGATGCGCGAGGACGGCTATGTGCAGATCGTCGGCCGGATCAAGGACATGATCATCCGCGGTGGCGAGAACGTGTATCCGCGCGAGATCGAGGAGTTCCTCTACGGCCACCCCAAGATCGCGGATGTGCAGGTCGTGGGGGTGCCGGACGAGCGGTACGGCGAGGAGATCCTGGCCTGCGTCGTTCCCGGGGACCCGGCGGACCCGCCGACCCTGGAGGAGGTGGCGGCGTTCTGCCGCGGACAGCTGGCGCACTACAAGGTGCCGCGGCTGCTGGAGATCCTCGAAACCTTCCCGATGACGGTCAGCGGGAAGGTCCGGAAGATCGAACTGCGTGAGAACTACGGCCGGTAGGGACCGGGCGCCGTCAGGCGGCCTCAATGATGTCGCCGGTGACGGCGTGCCGGGTGGCGGCCGCCCACTCGATCAGGAGCACCTCGTACGCGGCGGACTCCACGGATGACCAGTCCTGCCCGGCGCGGGCGTCGACGAGCGCGCGGATCGCCTCGTTAGCCTCGACGGCGGCGGGGTGGGTCGGCTGGGCGAGGTGTGCGTGCTGCGGGGCGTGCGCCGGCGCATTGGGTGTGGGTGGAGAAAGCCGTGGAGTTAAGACCATGCGCCCCACTGTAAGGCCCGCCACCGACAACCGACCGAACATCTGTGGCCCCTGGCTCGAACGTGACCGATAGCACTCACTGTGGCCGGTTGATTTCTGTGAGGTGCGGCACGTCGCGCCGCATGCAGAGCCTCGGCCACCGGTCCAGCCCGTGCTCCGCCTCCTCGGCCCGGATCTTCCGCAGCCCGTCCGTGAGTTCGGCCTCCGCCAGCGCGCGGAAGCCGAGCCGGGCGTAGTACGGCGCGTTCCACGGGACGTGGGAGAACGTGGTGAGGGTGAGCGCGGCCAGGCCCTCGGCAGCCGCCCAGCTCTCCGTATGGACGATGAGGCCGCCGCCCAGTCCGCGCCGGGCGGCCGACGGGTGGACCGAGACCTGCTCGATATGGGCGGCGCCGTCGACCGGGTCGGCGACGAGATAGCCCAGTGGCCGGTCGTCGGCGCCGACGGTCACCCAGGCGCGGCCGGCCCGGCGGTACTCGTCGAGGACGTCCAGGGGCGGCGGCTCGTCGTCGGCCACGCAGGACATGCCGAGGGAGCGGAAGGGCTCTCCGGCGGCACGCTCGATGTCCTGGAGCAGCGGGAGATCCGGGCGTCGGGCGGGGCGGATGCGCATACCTGATTATGGAACGGGCTGCCCGCCGGGCGGTACGGGTCCGCGCTCAGGCGCCCGTGCTGACGAGTTCGTCCGCCGGGCTGTTCACCGGCTGCGGGGTCCCGGTGAGATCCATGACGAAGAGCGGGATGCCGAGCCCGTCCGCGCGCTCCCGGGCCTCCTGCGCGTAGCCGGCGAGCGAGAAGAGCACCGCGGAGACCGAGGCGCTCAGCGCGTTGAGCCACAGGCATTCGACATCGCGCAGTGCGGTGGCCCTGGTGGTGGAGTCGACCTGGGCGATCAGCCCCGCCGCCCGTAGGTCGATCCGGGACGAGGGGCGTTCGGCGGGCTGGACGACATCCCGGTAGCCGAGCCACTTCAGATACAGCGCGGCGGCGCCGACCGCGTCGCGTGCGGTACGGATCGTCAGCGGCCGGAACGCCGGCCTCGGGGCCGCGGCCGTACGCGGCAGCGGGATGTGCGACGGGCGCACCGGCCGCGACCCGGTCCCCGGCGGGCGGCCGGGGGACGCCACCGGGCGGACCGGGATCCGCAGCACCGCACCGCACGGGCAGCACAGCTCGGGCTGCGGCCACTGGTCGTGACGCCCGCAGGCGCGGCAGCGCACCGTCACCCAGTCGTCGTTCCAGGTGCGGTGGGTGATCGCCGTGACGGGGGCGTCGCGCAACAGCGGCGGGGCGGTCGGGGAGCCGCACGGGCACGGGTAGGTGGGTGTGACGTACATGTGGTCGCGGCGGCAGGCCGGGCACCGTACCGGCACTGACTCCACCATGGCCTCCTTCCGCCGCACGGACCGCGGGCGGCCCGGAATCCGGGCCGGCTCCGCTCCGTACCCCCATGCTCCACCAAGAGCGAGGTCCCGGGGAGGGACTTGAGCCACTTCGCGAGGCCGCTTCCGCTCGGGCCGCACTCCGCCGCCTCTCTTGACGACGGTCCGGGCGCACTTTAGATTTGCTTCCGTATAGCAGAATCAATTTTCCGTAATGCGGAATTGGCGCTCTCAGGTGGCGCGACAGAGCCCGACTCCACCCAGGTCCGAGCAGGAGCACTCAATGCCTCGAATGACCGCTGCCCGAGCGGCAGTTGAGATCCTCAAGCGCGAAGGCGTCAGCAACGCGTTCGGTGTGCCGGGCGCGGCGATCAACCCCTTCTACGCGGCCCTCAAGGCCTCCGGCGGGGTTCATCACACGCTCGCCCGCCACGTCGAGGGCGCCTCCCACATGGCGGAGGGCTACACCCGGGCCCGCCCGGGGAACATCGGCGTCTGCATCGGTACGTCGGGACCCGCCGGCACCGACATGATCACCGGCCTCTACTCCGCCATCGCCGACTCGATCCCGATCCTGTGCATCACCGGCCAGGCCCCGACCGCCGTCCTCCACAAGGAGGACTTCCAGGCCGTCGACATCGCGTCGATCGCCAAGCCGGTCACCAAGGCGGCCACCACCGTCCTGGAGGCCGCGCAGGTCCCCGGCGTCTTCCAGCAGGCCTTCCACCTCATGCGCACCGGCCGTCCCGGCCCGGTCCTCATCGACCTGCCGATCGATGTGCAGCTGACCGAGATCGAGTTCGACCCCGATCTGTACGAGCCGCTGCCGGTGCACAAGCCCGCCGCGAGCCGCAAGCAGATCGAGCGCGCGCTGGAGATGCTGAACGCCTCCGAGCGGCCGCTGCTCGTCGCGGGCGGCGGCATCATCAACGCCGACGCGTCCGAACTCCTGGTGGAGTTCGCCGAACTGACCGGCGTCCCGGTCGTCCCGACCCTGATGGGCTGGGGCATCCTCGCCGACGACCACGAGCTGAACGCCGGCATGGTCGGCCTCCAGACCTCGCACCGCTACGGCAACGCGAACTTCCTGGAGTCCGACTTCGTCCTCGGCATCGGCAACCGCTGGGCCAACCGTCACACCGGCAAGCTGGACGTCTACACGCGGGGCAGGAAGTTCGTCCACGTCGACATCGAGCCCACCCAGCTGGGCAAGATCTTCGCCCCCGACCTCGGTATCGCCTCCGACGCCAAGGCGGCGCTGGAGCTGTTCGTCGAGGTGGCGCGCGAGCTGAAGGCGGCCGGCGAGCTGAAGGACCGCTCGCAGTGGGCCGCGTCCACGCAGGAGCGCAGGGCGACCCTCCAGCGCCGTACGCACTTCGACCACGTGCCGCTGAAGCCGCAGCGGGTGTACGAGGAGATGAACCGGGCCTTCGGTCCCGAGACCCGGTACGTCACCACGATCGGCCTCTCCCAGATCGCGGGCGCGCAGATGCTGCACGTCTACCGGCCGCGCCACTGGATCAACTGCGGTCAGGCGGGCCCGCTCGGCTGGACCATCCCGGCCGCGCTGGGCGTCGCGACGGCCGACCCCGAGGGCTCCGTCGTCGCGCTCTCCGGTGACTACGACTTCCAGTTCATGCTGGAGGAGCTGGCGGTCGGCGCGCAGCACAACATCCCGTACGTGCACGTCCTGGTGAACAACTCCTACCTGGGGCTGATCCGCCAGGCGCAGCGCAACTTCGACATCGACTTCCAGGTCAACCTGGAGTTCGAGAACATCAACTCGCCGGAGCTGGGCGCCTATGGCGTGGACCACGTCAAGGTCGTCGAGGGCCTGGGCTGCAAGGCGATCCGGGTCACCGAGCCGGACCAGTTGCTCCCGGCCTTCGAGGAGGCCAAGAAGCTGGCGGCGGAGTTCCGGGTGCCGGTGGTCGTCGAGGCGATCCTGGAGCGGGTCACGAACATCGCGATGAGCGGTACGGACATCGCGTCGGTCAACGAGTTCGAGGACGTCGCGTCGGAGCCGGGCCACGCGCCGACGGCGATCAGGCCGCTGACGACGGCCTGACCCCGCACGGCCCCCGCGGCCCCCGCCTCCCCTTCAACGGGGGGCGGGGGCAGCTTTGTTGTGCGCGGAAACGATGTCCTCAATCGCCGGACGGG
>NZ_JAFMPZ010000588.1 GCF_017353455.1 Streptomyces laculatispora
CTCCGACGGTGGCGGCCGGTTTCTTCGGCTCCGGGTGGGTGAGGGTCTTCGCCGATGTCCCAGCAGTGTCCCGGTCTCCGCAACCGGTGGCGAGGGCTGCGGCGAGGGCGGCCCCTGCTCCTGCGCGCAGGGCGCTGCGGCGGTGCACCGGTGCGTCGGAGTCGTTCATGTGCAGAACAGTAAGTGCGTAATGTCAGAAAAGTGACACTTGACCCTTTCCCCCGCTTCCGCAGGTCACACGGATGCGCACCACCCACGCCCTTGGTGATCGATGAATCACTCGCAGAGACCGTTCGGCATTCATAGATTTCCAGGCAAGTGACCCAGCACACCTGTGATTCATCGCGCAAATGCGCTGATTCTTCACGGTATGGGCGTTTTAAGGCTTTGGCGATGGAGTCGCCCGTCTGCCATAGTCGGTGACACGACCCGCATTGACCCGAGCCGGGCCGTCATAAGCGGCCGTGAACACACCCCCCATTTCACGGCCCCCACACAGCAGCCCCCGCACCGCCGCACCACGGCCGAACCGGGGGCTTCTGTGCATCCGGAGCCGTCCGGGCAGTCACCCGGGGGCCGTCACCCAGGGGCCGTCAGCGGTCGGAGATCCGCATCTCGAACCAGGTGATCTTGCCGCGCGGCAGCAGATCCACGCCCCACCGGTCGGAGAGTTTGTCGACGAGGAAGAGGCCCCGTCCACTGATGTCCATCTCCTGGACGGGCATGAGGCACGGCAGTCCGCGCGAGGGGTCGCGCACCTCGATCCTGATCCAGCCGCGGCGGCGCAGCATCCGCAGACCGAAAACCCTGGCGCCGGTGTGCCGCACCGCGTTGCCGACGAGTTCGGACACGAGCAGAACAGCGTGTTCGCCGGTCTGCGGGGAGAGCCCCCACTGGCGGAGCACCACACAGGAAGTGAGCCGGCGCGCGGTGGCCGCGGACTCCGGGCGGGAGGGCAGCCGGACTTCGTCCTCCGTCGGATTTCCGAACAACTCCAGCGCCTTGAACGCCTGTTCGTCCTCGACGGCCGGCATCCTCCGTGCCGCTGTCGCGCTGCTGCGCTGTCGCGGCTGCTCCACACCCTCCAGGCCCGCCATGGACACCATCATGGCTGCAAGGCGGGCACTCCGGGGCCGTTCCGAGGGAATCCCTGACCCGGAATGAGCAATTCCGCAGCGACCTCTTGGCATATGCCGCTGGCAGAATGCGTCCACCCACACCCTCGTTGACCTGGGTGAACATCGCGCCCGAGCGGGTTTGCCAGGACCGGCGGCGCGCTGAGCCTTAAGGTTGCCTTAAGGCTCAGCTAATCCGCCCACACGGATGAACGCGCCGGGATCTGTTCCCAACTAGCGTTCGGTCAGAGGAATTTGGCCTTGCCCGGCCCTTCGTCCACGAAGCTGCGCATACCGCGCTCCCGGTCCTCCGTGGCGAAGAGTCCGGCGAACCAGGTCCGCTCGATCGTGAGGCCGGTGTCGATGTCCGTCTCCAGCCCGGCGTCGACGGCTTCCTTGGCGGCACGCAGAGCGAGGGCCGGGCCCTTCGCCAGCCTGGCGGCCCAGGCGTGCGCGTGCTCGTACACTTCGGCGGCGGGCACCACACGGTCCACCAGGCCCATGGTGAGGGCCTCGTCGGCCTTCACATGGCGGCCGGTGAAGATCAGGTCCTTGGCCTTGGCGGGGCCCACCAGACGGGCGAGCCGCTGGGTGCCGCCCGCACCCGGGATCAGTCCGAGCATGATCTCCGGCTGCCCCAGCTTGGCGTTGTCGCCGGCGATCCGGAAGTCGGCGCAGAGGGCGAGCTCGCAGCCGCCGCCGAGCGCGTAGCCGGTGACGGCCGCGACGACGGGCTTGGGAATCCTGGCCACCGCGGTGAAGGACTCCTGCAGTGCCTTGGACCGGACCACCATCGCCGGGTGGTCCATCGCCTGCATCTCCTTGATGTCCGCGCCTGCCGCGAACACCTTCTCGCCGCCGTAGAGCACCACGGCGCGCACGTCGTCGCGCGCGGAGGCCTCCTCGGCCAGCTCGCGCAGCCGGTCCTGGGTGGCGATGTCCAGGGCGTTCATCGGCGGACGGTCCAGCCGGATCGTGCCGACGCCGCCGCTTACTTCGAGGGTTACGGTCATGAGAGGCAGGTTAACCGGCGCTAACGCGGGGGCGGACAGGCCCGGGCCCGGTGCCGTTCGTCACAGCTGACGGGCGACTGGCGGCGGCGCCGGCGACGGGCCCGGCGGTGTCCGCCGGATGCCGCAGGCGCCCGACGGATTCCGCAGGTGCCCGCGCGGCCCGGGACCTGTGGTCCCGGGCCGCGGCGTGGAGCAGCCCGCCTGGCTCAGCCCTCGACCCAACCGTGCTTCTTGGCGAACTGCAGCATCCCCTGGCGTACCTGAAGAATGTGCGCCGCGGTGAGACCGGGGGCCGATTCCAGCAGCACTTCCGTGACGTCCCGCACGTACTCCTGCGAGTTGAGCACATCGCACAACACGTCGTCGCCGTCCACGACCTGCCTGCTCGGGGACTCGGGCCGCCCCGAGAACGCAGACGCCGGTGCCGCTGTCGACCCATTGCCGTTGCCGGGGGCGAGTTGCACCGATGAGGCCTTCAGACCCCGGTCGCCCTCCTCGACCTCGAACTCGACCATCAGGCCGGGCCTGAGAGAGGCCTCGGGAATACGAAGGTCGTTGACATGCAGGAAGACGTCCTCGCCTCCGTGGTCGGGAGCGATGAACCCATAGCCCTTCACGCCGTCGAACCGCACCACACGACCGGTGACCATCAGAACCACCCTCTCAACGAAACCCCGGACCCGTGCCCGGGATACCCCTGCCGCGGCAGGCTGCCCGGACTCGTACACCACTCCGGACCCGCCTTGCGACTACCTGACCACTACCGTCCCGGTCGTCCTTGCCTGCAGCCCCACAGCCGTGGAGGGCTGCGGGTGACACCCGGGACTCCGCACCGGAGGTGCGGCATGTTCTCAGCACTCTATGCAACGTGCGGCCGTCCCACCGGCACGGCCGCCGACGCGGGAGAGTCAGCCGGGGGCGATCTCCTGGAGGAACGCCTTCATGACCTGGCGGAAGTGCTCCGGTTCCTCAAGATGCGGCAGGTGGCTGGACTCCTCGAACATCTCCCAGCGCGCTCCCGGAATGAGGTCCTGGAACGGTTGCACCGTCGCGGGTGTGGCCTCGTCGTGGCGCCCGGAGATCAGCAGGGTGGGCACGTCGACGTCAGGGCAGAGATCGATGACCGACCAGTCGCGCAGCGTGCCGTTCACATGGAACTCGCTGGGGCCGTTCATCGCGTAGTAGACGGTGGGGTCGTTGTACACCTCGTAGAACGAGGCCAGGTAGTCGCGGGGCCAGGGTGCGAGACGGCAGACGTGCCGCTCGTAGAACGTGCGCATGGCCCCGTGGTACTCGTCCGTCTCGGTGGTTCCGGCGGCCTCGTGCCGCAGCAGCGTCTCGTTGACGCCGGGCGGGAGCTGGTCCCGGAGCACCTTGGCCTCCTGGAGCCAGAGCGGATAGGAGGCGGGCGAGTTGGCGATGACCAGGCCGCGCAGGCCGGCCGGACGTGCCGCGGCGTGGTGCGTGATGAGCATGCCGCCCCAGGACTGGCCGAACAGTACGTAGTTGTCGGCGATCCCGAGACCCTGGAGCAGGTTGTCGAGTTCGGCGGCGAACAGGTCCACCGTCCAGAAGTCTGCCCCCCGGTCGAGCAGATGGGTCGAGCCGCCGTTCCCGATCTGGTCGTAGTGCACGACGGACCAGCCGTCTTCGGCCAGGTCGGAGAGGTTCTGCAGATAGTCGTGGGTGGATCCGGGGCCGCCGTGCACGACGACGAGGGTGGGCCGGTCGGAGCGAAGGTCGCCCGTCACCCGGTACCACGTCTCGTGCTCGCCGAACGGCAGGGTCCCCTTCGCGCTGGGTGCCACAGTCACGTCACTTCGCCTCGCTTCGCTTCACTCACGCTGTTTGCGGATGGGAGCCGTGGATCGTGTGCTCGGTCGTCGCGGCCACGTCCCGACGACCATGTGCGGTTCCTTCGGTACCGAGCCGCGTCCGGCGGATCCGATGGGGGTCCTCGGGTGCCGCGCCCCGTCCGGCGGATCCGATGCGGGTCCTCGGATGTCGCGCCCCGTCCGGCCGGACGCCTTCGGTCATTCGGTCGCTCCGGCGTCGGCCGCTGCCCCGTTCGACGCCGACCACTCGTCCGACGCCAGCCACTCGTCGATGACGTGCGCGGTTTCCTCGGCGCGGTCCTCGACGAGGGTGAAGTGGTTGGCGCGCACGGTTCGCAGCGTGTGGCCGGCCTCCCAGGGCTCGGCACGGCCGCTGCCCAGGTCGGGGGACGCGTCATCCCCGTCCGGTACGAAGGACTGGGTGCACTGGACGAACAGCACCGGGGCCTCGACCGGGGTGAGCGGAAGCTGCGGCACCAGTTCCACCCAGCGGCCCATCGCGGAGAGCCTGCTGCTGTCGAACCGGCCGAACACGGCTTCCTTGTCGAACATGCCGAGTGCGAGGCCGTCGAGGGGGACGCCGTCGCTCCCGCCGTCGTGCACCTTGAACGTGTCCAGCAGGATGACGCCCGCCGGGCGCACCCCGCATTCCCGTTCCAGATAGCCGGCGGTGGCGTAGGCGAGGGTGCCTCCGGACGAGTAGCCGAGCAGGACGAAGGGCTTTCCGTCAGCCGCGTCCAGCACGCTTCGCGCGAGTGCCTGGACGGCCGCGTCGGACGACGTGGGCAGGCTCTCGCCCGCGAGGAATCCGGGGACCGGCAGTGCGGAGATCCTGTGCCTGCCTCCGAAGTGGGACACCAGACGTGCGTGCTGGTGCACGCCGCCCGTGGCCATCGGTGTGCTGAGGCAGATGAGATGCGGCCCCTGGGAGGCGTCCGCGAGCCGGACGGCGGTGGGCAGCCGGTCGATCTCGTCCACCGAACCGAAGCCCGGCCTGACGTCGGCGGCCGCCTGGAGGAGCGCGAATCCCTTGTCCGCGCGGCCAGAGACGACCGCGGAATGGAACAGGTCGCGAAGCGTCTCGGGCGGCCTGCCGACCGAGGGCGCCTCGGCCCCGTCGGCTGCGGAACCGTGCTCCGTCCCGTCCGCGCCCTCGGAGGCTTCCGCTTGACCTGCCCCGTCGGCCTGCGTTGACGCCAGGAGATCCGTGTGCAGCAGCCGGGCGAGCTCGGCCGGGCTCTTGCTGTCGAAGACCACCATCGGAGGAAGCCGCAGTCCGGTGTCCTTCATCAGGACGTTGCGGAGTTCCATCGCGCTCAGCGAGTCGAACCCGGCCTCCAGGAAGTCCCTTTCGGCGTCGAGGGCGTCCACGCTGTTGTGGCCGAGGAGTGCGGCCGCCCGCTCCATGACGAGTGCCTTGAGGAGGGCCTCCTGCCCTGCCTGATCGGCCTGCGTGAATCGTTGCCGCAGAGACGCCGCGTCCGGCCTGGCCACTGCACTGCGCCGCCTGGTGGTGGGGACGAGGTCGCGCAGGAGGGCGGGGATGGTGTCGGTACGCGTACGGAGTGCCGTGACATCGATCGGCAACGGGACCAGAGCAGCCCGGCCGGAGCGTAGGCCCGCATCGAACAACGCAAGCCCCTGCTCCGGCTCCAACGCCGGCAACCCCTGACGCCTCATCCGCTCAAGATCCGCCTCACCCAACCACTCACCCATCCCCGCACCAGCCCACAGCCCGTACGCGAGTGAGGTAGCCGGCAACCCCTCCGCCCGGCGATACGCCGCCAACGCGTCCAGGAACACATTCGCCGCCGCGTAATTCGCCTGCCCCGCAGCCAGCACCGAACCACCCGCCGACGAAAACAACACAAAGAACGCCAACCCGTGATCCCGCGTCAACTCATGCAAATACCACGCACCATCCGCCTTCGCACCCAGGACTCTGTCCAGGCGAGCACCGTCCATCGACCCGACCAGACCGTTGTCGCCCGCACCAGCGGCATGCACCACACCCACCAACCCCGCACCGATGCCCTCCACCAGCGACGCCACCGCACCACGATCCGACACATCACACGCCACCACAGAAACCTCAGCACCCAACCCCTCCAACTCCCCCACCAACACATCAACCCCAGGAGCACCCAAACCCCGACGCCCGGCCAGCACCAGACGCCGCACCCCATGCACCACCACCAAATGCCGCGCCACCAAACCACCCAAACCACCAGTACCACCCGTCACCAACACCACACCCTCACCCACACCCGACAGCACCCCACCCGCACCCTCACCCGCACCCGCAGCAACACCGGAGGGTACCTCCACCAGGCGCGGGACCAGTACTTCACCGCCACGCACGGCAACCTCCGGCTCACCGGAGGCCAGCACCACACCCGCAACGTCCCCGAACACCCCACCCGAGGAATCCACATCGACCAGCACAATCCGGCCCGGGTTCTCCGCC